>NZ_JBWDNT010000009.1:0-208510 GCF_056269345.1 Paenibacillus sp. J22P15
ATCATTACCTATACGATCGGTTCAAGACCAGTCTATTCTCTTGTTTCCACAATGTTAGATCAAGCATTTCAACGATTAGCAGACAAAGATACGCTCCTGATTCATTCTGATAAAGGATGGCACTATCAGATGAAACCGTATCGTCATGCCCTTGAAAAGCGTGGTATCAAACAAGGTATGTCCCGCAAAGGCAACTGCTACGACAACGCCGTCATTGAGAGTTTCTTTGGCACAATGAAATCTGAATTTCTTTATTTAAACGAATTTAATAGTATTGAGCATTTTAAACAAGAGCTCTCAACATACATTGATTATTACAATCACAAGCGCATTAAGGCAAAACTAAAGGGAATGAGTCCGGAACAGTACCGAACTCATTCCCAAAAAGTCGCCTAATGAAATAACCTGTCTAACTTTATGGGGTCACTTCATAGCGGTTGTGGATTTTGTGTTTTATCGCATTTTTTCTATAGTTCGAATCCTGCATTATATGTATAATATTACTAATTGCTGTCATATGACAACAGTTATGACAGCAGTCACTATTTTACTTGGTTATTTTATATTATAATGTTAAAAGATGTTAGGTTCATGAAAGTGCTAGAAGTAACTAAAACATAGAGCAAATAGAATTAATACCCGAGGTGAGAATAGTGGCAGAGTATATCATGTTTAGAGAGATTTGGACGCCTTTACGTTTAATTGGCATTCGTTTCTTCAAGGATGAGCATACCGAATTGTGGTACAAAATCGGGAATAAACATAGAAAACGAATATTCAAGTAATTTAATAAATAGGCAGCAGACTATCCAATGGACGGTCTGTTTTTTTATATAATGGACACATTATGGTAACTGGGGAGTGTGGCTTCGTGATAGAGATACCAGGGTATCAAATGATAGAAATAATTAGTAGTAATAATGATATAAAGCTATATAGAATGCAGCGGCAAGAGGATAATATGCTTGTTATTGCCAAAACGACATGTGATTTATTTCCAGACTCAAATGTGGTTGCCTCTTTTCAATATGAGTATGACATGCTTATGAAACTTGATGGAAAAGGAACGCTGGAGGCGTACAGCTTAGAAATTGTCGCGGATAGGCCTTATTTAATCTTACAGGATATCGGGGGATATACCCTTGATCAAATATTGCAAACGCGCGTTAATCCATTCATGCATTCGGCACAACTAAGCATTGCTGTAGCTTTAGCCGATTGTCTTATGCAAATACACGGCGAGAAAATTACACTCAATGAAATAACCCCCTTTCATCTAATCGTCAATCCCGATACATGTGATGTGAAATTTGTCGATATCCGTATGTGCTCTACCGATTTGCAAAAAAGTCCTCTATCGCTTTCGACAAGTAGACCGGATTCTGTATTGTCGTATATCTCTCCGGAACAGACGGGCAGAACGGCGATGATACCGGATTATCGCTCGGACTTTTATTCGCTCGGTGTTACTTTATACGAGTGGTTATCGGGAAGTGTGCCTTTCGAGCTCCGGGATGTACCGGGTGTCATTTATCATCATCTTGCCAGCATACCCAAGCCGCTGCATAAGAAGTTGCCCTCTATACCTAAGATGGTCTCCGAGATTGTAGGTAAGTGCATGGAGAAAATGCCGGATGCGAGGTATAACAGCACATTCGGTATGAAGTCGGACCTAGAGAAATGTCTGATTCAATTTCAGCATTCGGGAGAAGTCAAACCCTTTGTACTGGCAACGAAAGATATTCCAGATCGTTGGATTATTTCTGAACATTATTACGGCAGGCACACCGAACAACAGATCTTACAAGAAGCGCTGCGGCGAACGTCTTTGAGCACAGCGGAGGTCATCTGGGTTAGTGGCAGCGGAGGAATTGGCAAAACGACCTTTGTAAAGGAAACCCTTCGGAAGTCGATGTCTTCCGATGGTTTTATAGTTACGGGTAAGTACAATCCGAAGCAAACCGCACTGCCTTACGACGTATGGATTCAAGCCATTGATGAATTGGTTAGTCAGCTTCTCATGGAGAGCAAGCTGCAGGTGGAGATTTGGAAGCTTCGTATTTTAAATGCGTTAGATGGTTATGGACAGCTGATTATTGATCTTGTTCCAAAGCTTAAATTGCTGGTTGGCGCGCAACCGCCTGTACAGTCGTTGCCGTCGGTGGAAGCACAACGGCGTTTTCATCTTGTTCTTAACCGATTTATTAAGTTATTTCTACAACCGGATTGCCCTTTGGTTTTGTTTTTTGATGATCTTCAATGGGCGGATGAAGCTTCTCTTCAATATCTTGCTTGTCTTCTAGTGGACAGGGAAACGAAACATCTGCTCGTCATTTTGGCCTATCGGGATGGGGAGATTACAGAGCAGCATCCGCTCACTCGTTTGGAGAAATCTCTTGAAGAGAACAACATGCTCCAGAGCCGCATTCATTTGAACGCGCTGGAAATTACTGATTTGAACCATCTTCTAAACGATACCATGGGTTACGAAGCAGACGGAATGATTGAGCTTGCTGCGGTATTGCTTCATAAGACAGAGGGAAATCCATTCTTTCTCAAGCAATTTCTACAGGACTTGGTCGATGATAAACACGTCCTATTTGATGAAACGAGCAGAAGTTGGAAATGGAATTTGCCGCGTATTGCCGAAAGGAATGTTCCTACCAATGCTGCTGATTATATATCAGAGAAAATGAAGCTCTTCTCTGATCGGACGGTTAATGTGCTGGGGCGGGCAGCATTTCTGGGTACAAGCTTTGATTTGGATACGCTCGTTTCTATTACGAATTTATCCCTGCAGGAGCTGACCGAAGTGCTTGGGGTTGCCGAGCGTGAACAACTATTACAGCCTGTTAACACAGGAAACGGTAATACGTATCAATTTCAGCATGACCGTATCCATCAGGCTGCCTATGCACTAGTCTCCGAAGATGAGCGTCCCGATCTGCACTGGAAAATCGGAATGCTGCTAGCGGATCGCATGAAATCCAGCGAGGAAACGAATATATTTGAAGCGGTTAATCATTTCAATCAGGCATGGGAACGGATTGAACGCCCAGAGCAGAAGCAGGAGCTCGCGGGACTGAACTTGCAGGCGGGATTAAAGGCCAAACAATCGACCGCATATGAGACATCTTTAGGTTATTTACGACATGCTACTGCGTTAATGAACGAAGAAGATTGGAAGGATAACTATACTCAAACCTTCCGAGCCTTCCGAGAACGTGCTGAGATTGAATATTTAACTGGTCATTTTGCAAAGGCGAATGATTTGTTTAATCTGTTAATTAGCAAAGCAGAGACGAACCTGGACAAGGCATTCGTGTGTACGGTGAAGATACAATTGGAGGCAGCGCATGAGAATTATGAACAGGTTATTTCCATAGGTCGTCAAACGATGGAACTATTGAACTTGCGTCATAATTTCGATCCAAGCATGTTCGGACTGACGGTGCAGTGGATAAGAATGAGCCGGAAAATACGGAAGCATCCGATTGAATCGATACATTTATTGCCGCCTATGACTGATGAGGTTCGCAGAATAGCAATGACCGCGATGTCTTATACGTCCAATGCTTCCTTTTTTGTAAACCAAAAGGGGTGGATTGCTACATCGTTCGCAATGGTCGAGATGACACTTGATTACGGCATGGCCCCGGAGTCTTCGATCGCTTTTATGGGATATACCCTATTTCTGAATTTTTATTCTCGGAATTATAAGGAAGCGTTCAAGTGGGGAATGCTCGGCTGTCATTTATCGAAGCCGTACCCGGCACTACATGTTAAGGCGCGTACTTCATTCGCATTGTGTTACGATAGCTGGCGGCAATATGAACCGTCGTTACTGGACGATTTTGCTGAGCACGCTGGAAAGATAGGATTGGAGCTTGGAGATGTTTGGCAAGGCAATCAAAGTGTAATCGTTATTTGTGGTATTTTAATGCATTTTGGACACCCGCTCGGCGATATTTATGAACGGTTAATTGCTCATGCGGGAGAGTTTTTACGGAATAACAAGGGCCTTCATTGGAAGCAGGTGACTGTGTTTGCGGTGCTTATCACTCGTTTGACGGGATATCGAGCACCAAACGACCCATTTGAGGAATCGGATATATATAGTGATGGCTTTGCCGAATCGGTTAATGGAGACCAGCCCGAAACGCTTCAAGAGCTCGTCTGCACTCTTCAGTATTTGCCTGGTTATATGTTCGGTCAATATCATACTGCACATGAGGCTTTGAAGAGATCGGCTGTGATCATTAGCAAGCGTAAAGAAAAATACGATAACCCCGTTCAATGTATGTACGAAGCTTTAGTATGGGCACAGTTGTACGAGGATGCATCGGATCAGGAACAAAGGGTATTTCGGGTAAACTTGCGAAAGAATCTGAAGAGCATGAAGGGGCATGCTGCACGATGCCCTCAAAATTATAAGCATAAATATCTACTCATCAAAGCAGAGATAATGCGGATTAACGGAAAGAACCGACAAGCCGAAGAGTTTTACGAGAAATCGATCGAGGCAGCACGCACGTACGGTTTTATTCACGATTTGGGCATGGCTGCGGAGTGCTTTGCCAAGTTCGCTCTTCGTCAAGGTAAACAGCAGCTCGCGAAAATCAACATGACGGAAGCCTATGAAGCGTTTACTCAATGGGGAGCGATGGCGAAAGTAGCTGATCTTGAACAAAAATACGGAAACCTTTTGCACATTAGGCGAGAATCGGGATTGGATAATGTGGATTATCTCTCTGCCGTCATGTCAGCGCAAGTGTTATCGGGCGAGATGGAGATGAATCGCTTGCTGGGCACGTTGATGCGCATCATGCTTCATAATGCGGGAGCGGAATACGGTGTGCTCATTTTTGGTCATGAGGATCAATGGGTTATCGAAGCATATGGGACTGCCGAGGAGCAATACATCGAAACCATTCCTCTAGAGGAAGAATCGGACAAAGTTCCAGCGGCGATCATTGGATATGCGGCAAGAACGAAAGAGGAAGTTGTGCTGCATGATGCTGCCAAAGAGGGGATGTTTACACGGAATCCGTATGTCATGAACAACAGATTGAAATCGGTTCTTTGCCTTCCTATTATGAACCAGAACAAGCTGATTTGTTTACTCTATATGGAAAACAAGCTTTCAACGAGCATATTTACGCCTCAGCGCCTGGATATGTTGAAGCTGCTTGGTTCCCAATGCGCCATTTCCATCCAAAATGCTAGACTTTACTCGGGGATTCAATATCTTAAAAATAATCTTGAAGATCAAGTAATAGAGAGAACTCGCAGTCTTGAGCGCTCGATGCGCGAGACGTCAGCCGCACTGGCTGAAGCTTCTGTTTATGAGGAACGAAATCGTATCGCTCATGAAATTCATGATATTGTCGGACATTCACTTACATCGACGATCCTTCAAATTGAGGCTGGAAAGCGCCTTCTGCATAAGGATATGGAGGGCGGCATTCAACGTCTGAAGGAAGCACAGGATCTTGTTCGGCACAGCCTGAATGAAATTCGAGGGTCTGTCCATTTGTTGAAGGAGGACAGGTTTGCCGATCTTGGACAAATGTTAAACAAGCTCATTCGAGATACGGAGCGCAATATGGAAGTTGTCATTGATGCAGCCATTCATGATTTGCCGAAACTGTCCGTAGCTCATAAGAAGACGATCTATCATGCGCTGCAGGAAGGCTTAACCAATGGTATTCGCCATGGCGGGAGTATAAAATTTCGCTTTAATCTGCAACCAGTCGGTGCATATTTACAGTTTAGACTTGAAGACAGCGGGATAGGCGGCAGTGTAATTACGATGGGTTTTGGATTAAAGGCAATGAAGGAGCGCGTTGAACAGTTGGGCGGCAGCCTTACGATTGAACGGTTGCCCAATCGAGGCTGTCTACTGAAGATAGATTTACCATATTAGATGCGATTGAATGGAGGTAGGGAATGAAAAAGATTACTATAGTTATTGCCGATGATCAGATGCTGACTCGGGAAGGACTGCGGACAATACTTGATCTGGAAGATGATTTTGAAGTAATCGGTGTAGCCAGGAATGGAAAAGAGGCATGCGAGCTGGCAGAGACATTGCGTCCGGATCTCATGCTGCTGGATATTCAAATGCCGGTTATGGATGGGCTTAGCGCTTTAAAGCAATTAAAACGGATTGATTCCAAAATATTTATTTTAATTCTAACGACTTTCATTGATGCAGACTATATTGTTGAAGGCATGGCGAATGGGGCGAGCGGCTATATGCTTAAGGATATGGATGTAGATAAAATGATCGCAGCCATTCGTGATACGATGTCCGGCCAGTTTATTCTTCCGGCATCCGTTGCCGCTAAATTGGCGGAGAGGATGAATAGGATCACAGATGACTATGAATACATTCAAAAATCCAATCCGGATGTCATTAAGCTGACAGAGCGTGAAGAAAAATTAGCACAGCTCATTATTCGCGGACTGAACAACCGTGAAATCGCTGATGAGCTTTACATAGCCGAGGGTACGGCCCGTAATTACATCAGCAACCTCTATGGGAAATTGGATGTCGTCGATCGAGCGCAGGCGATTGTTCGTCTGCAAGCTTTGATATAAACGAAACAAAAGGAAACAAATCTACTGCGTCACCCTATGTGGTGTATTTTAGTCCTATACGTCATATGGAACAAATTGACCTTAATCGAGATCAAAACTTACACAAAACAAGAAAAACATTGTATATGATAATTATGCTTAATTAGATGAATAGTTTTTAATTACCATTTTTTGAATAGGGAATATTTATCAAGTGACATATAACCTATTTTTTATTTGTGAGTGATATAATAGTTTTATTGATTTTACTATTCCAGATAACAATAACAGTTAAGGAAGATGGACAGTGGTACTAACAATTTTTCTCTGTGATGACAATCAACAAATGTTAGATGACTACCGACTTCTTATTTCCGAATTTGCACGCAAAAATCAAATATTAATTAATGTTCTCACTTTTCAAAATGGGGAATCTTTGGTGTTCCACATGCTTGATTCTCCTAATCAAGCGGATATTATTTACTTGGATATTATGATGGGGTCCATGAACGGTATTGAAACTGCCCAAAAACTGCGAACTCTTGGCTGCAAGTCAGAAATTATATTCCTTACATCTAGCGATGATTATGTGTTCGAAGCATTTGATATCTCTCCGGTTCAGTATCTGATTAAGCATGATACGACAACTGAAAGGTTTGAACAAATTCTTGCTAGGGCTATTGCACTAGCTGAGGTCAAAGAAGGGGGTATGTTTATATGTGAATCCGGCTACTCCCGCAACGTCATACCTATGAAGGATATTTCTTATTTTGAAATTAGAAAACGAGTCGTTACGGCCCACTATAAAGGAAATAAGAATGTTGAATTTTATGGAACAATGGATCAATTAATGGAGCAGCTTCACGGAAAGGGTTTTATCCGGGTTCACCGCTCTTATATGGTTAATTTACAATATATCGCAAAATTCCAGACTCAAGGTTTACAGTTAAAGACAGGTGAACATATTCCAATCGGTGTGACCTATATGAGATTAGTGAAACAGGAATTTTCAATCTATTTACGCCAATATATGCATAAATAGTAGGTGACGAATGTGCAATTTTTAGTTGTTATTTTATTGCTTGTTTATAATATCCGATTCCTCCTTTACTTTAGAGAAGTTTATCCGGCAAATCGAGGCCACTGGCTTAACTATGCTATTGTCGTTTCATCCAATGTTGCCTGTTATATTTTCATGGAATATGTGCAACTTCCGCAAACTGGGGTTTTGGCTAAGAGTATTTTATTTATGTTGGGACTTAAAATACTCTTTAAAGTTAAGCCCATACAAATGGTGTATGGCGGAATCGTTTATATTTTTATTCTTAACTCCTTTAAAGGAATTGTGGTCTCGGTATTTGCATTGATTTTGGGCGAGGATGTTAAATATGTTCTTCAAGGCGAGTATTTTTATACATCTATTATGATTGCAGTCACGGCTTCAATCATTTTTGTTTATATTATTAAAAAAACGATTGCTAATGAATTGTATGTGAGACAATTTCGTCGTAACGATGGCCAAATGAAATATATTGTCGCTGTTCTAACGGCATTACTTTTATACCTCATGTTGATCTTCGACGGGCGATTTGTTGAATCGACCTCAATATGGTTTACAATGTTATATTTAATATCATGTATTTGGAGTCTCGGTCTAATGCTGGTTATTTGGAACAAAACGATTCGGGTGGCATATCTTCAGGAATATAAGCGACAAACCAAGCAACTGCAAGAGCAACTCGAACGCCAACTGAGACATTACAAGTCGTATCAGAAATACACGGAAAGCTTCCGGAATTTTAAACATGATTATAACAATATAATGTCATTAGTTAAGACTTTACTTAAAAATAATGAGATTGATAGAGCATCAAAATTATTAGATGATATTCAGCATACAATGGACAATAGTGTTCTAGTTCATAAGAATTATTCCAACAATTTTATACTAGATGCAATCTTGCAGGATGCGGCAAACACATGTGACGAATATCATATTCGTTTTTCAGCACTTGTACACATCCCTCCTCAGATTGCACTATCTGAGATCGACATCATCCGCATTTTTTCAAATGTGCTAAGAAATGCCGTTGAAGCATGTTATAGGTTAGAGAATTACGCTAATCGGTTTATCGATGTTTCAAGTTGTACAAATGAAGGCTGGTCATGTATTCTGATCAAAAATTCATTTAACGGAGAAATAAAAATTGACGATGAAGGGCTAGTTACCGTTAAACAAGATAAAGACAATCATGGTATTGGCATAAAAATATTAAAGGAAATTATTGAGAATAGTGGTGGATTAGTTCTCATGGAAATAGATCCAATAGAAAAAATATTCATTACAAAACTTCATATCCCTATACAGTAGAATTATAATGTTTTATCGGCAAGAAAAGGATGACTTCTGAGTTGGAAGTCATCCTTTTTATATAAGATTAAAATTTATTTTACCCCCATACGACCACATTCTTATTTTCCCATTTCGATAAAAACTCCGCGGGTCCTCTCATTTGGAACAAAAGAACCATCATTTAATACGTATTTAGCAGAGAACTGGGTATTTTAGTTATAATTTCTTCATATAGGAATCACTTGAGCTTTTCATATAAACGACAGATATAGATTACTCGTGAAAGGCTTATTGAGGAGTTTATGTACAGGAAGGAGGTATTTTTAGCTCACTATGCTGAACCCCGAACGCTTAAAGAGAAAGTACAGGCATCGACGGCATACTTTGACATTCCAGCAGAAGCTAAAGGGAAATCAACATATCCAAATAGTGACACATAACAAACTTCAAAATTGCGATGATGCGCTTGGTTCGTTTTCTCGTAGTTTACTGGCTATAGAACTGGAGGCCGGATTTAAAAGCCAGAAAAAAACTATACATTTAGAATACCAGCCAAAAGTAAACAGTCGGAGTGAAGTAATCGGGGCAGAAGCTTTACTTCGCTGGAATCACCCAGTATATAGCGAAATATCACCAGCCATAATCGTAGCTATTTGTGAAGAAAAAGGTCTTACTAATCAATTGAATACATGGATTTTGAATCAGGCATTAAGTGATTTAAAGCAATGGCATTTACTGGGTCATAGCAACTTGGTACTCTCGATAAATGTGGATCCCCAACAGCTGTTAGAGGAGGATCAGCTTATTCAGACGATACAGGTATGCATGAATAAAGCTGTTATTGACCCTAAATATGTGGAACTAGAACTTACGGAACGAACCGCAATTTCTCAAAGTCACTCCATTCGTCGCAACTTTGAGAAGTTGAAAGCTATGGGGATAAATGTATCTATTGATGATTTTGGCATGGGACATAGCTCTTTGTCGTATCTATGTGATTATTATATAACCTGTGTAAAGCTCGATATTGCTTTGATCCGTACAATCGTAAGTTGTAAGAACCGACAACTCCTTGTCGAATCCATTATTTCTTTGTGTAAGAAATTGAATGTCATGGTTGTAGCAGAAGGTGTGGAAACAAAACAACAAATAGAGATATTGCGAAAGCTTGGTTGCTGCTATTATCAAGGTTTTTATTTTAGTAAGTCATTGACTTGTGAAGATTTCACTAAATATGTTACCCATAATACAGGCTAACGAGAGTTAGTTAACAAGAAACTATACCATTAGGAGTGAACTTACAAATGAAAGTAAAAAAAGCATTACTATTATCACAAGCTATACTATTATTCGCGTTCCCCGCAGCAGCAAGTGCGGCGAGTGTTTCAACAGCCAATTCTCAAGGCACTATTACGATAACTGAAGGAGCCGGTTCAACGACACCAATCATACCAAGCGTGCCGGGCGGAGGAACCGGAAATGTA
This sequence comes from Paenibacillus sp. J22P15, assembly GCF_056269345.1. NCBI lineage: Bacteria > Bacillati > Bacillota > Bacilli > Caryophanales > Paenibacillaceae > Paenibacillus > Paenibacillus sp. J22P15. Next base: position 10,420 of record NZ_JBWDNT010000009.1, read on the forward strand.
GGTTCATTAACCATTGATAATGTCTCGCCGCTACTGTTCGATACGCATCAATTGGCTGGCGGAAAAGTAACCTATTCAACGACGACTACAAATCCAAACGTTCAAGTGACAGATACTCGCGGAACGGGAGCGGGGTGGGCATTGCAAGTGTCGGCTGCGCCATTCAAAGATCAAACCGATGATACGATAGTGTTGAAAGGTGCGGTTGTAACGCTTCCGGTTGGAACGTTAGAGACGACTCCCTTGAATGTTTCCGCAACGCCCGATGCAAGAGAAGTTCAATTAAGCACAGATTCGGATGTAACCGCACCGCAAAACCTGATGGTTGCAGCAGTTGATACAGGTTTGGGAACATGGGTAGATAAATTTACTGCAACCAGCGTGACTATTCAAGTCCCTGCCGGAAACTTGATTGGAGACTATGCTTCCACATTGTACTGGAGTCTGCTGGACGCACCGCAATAGTTCACAGTAGGAGGTAAGACGGATGAGGGCTATTAAGGTACTGGCATTAGGATTTATTCTTGCCGGCGCAGCCTATCCAAGCTATCCGGTCAAGGCAAATGGGGTGGATTCAACCGTTTCAAGCAACTCCATAAGCTTTATTGCTGATGAGGGGCCAACAAAACCGGTCGATCCTGAAGATCCGGATAAACCAGATCCGGCTGGACCGATTGATCCTGTAGATCCGGGAAATGGGGGCACAGGAAATAGTGGAAAGTTGACACTTGACTATGTCTCCAATATTCAATTCGGAACCAAAAAAATTGCTAGCGGAAACATAACATATTATGCCGTAAATAAAAATCCGTATGTACAAGTTACAGATAAACGCGGTACCGGAGAAGGATGGTCTTTGAAGGCACGGGCTTCCGAGTTCAAAAGCGAGGATGGGAAAGTGTTGGCAGGCGCCGTATTATTGTTTCGAAACGGACAAGTAAAATCACTGTCCGGCAATGTATCCGCTCCTCCTGCAGCGTATGACGTTGTTTTTGATAATACAGATGTAAAACGAGTGATGATTGCTGAAGAAGGCGCCGGCCGCGGAACCTGGGTCGATGTTTTCTCCGGAACGGAAGGCGATAATAGAAATGTTCAATTAAAGGTTTTGGAGGGGTCGGCAGATACGCTGATCAATTATACGGCCGTAATTACTTGGGAATTATCTAACGCACCCAATTAAATCGTTTCAAATGTCGAACTAGGCTTTCTTTATTGAAAGCCGGGTTCAACTTTGTTTTGTTGGCATGAACAGGGTTCCATTTGAACGAGGAAGGGATTTTGAATGAAAAAAGGTTTATTAATGCTTCTAGTTTCATTATGGATTGGGTGGGGGATGGTTGCAAACAATGAATCGGCTTATGCCGGATCAATGAATTACTCTGTCAAAGCCAATATTCCCGAAAATCAAATCAATAAAAAGCTTACCTATTTTGACTTGAAAATGAGTCCCGGTTCAAAACAAACGATAACGTTAACCGTGAAAAACGGATCGACCGAAGAAATAGAACTGATGATTGAACCCAACACAGCGATAACGAACCAAAACGGAGTCATTGATTACAGCAAACATGAACATGAAAAAGACAGCTCATTGAAGTATTCATTTTCTGAGATTATTACTCAAAGACAAAAAGTAACGTTAAAAAGCAATGAAAAGAAGGATGTGCCGTTTACGATACAAATGCCCGAGAAGTCATTTGATGGCATTATTTTAGGCGGATTCCACATTCACAAAATCAATCAAGCTGAAGAAACACAAGCCAAACAACGTGTTCTATTAAAAAATGAATTTTCCTATGTGATTGGCGTGAAATTATCCGAAACTGCAAAAATAGTACGGCCAAATCTAAAGTTGAATGAAGTTCAGGCAGGGTTAATGAACTATCGTCCGGTTGTTACCGCCAATTTGCAAAATACAGAAGCCGTAATTATAAATAATTTGAAAGTAGATGCCAGAGTCACTAAAGAAGGCCGCCAAGAGACGCTTCACGAAACGACAAAAAGTAAATTATCCATGGCACCGAATTCTAATTTTGATTTTCCGATAAGTTGGGATGCTAAACAGCTTGAACCCGGAAAATATCATTTGTATGTAACGGCGAGTGACGGCGACCAAACCTGGAAGTTTGATAAAATGTTTGAAATCAAAAGTAAAGAAGCGCAACAAATCAAGGAAAATGCTGTTGAAAGCATCGCCGAGAAAGATAATACATTACTTTATTGGATAATGGGATCGATCATTTTAGCATTAGTTTTCATTATTATTGTATTGCTGATAAAGAAAAAAAGAGGGAATCGAAATGAAGAACAAAATATTTCCTCATATTAAGGTTGTACTCCTATTAATTATTTGTATTCTGTTACCCATCGTTGTGCGGACGGTGCCAGATAGGGGCATAGTTTTGGCTTCTCCGGAACATAGTCGTTCCGTTGTTGATGTTACTTATGCTACCTATGGCGAGACACTATTTGAAAGTTTTGCAATTGCAAATCTACCTCCAGCCAAGATTAATCTGGATAATATATTTGCGCTACCAACGGGCTCGAACAGTTCCATTATTGACGGTTCAATCGTTGAAATCACTCCTCAGGCTACCGGGAAAAAAGGCGGAATTTGGTCAACCAGCAATAATCTAATGGATTTAACACAAGACTTTGTGGCTTCAATGTATATATATTTCGGAAATCAAGGAGATAATGCATCGGACGGTATTGTATTTGTTATGCATAATGATCCCGGGGGCACAAACGCATTGTCTCCTAACGGTGCCGGCGGTCTTGGGGTGTGGGCAGCAACTAACAATGGAGGTCCATTTAACGGAATTCAAAACAGTTTAGCGGTTGAGTTTGATACGTGGCACAACAATGACTCAGGTGGTGGCCGGTTTGATTATGATAATCAAAATAATGACCACATTGCTTGGAATTATCCTGGTAAATCAACCACTTATAAAGATTGGCGGCTTAGTCTATTTGAGTGGTCAAGAAAAATGTATCATAATAATCTCCAATACACTGGAACATTAGCAAATGATACATGGCGTAAATTCGAAGTGAAGTGGAATGCGGCGAGCAGCATGCTATCCTATCAACTAGCGGGTACTAATAAGGTCGATATCCCCATCAATATTCAAGACGTCTTCGGTGCGAACCAAGTCTATTGGGGATTTACGGGTGCAACCGGAGGTAATACTGCCTGGAATCTGGTTGCGTTTGAAAACGTGCCGGGATTGGTAAACAGTGAAGTGACAGAAACGATAACCAAAAGCGATGATTCGCACAATGTGAATGGAGCCACCGTCTTTATTGGTGATGAGTTAACCTATACCCTCACGGCGAAATATCTCTCGGGTAAACAAGACTGGAAAGATATTATCGCTCAAACAATGATTAATGCTCATGTTACGTATGTACCGAATTCATTAACATTAACAAATAGCAGCGGGACCATAGCGTTAGCTGATAATTTATGGACAGGGAAAACGCTAGCCGTTAATCTTCCAGACATGAATGCTGCTAATAGTGAACAGATTATTTCTTTTAAGGTCAAAGTAAATAACATATCACAAGCAGCTTCAGTTACGGAAAAGACGGATTTTATGGGAAGTAACCATATTATCCATACTTCACCGGTGAGTTATTTCATTTCAACAAACCAGGCACCCGATGTGACAATCGATCAAGCTGGTCCTATTTATATTACGGTTGGTGAAGCTTATGAAGCCACAGGAATCTGGAGAGATCTTGATAATTCCAAAAACACAGTATATTATGCTCTGAATGGAACCTTGCTGAATACTGAAGAGCTGGATAATGGCGGTTCCTATGATCCAGTACCATGGAGCTTTCTGATCACAAACGATCATTTGATATTAGGTGAAAATAAATTGGAAGTCGTAGTAAGAGACCCGTTAGGGGCCTATTCAACTGCTGTTTTAAAGATTATTGTTGTAAGTCCGCCGACCGTTACGTTAGTAGATGCGAATATGGAAATTCCTGTTGATTTCGGCACTGCCTATCCCATTATCGGAAGCTGGAGCGATCTTGATAGTGATACGGTGGATTTATATTATGCAATAGATTCGGATGCAGCAGTTAACTTCGCTCCCAGTGCAGCAAATTCGACTAATAAAGGCGAACAAGTTAACTATGAATACGCTATACCTGCAGAGCAATTATCCTTAGGCGTGCACCAAATTACAGTCTATGCTGTAGATGATGGGGGTCAGCAATCTAATGTTGAAACCTTAACTGTTAATGTTACCGGAAAACTAGTTTTTACAACTGTAGCTGATCAGGTTAGCTTTGAGAATACAATGATTTCAAGTCAATCGACTATTTCAGAACGAAATAATGATTGGGACATCAGTGTGAAAGATACGCGTGCAATAGGTAGCCCATGGCGTCTATCAGCGACCTTGACTGAAGAGTTTTCAGATATCGAAGGGCACTACTTGACGGATGCTTTAATATTTGTTGATGAGCATGGAAATGAAACAATGATGGAACCTGGAATACCAATGTATGTTTATGAGGGTATTACTGAAAATCAATTGGAGGTGAACATCCAATGGGCAACGAATCAAGGGATATTGTTGAAAATCAATCCCTTTGTCTATGCCGCACAATATAAAGGATTGATTCGTTGGGATTTAATTGATGCCCCTTAAACATAGGGGTTGATGAGTTGATGTTCTTAAGCAGATGGCTTCTGTACCCGCAGAGAGATAAGTGAAAGGCCAGTAGTGAGAGTTCTTTTAGACTCCGTTATTCTTCATGGCCAGAAGATCTGGAGTCAGAGGGGGTACACTGTGGGAAGGTTAGCTCAACTCAAACAGGTTATCGAACAAAAAAGAATTGAGATGAATCAAATCAGCGAAATGTATGGTGTATCCTCTGAATTGGTGCTAAAGATATCGATAGAGTTAGATGATCTGTTAAATGAATATCAACAGAATCAAAACCGGTTACTGAATAAAGTTTCAACTATAAATAGCATGTAAATTGTTGGGGAATATAGCAACGAGTAAAGTCGAATAGGAACGAAGCCCTGGTTCACGATCTACGTGAGAGTTAGGGCTTTTTTTATTGCAGTACAGATTTTGATGGTTTCCACTTTAACGAATCAAGAGTATCTTTTTGTCAGTTTATGTCGATCCTTGGAATGACTGATTCCAATCCACAGACTGTTCAAGATAGGATGATTCCTTGTGTTTTCGAATATGAAATTTTTTAGAGGAAACCGTAAATCGAAATTACGGATACCTGATGAGGCTGCCAGCTCCCTGCAAGAGGTCCCTCTGAGTAAAGAGATGTCCGCTAACATTGAATATCTGAAGCAATTATTTACGTTAACTCCCGATTTAACGATCAGACAGATTCAGACGAATCAGGATGGTATTTCAGCGACTCTTGTTTTTTTGGACGGATTAGTTAATAAGGAATTTATACACAACAATATTTTACATGCATTAATTAACGGTGATCCTGAGCAATATGATCGACTGCCCGAAGTCAGTGTGGGACAAATTCGTGTGGAAACAGAGTGGATTCATATTGAAAGTGCCATTCTGCAAGGGGACAGTGTGCTTTTTGTCGAAGGCCATGCGAGAGTTTACTTGTATGAGACGAAAGGTTGGCCGCAAAGAGCGGTTGATGACTCACGCATAGAAGCTTCCCTTCGAGGAGCACATCAGAGCTTCGTTGAAACAGGGAGCCAAAACATTGCATTGATTCGCAGATACATTCCCAACCGTGAATTGAAGATTAAGGAGCTAACTGTAGGCCAACGCGGAAAATTAAAGATCTCGATCTTATATTTGGCTGATGTGGCCAATCCGGAAGTTCTCGAGGAACTAGAAATAAGGATAAACCATATCGATATTGATGCGATTATGAACACAGGTGAATTAGCGGAGTTCGTTGAGGATAATCCCTATTCCCCTTTCCCACAGGTTATTTTGACAGAGAAGCCTGATACAACAGCATCACATATTCTTCAAGGAAGATACGCAGTGGTCGTAGACCGATCTCCCACCGTGATGATTGCTCCCGTAAACTTTATCGCTTATTTTCAAAGCGTTGATGATTATAACAGTCGCTGGTTGATATCTTCGTTTATTCGACTTTTGCGTTTCTTTGCTTTATTTATCGCCTTGTTTTTACCGTCTGCTTATATAGCGTTTATTTCGTTTAATTACGAGGTCATTCCGGTCCAATTTATTCTCTCAATTGCTGAAACAAGATCCAGGGTTCCTTTTCCACCAATTATAGAGGCGATTCTGATGGAAATTGTGCTGGAAATGATGAGAGAAGCAGGGATTCGTCTGCCCGCAATGATCGGTCAAACGATCGGTATTGTCGGGGGCATTATTATTGGTCAAGCGGCTGTTCAGGCCGGAATTGTAAGTAATATTATGGTTATTGTCGTTTCCTCTACCGCGATCGCTTCCTTTATCATTCCGAACTATGATATGGGTGCTTCCATACGGCTGATGAGGTTTCCGATCATGATTCTTGCTTCCATGTTTGGCATTGTGGGCATTGTTGTCGGTGCAACAGTATTAGTTGCTCATTTCGTTTCGATGGAATCACTCGGAGTGCCCTATGGAACCCCATTAGCGCCGTGGAGATTTTCTGAAATGAAGGATGTTTTTATTCGTTTGCCTGTATGGTCTATGCTCAAGCGCCCGAAAAGCACGATGTCAATGCAGACCATTAGGCAGAAAGATCATCGGGATGGTGATGATTCTTGAAACAATATCGACGCAGCCAAATTACATTTATGCAGTTTATTTTCATCATTCACGGGTGCCAAGTAGGAACCGGGGTGTTTTCTCTTCCTAGAACGCTCGCACTAAAAGCAGGGACTGATGGTTGGATATCCTTGATTATCGGATATTGCATGAATCTGATCGCCAGTATTGTTATTATAAAGACCTTCGAGAAGTACCCAGACGATACGATATTCGACTTGTTAATCCGTCTCTTTGGCAAATTTGTAGGGAAGGTCATGGCCATCCCTATTATTGCTTATTTTGCTTTTTGCGCATTGATCGTATTGACCTTGGCGATGTTATATATGAATCAATGGTTTTTGCAAATGACCCCGGATTATATTGTGATGTTTCTACTCGTTGTGCCAGGTTTTTTTATTGCAGGAAAAAGGCTGACTATTTTGGGCAGATACACTGAACTTGTTTTTTATTTGACAATTTGGATGTTTTTCCTCTTGTTAATCCCTATAAGAGACAGTCACTGGCTGCATCTGCTTCCGCTCATTAAAGAAGGGTGGATGCCTATATTTGAAAGTGTAGGATCAGCAGCGTTTTCATTTATCGGCTTTGAGATTGTTTTTGTGTTGTATCCTTTTCTGCAAAAAAAACATTTGGCTCTTCCTGGAATGGTTATAGCTAACTCCATTACCTTATTTGTTTACCTAGGAGTTACGTTGATTTGCTTCGCTTATTTTAGCCCTGACGGGATTATAACCTATAATGAGCCGGTATTTAATTTGTTGAAAATGATCGAGCTTAACTTTTTGGAACGTTTTGATATGATTTTTTTGGCTCTCTATTTGTTTGTTGTCTCTACCTCTTGGCTCCCATATACATACGGAGTAGTCTCAAGTACAAGCTTTCTATTAGGGACAAAGAACACAGCTCCAATCGCAAGTATTCTTTTATTATCAATTGTTGTACTGGTCCTTTGTGTTCATCCCTCATGGAATCAAACAGATAAGTGGGTCCAATACACTAGCATAACAGGGATATGGATAGCTTATGTGTTTCCAGTGTTCCTTTACCTCTACGTGATTATATACAAACGATTAAAACGGAGTGATAGCCTGTGAGAGCGGTTTTCTTTATTTGTCTACTGTTGTCGCTTTCGGTTCTATCGGGTTGTATTGATCGGATTAACATTGAGGATATATCACTGAGCTTAATGTTAGGAGTAGATCTGGATGAGGAGGGGCATCTTGTTGTTTCTTCCTCAAGTCCGGTCTTCTATAAGGAAGCGAAAGATAAGGAAGAGGATACGATTGTTAAATCCATTACGATTAGAAACTCCAGGGATCGATTTGATTCTACAATTACAGCTTTGACGAGAAGAGGTAAAATTCAAGTGTTTCTCATCGGCAAGCGTGTTCTTGAGCATAAAGATTGGTTTAATATTATGGACACTATGTTCAGAGATGGGAAAAATACAACGATAGCCCGAGTTGTGATGGTAGATGGGCCGGTTTCGGATATTGCGATGTTTACACCTAAAGATAAACCGCGTCTTCCTTTGTATTTATTGAAACTACTTGAAACGGCTAATAAACAAAATCTTACGGTGAAAACGACACTTCAAGAGTTTCATCGTCAGTATACGGAAAAAGGGATGACTCCTAGTGTGACAGAGATAAAAAAAACGAGTCAAGTTGAAATAAAAGGCACGGCTCTTCTGGATCATTCAGGTAAATATAAATTAAGCCTGAATACTGATGAATCCAAATTACTGAAAATTTTACAAGATGAAACGAGTGGAGTATTTTCATTTACGCTCAGCCTGCCTCAGCAGCCGAGCGAGGGTTTGGCCCAGGAGAATAAGATGAGTTTTTACCCTACGCTTATTCATGTGAAAACAAAGGTCGATTTCGCCGATGGTCGATTTAAATTTGATATTGGCGTTAAGATGGGCATTGTCATGACTGAACGACTTTTTCATTTTGATGTGGAGAAGAACGCACCGGAATTAGAGAAACAAATGGAAGAAGAGCTTCATAAACAAGCGGAACAGTTGTTAAAGAAAATACAAGGGGCGAAAATAGATCCCATTGGACTCGGTTTACATGCGAGAGCTTTTGAATACGCACACTGGAAGGAAGTTCAGGATAGCTGGGGGGAAGCTTTGTCTAAGGCGGAAGTAAACGTGAAATTTAAAATAAAAATTCAGGCAATGGGTTCGAACAGGTGAAGACGGGTGGGAATATAAACTGCTAAGCTTGCCTGTCTATTAAATCCACAACCGTATGCGGTTGTGGATTTTTTTGTATTCATCATCGTGTTTTGGTCATGTATAATAGATAAGTTGAATGAAGAAATTGACATTTAAACTATATATAATACAGGTGATCCTATGGCTATTCTGGAAATTAATGAGTTGGAGAGATATACGGAAAATGTGCTGGTGTTCCCGGCTTTTCATATCGAGGTAGCTCGTCATGATGTTGTTGCACTCTATTCGAGCATGAATGTACGAAATACGCTATTAGCTATGCTGTTAGGGAAATTACCGGTCGCAAGCGGAGAAATTCAAGTGAATAAAGAAGCTTTCGCGAGCAATCGAGGAGAGTATTTGTTGCAAATGGGGCTGTTGCGGTTAGATGAAGGGTTCTATGAGCGGCTTACGGTAAGAGAAAACTTTGCTTTTTTCAAAAAACTGTACGGGTCAGGCCTAGTAATCGATGAGGTGATCCGTATCGTAAAGCTCGACATGAAAGCAAATATACGTTTAGCGAAGCTCAGCTTATCAGAGAAACGACGGATACAGTATGCTCGTTTGCTATTTCAAGATCCTGCGCTGTTTGTATTTGAAGAGCCAGATCAGAATGTAGATAATGAGACGAAGCTTGTATTTCAAAGAATGGTTCGGGTACTTAGTGAAAACGGCAAAGGTATTCTGGTACTGACGGGGAATATGGAAACGGCACTTAGCGTGACGAGCCGAGTCTATCGTCTGGACGAGAAAGGATTAAAAGCATTCGAGGTTCATGATCCAGAGGATGATCAGCCAACGCTGCCTTCAGATCAAATAGATAACCAAGAGGCTTTATCGAACGAAGTGAGCGAAGAAGAGCCGGACGAGGAAGATCCGGTCGTTCAACTAGTCAGATTCGAGAAAATTCCAACACGGATGAACGATAAAATAATACTATTCAATCCACCGGAAATTGATTATATCGAAAGCAGCGAGGGACAAACCAATCTCTATATTAAGGGAGAGATGTATCCGACGACCTTCAAAATTAACGAGCTGGAGGAACGATTGCAGACATACGGTTTTTTCCGCTGCCATCGTTCATACATTGTTAATCTTCAGAAAGTAAGAGAAGTCGTAACCTTCACTCGCAATAGCTATAGCCTTGTGCTCGATGATCATTTGAAATCATCCGTTCCGTTGTCAAAGACAAAAATGGCGGAATTAAAAGAGATGATGGGGCTTAAATAAGCTCCATTCGCGGAATGAGATGCTCCAAACAGTGTGATTTATGCGCTATTCACCGCTAAATAAGCACCATTCACCCCTTTGTATGCTCCTTTCGATGGGATTATAATGCGCCGCTGCTCGGTCTGACCTAAGATTAAGGTAGATCGGATAACACAACGGAGGTTGAGAGCGGTATGGAAAACATTATTGAAGTGACTTCGCTAGAGAAATCATTTTCTAATACAAGGGCGTTAAAGGACGTTTCCTTTAATGTAAGAAAGGGCGAAATTTTCGGTTTCTTGGGACCAAGCGGATCGGGTAAAACGACTACTATAAAAATATTAACGGCTCAGTCAAAACCGACCTCGGGGAGCGCATATGTATTCGGAGTGCCTGCGATTAAATTACAGGAAGAAAAGTATCGTAAAAAAGTTGGCGTCATTACAGACAACACCGCGTTATATGGTCGCTTGTCCGTTCATGATAATTTGAAGCTTTATTGCAACTTATATGATGTGCCTCTCACTCGAATCGACGAGGTTTTACGAATGGTCAATTTGGAGAAAGAGAGCGCAAAGGTGGTCTCTAAGTTATCCAAAGGTATGACGCAGAGGGTGATCTTAGCCCGTGCCTTTCTGCATGAGCCAGAGCTGTTGTTTCTTGATGAACCAACATCGGCGCTGGACCCTGTCAACACGAGACATATTTATGAAGGCTTACTGAAATTGAAAGAGAAGGGCACGACGATTTTCTTGACGACGCATGATATGAATGAGGCTGAAACCCTATGCGATCGAGTGGCATTCTTAAACAATGGAACGATTCAATTGCTCGATTCACCGAAGAAGCTGCGTGAGCAGCATGGAGATGCAACGATTACGGTGGAGTTGACTGACGGCACTACGGTTGTTGTACCGAAGGGAACTGACGGAGCACAGCAGATGTTTGAATATATGAGCACGAATCAGGTTGCGTCGATTCAATCAAACTATCCAACATTAGGCGATATCTTTGTAGATGTAACAGGGAGGAAATTATCATGACATTTTCAATGAAACGGGTATTTGCAATTTTACACAAAGACTATAGAGACGTATCCAGAAATTTATATGTCTCGACGACGATATTTCTTCCGTTGATATTGGCTGCGTTTTACAGTCGTATCGGCACGGATAATTTAAATGTGCCCTATATGGCCATCAACTTGACGTTTATTCTCGTAGCTACGTACGTTCAATCCGCATTAATCGCAGAAGAGAAAGAAAAGAATACACTGCGCGGTCTGATGTTGTCGCCAGCTAGTATTGTTGAGATTTTTTGCGGAAAAAGCTTATTAAGCTTTATCACCACTACCGTTATTGTTATCCTTTCGGCCTTTTTGACCGATTATAATCCGAAAAATATGTTCGTTGTGGCGATTGCTCTAATATTATCTGCCGTTTTTTATCTAGGATTAGGAACATTCATCGGATTGCTGACTAAATCAGTTATGGAAGCATCGGTTGCGGTCATGCCGGCTATGGGAGTGTTTGGTTTTGGCTCTGCGATTACTCCGTTTATTGAAGATTATCCGTTTCTAGCCATTGCTGAGTATATGCCTAACCTACAGCTTATTGACTTAGCTGCTCAAGTGGAAGCAGGCGCCGGTTTAACCGATGTATGGTCAAATTTAGGGATCATTTGTTTGTGGATCATTGCTATGTACGCGTTGTGTTTATACGTGTACAAGAAACGTATGGTAGATGAGTAAGTTGGTGTTACTAAGTGTTGCTTAGTCACACAACGCTAGAAAGCTAATATATAATCTAATTCCTGCCATAAGAACCCGACCGCATGCGGTCGGGTATTTCCATGTATAGATAAATCAAATAACTGTAAGCGAGGAAGTTCACATGCATAATTCTCTTGTCGAGGAGAGGCTCTTTTTGTTGTCTGTAATAGGCTATGCTGAGCCATAAACAGACAGTATAGGATAAAATTATACATATTTCGATACAATATTGTTGGTGGAAAGGGTATTTAATACACGGAAAGTAGTTTATTATGTGTTTAAATGAGGAGAGGAGGGTTTATGTTGAACGTCCGGAAATTAGTGAAATTATCATTGAAAAAACGAATGCTTATCATTATTTTAACCAGTTCACTTATTCCATTGTCCTTAATCGGAACGCTGTCGTATTACAAAATGTACGCAATGCTGAACAATAAAATTGAGGCGAGTGTTCAGAATAATTTGCAGCAGGTGGCGCTTTCGCTCGAAAATACAATATCGAACTTAAATTATGTGACGCAGCAGATGGCCTTCGAGGGGAATGTAGGACGCGGCTTACGGGACTACTTAAATGAAGATAGCGTATACGAGAAATCGCAATTGGAGAAAGAGCTTATTACGCAGCTAAACATAATAAACTTTTCAAATCCTTCATTAGGATTAATGGCTTATTACTTAAAAAGCGACAAAAGTCTTTTGTTTCAAAATTTTCCGACAAAAGAAGAGTTTAATGTGGAAAATTTGCCGGTCTTACAGCAGTTTGATAAAATCACGTATTATGGTCCGCATAAATCAATGAACCGTTTCGATGACAGCAATGTCATTTCTGTTTTCCGGCAAGTCAATGTCCTTGACCAGGATGATGTTTACGTATACGTGGAGACGAGCTATAAATTTGCTCAGAAAATTTTAGAGAGTAACCAGAAGGGCATGAATGTTAAGCATCTCATCGTCAATGATAAGGGAGTTATCAGCCATAGCGAGAATACAGCTGATTTTCCCGTTGGTTCGCTATACCCTGGTAACGATCTATCAGGCAAACCGACACCTTACAATGAATATTATTTGTTTCAAAATGTGAGCAATCAGGGGTGGAGTGTAATATCGGTCATCCCTCAGCTGGAGTATAACAAAGAAATATCAGAATGGTTCAAACAATTTTTCGGATTTTCCATGCTATCCATTGCTGTCAGCCTGCTGCTCGGTTGGATTCTCTGGAAAATGGTTTACGTTCCGCTAACGAAGTTCAACAAAGAAATTATGCAGCTTACGAACCAAAACTTTCATTCAGAATTAAAAAAAACTCAAATACCTGAATTCGATCATTTACTGAATCAGTTTTGGAATATGCGCAGGCGTGTGTGGGAGCTCCTTGCTGAGGTGAAGCAAACGGAGAAGAAGAAGGCAGATTTAGAAGTTGAAAAGCTGATGTATCAGATTAATCCACATTTTCTCTATAACACGCTGGATACGGTTTGTTGGATTGCGCGCTTAAATGGTCAAGACGAGATCGATGGTCTTGCTACATCGCTCAATAAGCTTCTTCATTACAATTTAGACAAGCAAGGGCAAGATACGACAATTAAGCAAGAGATCGGAGCGTTAAAGGAATATTTGAATTTGCAGCAAATTCGGTATGATTTTCGTTTTGATGTGCAAATCGAAGCCGATGCTTCTATTGAGGATTTGGAAATACCAAGGTTTATTTTGCAGCCTATTGTAGAAAATGCGTTGTACCACGGACTGGGCGATGACGGGGTCATCCATGTCCAGGTTAGACTAGAGGGGGATTCGCATGTCGTTCTATCCGTAGCAGATAACGGAATCAGTCTATCTGAGGAAACCATTCATAAACTTCTTCATAATGAACGCGGCGAGAATAAAAAGGTTGGTTTTGGCATTGGTATGAATTACATTAAGCGGGTTCTGTTCTCTCGCTATGGATCGGAAGCTGAACTTCAGATAACGAATAATGATTCCGGTGGCACTACTGTTCTGATGAGAATTCCTTTGAAGAAAGACGGTGAATAAGTTGAATGTGCTGATTGTGGATGACGATAGATTGGTCCGAAAAGGGCTGATCGTTCTTATGCCTTGGGAGAAATTTGGCTTGAAGATTGTTGGAGAAGCGGCAAACGGTGAGGCTGCTCTTCAATTTTTGGAGAATAATGATGTTGATTTGGTTATCACTGATTTAGCCATGCCCGTAATGTCGGGCATTGAATTAATGCGTGCAGTCCGCATACATTATCCACATATTTGGCTAGTGGTTCTAACCTTTCATCAGGATTTCGAGTATATTCAAGAGGCGCTTCGGCTCGGTGCTATTGATTATATCGTCAAGGTGCAGCTCGAAAAGGAAAAGATGGATGACGTTCTGACACGAATTATGGGACGGATAACCGAAGAAACTGGGAAACGAAATGCATTGAATCGGTACATGCCAGAGAAGAATGAGCTAATTGCATCCCATGGCGGCAGCGGCATTGCTTTAGTATCTCTGAATCCTGTGCAGGATGATCAATGGACTGAAGCTTTGGCCATAAAGTCAGGAGACGATCTGACGGAAGTAGAGCAGGGCTTATGGCTATGGATTCGAGAAAGCGCGAATGATGACTGGCTGCTGGGAGATGATATGCATGAGCGATTGCAAGTAGAGTCGCATATTGTAATCGTCAGATTGTCAGATCTTGAGGGCGTCGACAAGACGATGGTCGTCAAATGGCTGAGGGAATATCGAAACCGAGCATTATTATATGAGTTGGAGAATGGTAAGCGTATTTATTCCGTATCTCTTGTTTCAGAGCAGCAAAACAGACCCATTGTATTTGATGATGATATTCTCGAAATGCATAGACGGTGGTCATCGCTTGTATGGGTAAACAACGACCCCATATTCGAGAGTCTCTTAACGGAGCTGAAGCAGATGATGCTGCCTAGGGAGAAGCTGGACAGTATTTTTTATTCTGCTCTGCGCGAATGGGAACGGACGTTGTCCACGGATCGCTTATCCTTCAATAACCGGATTGGCAGCTTAGTGTACTGGTACGAATGGGAACTATGGATTGGCGAAATAAGAAGGGGTATGATTGAATTAACGAATAAATCGATGTACTCCCAGCCAGTCGTGGATAGTATCTTGAAAGCGGCAGACTTAATTGCCCAAGATATTACACAGCAAATTGGTCTCGTTGAGATGGCGAGCTCGGTCAATATGAGCCGCAGTTACTTTAGCCAGTGCTTTAAAGATATTTTGGGAAAGCCGTTTAATGAGTACATCCGTGATCAGCGTATAGCTAAAGCGGAGGAATTGCTCGCACAAACGGGCATGCCGATCATCCGAATTGCCGAGAAGACAGGTTACCCCAATGAAAAGTACTTTAGTAGACTATTTCGTGAACAAACCGGTATGACGCCAAGTGAATACCGCCAGCAGCAGAAGAGAAGTATACAATTATCCAGTGAATAGAACAGAATCATCCATTATTATCGATAAATACGTGCATAATAGTACGATCTTATACGATTCTAAGGACGCTAGATACTCCCTCTGGGAGTTCTTTTTATTTTATAATGAAAGCGCAAACACATAATGATGTAGGAAAGGGTGGGGGAAATGAAGATTTCGAAATTACTTGCTTTAGTACTTGCTACCTCTATCATATTTACTGGATGCAGCAGCAATAAAAACCCGGATACAACGAAGCCTGAAGATCAGCCGGCAGCTGACAATACGCCGATCGATCCGTTTCGTCTACCGGAGCCAGTAGAAGTTAAAGTGATAAAGTCTGTTCTTCCAGACTTAAATATGGCTGCTGGTGAAACGATTGAGGACAATGCGTATACGAAATATGTATTCGAAAGAACGAACATTAAAACAAAGGTAATGTGGTACGCCTCGGCTACGGATTATGATCAAAAAATGCAGCTTGCGATTGCCAGCAATGATATTCCTGACATGATGGTTGTCAATGAGAATACGTTCAGAGCTATGGCAGCGTCGAATCAGCTTGAAGATTTGACAGAGGTGTACAACAAATATGTAACGCCGGAAATCAAAAAGTTTTATGAGGCAACTGGCAATAAGGTTATAGACTCCGCAACGTATGGCGGGAAATTGTTGGCATTGCCAAGTGTAGGCATTCAAGCTGATGCGCCTTCTATGCTTTGGGTTCGCCAGGATTGGCTGGACAAGCTAGGCCTGCAGCCTCCGAAAAACGTGGAGGATTTGAAAGGCATGCTGAAGGCATTTGTAGAGAAGGACCCTGATGGCAATGGCACGGACGACACGATCGGCTTAACCGGTAACAACGTCAGTCTCTCTGCTCAGGGCGGCGGCTTGCATGATTTTAAAGCCATTTTCAACGCATTCAAATCGTATCCATTAACATGGGTGAAAGATGAAGCAGGCAATACGGTGTACGGTTCTACGATGCCAGGAGTGAAACAGGCATTGGGCGTTATTCGGGATATGTACAAGGAAGGTCTTATTGATAAGGAGTTTGCTCTAAGGAAAAGTCCTGATGAGCTTGTAGCAAGCGGTAAAGCGGGTGCTTTCTTCGGACCTTGGTGGTCTCCATGGGCGTTGACAGGTGCTGTTAAGAACGATCCGAAAGCGGATTGGAGAGCTTATATGATTGGTGATGAGAATGGCGAATACAACATTGCTTCACTGCCAGCAGCCCAGTCATACCTCGTCGTAAAGAAAGGATTCAAGCATCCTGAAGCAGCGGTCGTTTATGCCAATATGTATGATCAAGTAGCACACACGCCTAGTGAAAAGGAAAAAGAACTAATAGTGGGTCATTCCTTGTGGCCATTGACGATAATTACGGATTATCCAAATGCGGCAACGATCAAGCATGAGCTTCTCGTGGATGCGCTCGCAGGCAAAGTCGATCCAAAAACATTAGACGGCGAAATGCAGCTAGTTTACGAGCAAGCGCTGAAGGATAAGGCAAACCCTAAATCGAACGCCGATGAATGGGCTGCGCCTCATGCGTACTTGGAGGGTGCTGGTGTTCTGAAATTGGAAATGAACGCGACCGATCCGGTATTCAACACTTCTACCAAAACGATGGAACGTAGATGGGCTAACCTGCAGAAGATGGAGAACGAAACGTTCTTCAAAATCGTACTTGGCAGCTTGGAGCTAGATGCATTCGACGAATTCGTCGAAAAGTGGAAAACCGAAGGCGGAACTACGATTATCAAAGAAATTGATGAAGAATTATTGAAATAGTCTACTAAAGTTAATAAGCGCTGTGGAAAGAAGCAGCGCTTGTTAACACAGGCTTTTTCTCTAGGGAATGAGGCGTAGAAATGAAACAATTCCTTGCACAGAAGCACTATCACTTTATGTTATTACCAGGAATGATCCTGCTCATCATTTTCAGTGTAATCCCGATGGTTGGTATTGTCCTTGCCTTTCAGGACTTTAAAATGGGCCTTGGCTTACTCGGATCACCATGGGTAGGTTTTGAGAATTTCACTTACTTGTTCGATATGGAAGATAGTAAAACGATTTTTTTCAATACGATAAATATCGCATTTTGGAAAATTATAGCCAACAGCGTAGTTCCGCTTGCTTTTGCCATTTTATTAAATGAAGTAAATAAACTCGCATTCAAACGCTGGGTGCAGACGATTGTTTATTTACCCCATTTCTTATCATGGGTTATTTTATCCGGCATCATTATCGACCTTCTCTCCCTTGATGGTGTGGTGAACAATGGCCTTCAAGCGTTAGGGATGGAGCCTATTATGTTTCTCGGGAACAATACATTGTTTCCATGGATCGTCATTACCAGTGACGTGTGGAAGGAATTCGGGTTTAACGCCATTATATTTTTGGCAGCATTAACCGGAATCAATCAAACGCTCTATGAAGCGGCTGAAATCGATGGTGCTACATGGCTTAAGAAGTTGAGACATGTTACATTGCCGGGCATCGCACCGACGATCGTGCTTCTCGGGACTTTAAGCATTGGAAACATATTAAATGCTGGTTTCGATCAGATTTTCAACCTATACAATCCTCTCGTATACGAGTCAGGAGATATTATTGATACGTATGTTTATCGTGTCGGTATTGTGCAAGCTCAGTTTGGTCTAGCAACAGCAGTAGGATTAATGAAATCGGTCATCGGTTTGATCTTGATCGTCATCTCGTATCGCTTAGCTGGAAGATTTGCTAATTATCGTATTTTTTAATAGAAGAGGGTGATTATTGGTGGTTCGGAACCAATCGTGGCAGACTCGTCTAGCTATAGGCAGTTTGTACACGCTCATGACAGTCATTGCATTTCTATCATTGGCTCCGATTTTATATACCGTTGCGGTTTCCTTCAGTGATAAAGCGGCGGCAGCGGCGGGAAAAGTCACCTTTTGGCCGATCGGCTTCAATACCTTTGCCTATGACACGATATTGAAGGATAAAAATTTTCTTGGTTCCTTTATTGTATCCGTAAAAAGGGTACTGTTAGGCGGCACCATTAACTTTCTGATATGCGTATCCATGGCATATCCGCTATCCCGTCAGGTAAAAGAGTTCCGATTCCGTGATACGTATATGTGGTTCATCGTTGTAACGATGTTGTTCAGTGGAGGAATCATTCCTCTATATATTTTGATGAAGTATTTGGGTTTGTTTGACACGATCTGGGCGTTGGTGCTTCCAACGGCAGTACCTGTATTTAACGTAATCCTGTTAATCAACTTTTTTCGAAGCATTCCTAAAGAGCTGTCTGAAGCGGGACATATTGATGGGGCGGGCCCTTGGTATATGTTGATGAAGATATTTATTCCTCTTTCCGCGCCAGCGCTGGCTACTATTACACTATTTAGCATCGTCAACCATTGGAATTCATTTTTTGACGGGCTGATTTTTATGCGAAGCATGGAAAATTATCCGCTGCAAACGTATATTCAGCAGTTTGTCGTTCAGACAAATATGCAAAACGTATCTTCAATAGAGAAGATCGAGCTCCTCAAGAAGCTTTCGAACCAAACATTGAATGCTGCAAAAATCGTAATCGGGATGCTGCCTATTCTTGTTATTTATCCGTTCTTGCAAAGATTTTTTATTCACGGCATTATGCTGGGCTCTGTTAAGGAGTAGTACTAAATGGAGGGATTCATAATGAAAATTCAATTGACAGAACAAGAACGGGCTACAAAACAATTGAGCCCAGAGACGTTGGAAATCGCGGTTGAACAAGTAAAAACAAACGGATACGTTTTGTTCGATAAAGTGCTCAGCGAAGAGAAAATTGCCCGAATCAAGCAATCCTTTGATCCTTTATTCGACGAGTTCATTGAACGCAAAGGATACAACACAGGGACTAACCGCGCACAAATGTTTCTTCCTTTCATGCAGCCTTACATCGATGAGGACGTCATCAGCAACTCGATTGCAACGGCTGTATTGGACAAAATTCTTGGTGAAGGCAGCCGCTGCACCTATTTGGCTTCGGATACTCCGATGCCGGGTTCTGACTATCAGAATGTACATTGCGACATTATGCCGCTGTTTCCGGATCTGTCCATTCCCCTTCCAATCTTCAGCTTGGTCGTAAATATTCCTTTGGTTGACGTAACGGAGGAGAATGGACCGCTTGAAGTATGGCCTGGCGGTACGCATCTAAATCCTGATCGGGCGAATCATGATACGCTTGACGGCAGTGTAAACCCGCACCTCAATATCGTAAGAGCAGCTGAATATATGCATTCTGAGAAGGTATTTATGTCAGCAGGCTCTATCGTTATTCGTGATATCAGAATGTGGCATCGCGGTACACCAAACCGTTCCAACGACCGCCGCACGAACCTTGCAATGATCTTTGGTAAGAGCTGGTACGGCGGAGGCTCTTATATTCAAATACCGCAAGAAACCTACGACGAGCTGCCTCCTAAAGCGAAGGAAGCATTCCGTATGGAAAAAATCGGCTTCCCAGCTAAGATGCCTTGGGAATAAGGGAGAATATGATGAGAATTTATATTATTGGTGCTGGCGTTATTGGCAGATTTCATGCGGAAGCGATTCGAAAGCTTTCCGCAGAGGAATCGATCTTGATGAAGGTTGCAGACCCGAACGCTCAAACTCTTGCTATTTTTACAGAAGCATTTCCTGAGGCAGAGGCCTATTCCGATACACAGCAGATGCTTGCAGAGCCTGCGAAAGAGGATGATATCGTTATTATCGGTACTCCTCCCGTTACACACTTCGCCTTGTCACAGATGGTATTGGAGTCCGGCCGTCATGTGCTTTGCGAGAAGCCGCTCGTTATGAATGCTGACGAGGCAGAAACGCTGTTAGCGCTGGCGAAGCGTCAAAACCGGATGCTCGGATGCTGCAGCGACCGTTTTCTTGGCCTCTCCAAGACAGAGGAAGTTAAAGAGCTGCTGCGTACGCAAACCTTGGGTGATCTGTATAAAGTGACTTTCGTTTATCGAAACCAACGTTCACGCGCTGGTGTCGAGTACCAGCCGGAAAGTAAATGGTTTCTTGATCGCGTGAAGAGCGGCGGCGGTATTCTAATGGATTGGGGTCCTTACGATCTTACGGTCTTGAATGATCTTCTAAATCCAGAGTCTATTGAAGTCGTTACCGCTTGGACAAGCCAGCCGATTACAGAAATTGATCCGACAGATACAACGTACGATGTTGAAGGGCATGTCGGTGCTACGCTGCAATACAGCTTGTCTGATGGCAAAAAAGTATTTGTACAGTATGAGCGGGCATCGTGTACCCATGGCGAGGCATACCATCATGTTGAGCTGGAAGGAACGATGGGTGCAGTTAAATGGTCGCCTTATTTTGAAACGGATGAGGTTGTTTACAAAAAGGATAAAGCAGGACAAATAGAATCAAAGGAGAGCCTCATTCCTCATGATGGCCCGTACTCCGTAATGGATCATCCACTTTATTACTTCTATTTGAAAGTTAAAGGGATTGAATCCCGTGCAACCATTAACGAGCAGGCTGTATTCAACCTGAAATGTTTGCAAGCGATCTATGAATGTGCGGAGACAGGGGTTTCTCAGAAGGTATCCATTTCGTCGCAACATGCGGTAAATGCGTAGAATAGCATGTGAATAAGGAAGTGTGATACAGACATGAAGGTATTGGTGCTAGGCGGTACTGGAAATATAAGTGAGAGCATTGTCGTCAGGTTGCTGGAGCTCGGGTATGAGGTGACATGCTTCAACCGAGGGAACAGAGGAAATGTTCCGGAAGGCGTCAAAGTCATTATTGGCGATCGACATGACAAAAGTGCTTTTATCGATAGAATGAAAAAAGAACAGTTCGATGCTGTCATCGATATGATCAGTTTTTCGGCAGATGACGCTTTAACCAGCATTGAAGCATTCCGTGGAGTCGGGCATTTCATTCAATGCTCAACCGTATGTACCTATGGCATTGAATACGATTCGTTCCCTGTGACCGAGGACCATCCGCTCAGGCCGATATCGGGTTATGGCAAAAACAAGGGGGATGCGGATCAAGTACTTCTCCAAGCTTATGCAGAGGAAGGTTTTCCAGTTACGATTGTGAAGCCCTCGACTACCTATGGGCCGAGGTCAGGCATGCTTCGCCAAGTGGCTTGGGACTTTTCTTGGATCGATCGGATTCGCAAGGGGAAGCCGATTCTGGTTTGCGGAGAAGGCAAGGCGCTGCATCAGTTTTTGCACGTATCCGACGCGGCTAGAGGATTTGCAAGTATTCTCGGGAAAACCCACTGTATCGGAGAGGTATACCATCTTGTTCGACCTGACTTTGTAAGCTGGGGAGACTATCACCGTACTGCAATGAAGATATTGAACCGCGAAGTGGAAATGGTCGGAGTAAGCTTGGATGAGCTGCTGGCAATCGATCCGAATCGATTTGACTTATGCCGCGAGATTTTCGCACATGATACGTATTATAGCGCGCAGAAGCTGTTGCGAGATGTGCCTGAATTTGTGCCTGCAATCTCCTTGGAAGCAGGAATGCAGCAAGTGCTCCATGCTATGGAGCGAGAAGGAAGAATTCCTGATTCCGATCTGGAAACTTGGGAGGACCCTATTATTGCTCGCTATCATTCGGAAAGAATAAGGAGATTCTAAACATGATCATCAAAGGATTTTCGATAGCAACCTATAGCTGGCAGGAAAGATATCATTACGACCAGCGAGAGTTCTCGTGGGAAGAGGTTTTTCGAGAGTGTGCCGAAGCGGGACTGAACGCGGTTGAATTTGACCCGGAACCGGAGTTGATTAGCCTAGCTCAGAAATATGGCATATCCGTATCCGGTGCCTATATGGGACTTAATTTACACGAGGAAGTCATTCCTCTTGAAGAGACAATGAAGCCCTTAGCTGAGCGTTTGGCAAAGGCCGGCGGCACCGATCTGGTTGTGAATGCTGATCCCAAAGGGGGATGGGGCGTTGCACTCCCGAAATCGGAGGACGAATTCAAACGTCAAGGGGAGCATTTGTCGCGTATCGCTTTAATTGGGGAAGAGTGGGGACTCAAAGTCAGTCTGCACAATCATGCGGATGAGAAGCATAACGCAGAAGGTGATCTGCGCAGTGTGATTGAATATGCTAGCCCAAATGTCGGCCTTTGTGTGGACACGGGATGGGCGCATGTAGCAGGGTATGATCCGGCGGACTGGATTCGGAAGTATCCAGATCGAATCGATGCGTTTCATTTAAGAAACCAGTTTGGACGCACTCCGAGTGAAGACCTCCTTGAAGGGGATATCAACATGCAGAAGCTGATGCAAGCACTAGCCGAAACCGAGTATAACGGCTGGCTGTCGTTTGAGCTGCTGCATAACGCGGAGAGTCAGCCGGTACGCACGATGAAAGAGGACATTAAGCGATCAGTGGACTATTTGAAGCTGCTTGCTTCTAAATAACGGAATGGAAGGACTTTTGCTTAAAACAGCAAAAGTCCTTCGTCATAAGTAAGCCAGGAGGAGGCAAGAAATGGACATCACCCTTAAAGATAATGCAGCGGGCAAACATCCAGAAACAGAACATAAAATAACATCGCTATTGGCTCGAATGACACTGACTGAGAAGGTTGGGCAAATGACTCAGATCGGAAGCTTCAAACAAGAAAGTGACTTAACGTTAATTAAGGAGGGCAAAGTCGGCTCTGTGCTTGGCGTTATAGGGGCAGAGAAAGTAAATGAATTGCAGCGTATCGCCGTAGAGCAATCCCGTCTTGGCATTCCTCTCCTTATTGCAGCTGACGTTATTCACGGTTACCGTTCTATATTTCCAATTCCGCTTGCAGAGGCAAGCAGCTGGAATATGGCATTAATTGAGGAAACAGCGGCAATCGCCGCTCGTGAAGCTTCGACGGAGGGTATTCAGTGGATTCTTGCTCCGATGGTGGATATTACACATGATCCAAGATGGGGAAGAATAGCGGAGGGGGCGGGTGAAGATCCTTTTTTGGGTTCGGATATTGCCTATGCGAGAGTAAAGGGTATTCAGCGCAATGATTGGAGTAATCGGCCGCATATGATGGCATGTCCTAAGCACTTTGCAGGATATGGGTTCGCTGAGGCTGGACGGGATTATAACACAGTCGATATGTCGATTAGGCGGTTAAGAGAGGTTTGCTTCCCGCCGTTTAAAGCGGCGCTCGCTGCAGGGGCAGGTTCGATAATGGTCGCTTTCAATGAGCTGAACGGGGTGCCATGCTCAAGCAATCGTTGGCTATTAAAAGAGGTTTTGCAGCAGGAATGGGGATTTGAGGGTGTTGTCGTAAGCGATTGGAATTCAATCGGTGAATTGGTGGAGCACGGAAATGCTGATTCTGAAGCAGCAGCGGCGCGTCTAGCTATCCAATCTGGCGTTCATATGGATATGGAATCTCAGGTTTACGGTAACCATCTGCTTGAATTGGTCAGACAGGGCACGATCTCGGAAGCACTTCTTGATGATGCGGTGTCCCGCATCTTGAGAATGAAATTTCAATTGGGATTATTTGATCAGCCATACACAGACCCTGCGCTGGAATCAACGATTCTGCTTGCCCCAAGTCACGTGCAAACCGCTCGTGAAATGGCATGCCAGTCCATTGTATTGTTGAAAAACGAGGGAAATGTGCTGCCGCTGAAGCCGGCAGTGCGTAAGTTAGCCGTAATTGGTCCGCTTGCTGATGACCGTGAAGCGCTTCTTGGATGCTGGCGCGGGCAAGGCAGGAACAGTGACGTTGTTACAGTTGTCGATGGGATTCGATCCTCGGCCACATCCGGTATGGAAATTAGGTACGCCAAGGGCTGCGATGTGACAGAGGGGACAGACAAAGAATTAATCGAGGCCGCAGCTGTTGCAAGCGAGTGTGAGGTTGCTATCGTCGTACTTGGAGAATCGGCAAACATGAGCGGAGAAAATAACAACCGTACGTCCCTAGAAATCCCGAACTGCCAGATGGCGCTGCTGAAAGCGATCCATGAGACTGGAACTCCAGTCGTTCTGGTGCTCGTAAATGGCAGGCCATTATCCGTCGAGTGGGCACAGCATCATGTTCCGGCTATTGTTGAAACGTGGCAGCTCGGTACTCAGGCTGGAATGGCAACGGCGGACGTTCTGTTTGGTCAATATAATCCAAGCGGGAAGCTTCCGGTTACATTTCCGAGAAATGCAGGGCAAATCCCAATCTATTACAATGCCAAAAAAACGGGCAGGCCTGAATTGAAGCGATATGTGGATGATCAAGTGGAGCCGTTGTATTCTTTCGGATACGGCTTGAGCTATACCATGTTTGAATACCGCGATCTGGTTATCAGCAAGCAGAGGATTACCGCTGAAGAGAGCATTAAGGTACGGGCGAGTATTCTCAATGCAGGTGACGTGGACGGCGAAGAAGTTGTGCAGCTCTATGTTTGCGACGAATTTGCTTCCGTTACTAGACCTGTGAAGGAACTGAAAGGCTATCAGAAAATCATGCTCAGAGCGGGAGAGATGCAGACCGTTGAGTTTGAACTCGCTGCAGAGCATTTGGGCTTTGAAAATAGCGAAGAACAGTTTGTTGTAGAGCCGGGCTCATTTCGTGTATGGGTGGGGCCGAGCAGCACGGACGGCTTGGAAGGCCAATTTGAAGTTGTTTCAATTTAAAATAATATACTCACAAGCATGAACACTCCTCGTCGCAGGAGTGTTTTTTATTATAAATTCATAATAAGAGAGAAATATCATATGAGCATGCATTCATTTGTTTTCTTTTATGATATGATGACTTTTGAATTTAAACTGGTAGGTGGAGTGGATCATATTGTATATTTACATCTTTGAAACGCTGCTGTATTTGTCCTTTGCTTTGACCGGAGGTTTTATTTTACTTCAATTTATACCAGAGAAGTCTAAGCCGCAATTGAGAAACACCTTTGATTTATTTCAATATGCGTTATTAGGTATTCCGCTATTTTCGTTTATGTCGATACTAAGGTCGGCACTTGTGCTGCGTGATTTTGCAGAGAACATGCCATTTATTCAGGTTTTACTTATCGTAGTGAAAGATTACTCGTATGGAAATGCATGGGTGTGGAACCTTGTCATCTGTACGCTGATGTACATGGTCTCGCAGTTAATGAGCATGCAGGCAAAAGTAACGAAATGGGCTTTAGCCTTACTATGGTGCTTGAGCATTCTAGCTCACGGCTGGGCGAGCCATCCAGCGGGCTTCTCTGCTACTTGGGGAGTTCTTTCTCAATCCGTTCATGTCGCAGCCGTATCGCTTTGGCTTGGCGTTCTTATCATTATTGCTTGGTTTACGAAAGGGGATTGGAACTGGAAAGCTTTTGTCCGCTGGTACACACCGATGGCGATATGCAGTATAATCCTTATCATCGTGGCTGGTCTTATTATGATGTCTCTTTTAGTAGATGGTTATATCAACTCATGGGGAATTAACTACGGCGAGGCTCTGCTGCTCAAGCATCTATTGTTTTTACCGCTTATTCTACTAGGCTTCATGAACGGATTTTTAACCAAAATTACGGATCAAGGCCAAAATAAGAGCAGATTGCGATGGTGGCTGCGAGCTGAGACGATTGTTGCACTTCTCATACTCATTACGACCGCTTATATGGGCGTACAGGAGCCGCCTCATGAGGGGGAGTTCGAAGACCCGTCTGCCTCTTCATTATTCACTTTTTTGCATGGGGATTTGCAAGATTTATCTCTACAGTGGAACTGGAACGTTCTTTATGTAAGCATGATTGTAGTAGGGGGCGCAGCTTTAATCTCACTATTTCCGAGTTATAAAAAAGAAAATCGCGGCCTATTTGTTGCCCTGGCTTGCATAGCCGTTATCCTTCCGTTTTTCGGCATCCTTTTGTCTGTTCAATGAGGGTTAGTTCTAGTATAACGATTAGTTCATAGGAAATAGAAAAAAACGTAAGGAAAGAGTTCGAAACAGTAGGATTGTATTAGATGAGGAGAGGAGAAGCATCAGTGAAGTTACTAGCAGGCTACTATTTTTTATGGTATTTGGCCATTTCGGTTATTATGCCATATACAAGTCTTTATTTCAGCGATCGAGGTTTTAGCCATACTACTGTAGGTCTTATCTTATCTTTATGGGCTTTGGTCAGTGTCGTTGCTCAGCCCGTTATGGGTATGATTAATGATCGGATCAATAATCCCCGAAAAATCATCATGATATGCGTGATTACAGCTCCAGTACTCGGTCTTGGATTTCAGTTTATGGATGGTCTTGCGGGTATTATAGTATTATCGATTTTCTTCGCCTGGTTTCAATCCTCTGGCGGACCGATTGGTGATGCGATGTCTGTGGAGATCGCCAGCAAAAAAGGTTTTTCATTTGGCAGCGTGAGATTGTGGGGAGCGTTAAGCTATGCAATCGGAACGTTCGTAACGGGTATTTTATACGAAAAAACCGGTTACGATGATATCTTTATTTATTACTTAGTCGTAAGTCTAACGGTCTGTTTGGCACTTATGATGCTTCCGAAAGCGCAGCTTACACGTAGAAAAGTGACATTATTCGGTCAAATGGGTGAGGTCGCTCGGAATAAGCCATTTATGATATTTGTAGCAACGAGCATGCTAATGATGATGTCCGCGTCCATTAATATGAACTTTTTACCGTTATACTTCAAAGAAATGGGCTTTGATAAGAGTTGGATCGGAAGCGCGTATGCGATTGCTGCCATTATTGAAGTGCCGATGTTCTGGGTAGCGACCAAGCTAAGCAAAAGAATAGGCAGATATCAGCTGCTAAGTTTAGCTGCTGTCATTTATAGCATTCAATTTTTTGCTATGTTCCTTTTCGCTGACATTACTTTAACGCTGGCGGTTCAACTGATGAATGGCATTGCGTTCGCCTTTGTTGCAGGCACAGCTGTAGAAATCGTACAGAGCTACTCTACCGATGGAACAAAAGCTACGCTGCAAACGGTGTATGCGGCTGTAACATTGGGACTTGGCGGCATTGTTGGCAATATGATGGGGGGACTTGTCGTCGATCACTTAGGGGCGCCTGTTCTATACTTGATTCTATTTAGCCTATGTATAATTGCTTCCCTGCTGTTTCTTATAGATGGACAAAAATGCTAAAATAAAAAGGACAGGAAATAGATCATTCGAAAAGGAGTGTTGATCTTGAAATATAGAAGACTCGGCAGTACAGATTTGAATGTATCGGTTATCGGAATTGGAACTTGGCAGTTTGGCGGCGAATGGGGACGGGAGTATTCGCAGAACGAAGTCGATGCGATTCTCGACAAAGGTCAGGAGCTTGGCATTAATTTGATCGATACCGCGGAATGCTACGGCGATCATCTCTCCGAGTCACTCATTGGAGATTATATCAGTCGCCGCAATCGCGAGGATTGGATCATCGCAACAAAGTTTGGACATCATTTTCACGAGCGCTTCACGCGTACCGATGTTTTTGATGCCGAAGGCGTGGTTGCGCAGCTTGATGCTTCACTGAAAGCATTGAAGACGGACTACATCGATCTTTATCAATTCCATTCGGGGCCAGACCAAGCTTTCGATAACGATATGCTGTGGACGACATTGGATAAGCAAATCGCAGCTGGGAAAATCCGGTTTCTTGGGACATCGATCGGCAGCAATGACAATCTTCATCAAACAGAAGCATCATCCAAAGTAAATGCCCGCGTCATTCAGGTCGTATATAATCGACTCGATCGTCTGCCCGAAGAGCGAGTGTTTCCGGCTTGTGAGCAGCAGGACCTTGGTGTGCTAGCACGTGTTCCACTGGCGAGCGGTTATTTGAGCGGTAAATATAAGCCGGGCGCTGTATTTGGCGATACCGATGTACGTCACAGGCACGATGCAGAGAATACGCGGGTTAAGCTGATAGAAGTAGAGAGAATTCAGCGTGAAGAAGTACCGCAGGGTGTTGATATGGCAAGTTGGGCACTTGCATGGTGCTTGAAGCATCCGGCAGTAACGGCTGTTATTCCCGGCTGCAAGGATGCAGCTCAGGTTGAAGCCAATGCGAAGGCAGCTGAGCTTGTACTGGAGTCTCACCCGCAAGATCGCAAGGAATAGCATTGTAAAATGGAGAAGAGGCTGCCCCATGGTTATAAACTAACCATGGGGCAGCCTCGATTTATGATGCGGCATCCTTGTTTATTTTGCTTGCAGCACAGTTACATCAGTGCGATACTTCTCGAAATCGGATACGCGGCATTCTAGCTTCATGCGTGTGCCTTCTGTTTCGTACTCCGTAGATTGTACATGCGCATGCTCGTTAAAGTAGGCGACCAAGCGGCCTTGGCTGAACGGAATCAACAGCTCGCATTCCATATAGTCGTCGTATATTTGGTCGCGAATGACCTGAATAAGCTCATCTAAACCAATATTCTTTTTGGCAGAGAGATAGACGTTGTTGTCGCGCACCTCTGGATAAGCATGCTCTGTCAAATCACATTTGTTGAAAGCATAGATCGTTGGAAGATCGTAAGCACCCAGCTCCTTCAACGTTTGGTTCGTGACCGCAACAAGCTGCTCATAATCTTCATGGGCGTAATCGACGACATGAACTAGTAAATCCGCTTCGGTCACTTCTTCCAAAGTGGAACGGAAAGCTTTGACAAGGTGATGGGGGAGCTGACTTACGAAACCGACCGTATCCGTGAGCAAAAATGATTTGTTGTCAGGCAGATCAATGCTTCGAACCGATGTTTCAAGCGTTGCAAACAACATATCCTGAGCAAATACCTGCTTGGTCGTCTCAGGATTATATTTCTCAAGCAAAGCATTCATCAAGCTTGATTTGCCCGTATTCGTATATCCCACGAGACAGACGACAGGAACTTCGTTCTTCTGCCGCTGCTTCCGCTGGATTTGACGGCGGGCGACAAGTTTCTCAAGTTCGACTTGTAGAGCGGTGATTCGCTCCTCGATCCGTCTCCGGTCCAGCTCAAGCTTCGTCTCGCCGGCACCTTTATTTTTGAGCCCGGCTCCGCCTCCTTGCCGTCCTAAAGATGCGCGAAGTCCGACGAGCCGCGGCAGCATGTATTGAAGCCGTGCGACTTCAACCTGCAGCTGGGCTTCTCTTGTTTTGGCGCGCTCTGCAAATATATCGAGAATAAGAATCGTCCGGTCAATGACCGTTCGCTCCAAAGCAGCTTCCAAATTACGAATTTGGGAATGAGAGAGCTCATCATTGAAAATAACGACATGCGCGTCATGCCCTTCCAATAGCGCTAGCAGCTCTTGAATTTTGCCGGTCCCAATGTAGTGAGTTGGATTGATGCGTGCTGCCTTCTGGCTTAGTTCGTCGACGACCTCGATATTATTGGCAGCAGCTAAGTTTCGAAGCTCCTCCATAGAGTAAGCAAAGTCAGTTTGATTTTGAAGCTGAACACCGACGATAATTGCCTTTTGTTTAGGTTGTTCCATTAGTCATCATCCTTTTACGATAATTTATAAAATAAAAAAACACAGGCAGCTCTGCCTGTGTTCACCGTATAGGTAGAAGGGAATCAGCAAAAAAATCCATAAGGAACCCAATATCCCTTATTGTTATGGATTGTTGGCCTTCCATAGGCGTAAAAAACAAATACACGTATGGAGTTTCCGCTCTAAAGGCGAATACGCGAGTCGGGATGCTCCCTATTCTCATCGACGTATTCTAGTTATATGGGTTACCTTCAAATGGACAGACCTATCCTGAGTCCTCTGCACACAGGCAGAGCTTTGGCGCTATTCAATTAGCAGCTGCGCAAAGACCTAACTCGGATATAGTCTATCACACGTAACCCTCCGTTCATTTAAATTAGCACCAGTGTAGCACACAGGTCGATTCGGAGCAAGTCAGAAAGTTTGCAGATTGTTATGAATCGCTCCAATCCTGCCGCAGAGTAAACAGCTCCTTCAGCTCATCCGTTGAAAGCTCGGTGATCCAGCCCTCTGAGCTTGCGATGACATTTTCGCTAAGCTGCTGCTTATTTTCCAGCATTTCATCGATGCGCTCCTCCAGCGTGCCAAGCGAGATGAATTTATGCACCTGAACGTCGCGAGTTTGTCCCATGCGATAAGCCCGATCGGTTGCTTGGTTCTCTACAGCCGGATTCCACCAGCGATCGAAATGGAATACATGGTTAGCGGCTGTCAGATTAAGCCCAACTCCGCCAGCCTTGATCGACAGAATGAACACATTAGGCTGCTCGGCTGGCGGCAATTCATTCGATTGGAATTTCTCGATCATGCGGTCACGCGCAAGCTTGGATGTGCTGCCATTCAAATACAGAATCGGCTCCTGAAGCTCTTGCTCCAGCACCTTCTGGAGCATCTCCCCCATGCCAAGATACTGCGTGAAGATGAGGCAGCGTTCTCCCTCGTCTCGCAGCTCTTTCACCATGGCGAGCAAGCGCTCTAGCTTAGCGGAACGGCTGATCAGCCTCTCTGTATCGATTTGCTCTCCATCTGGCGCAGAGCTATCGACGATAGGTTCCTTCGTGAGCAGCATAGGATGATCACATAATTGCTTCAGTTGCATAATGGATGATAGAATAGCGCCTTTTCGTTCAATGCCTTCAAGCTTCTGCATGCGGTCCATGAGCTGATTAACGGTTTGATTATAGAGCGCTCCCTGCTCGGCGGTGAGATGGATATACGTTTTCATCTCATTTTTATCCGGCAAATCAAGCTGGATGGCAGGGTCCTTCTTCTTGCGGCGAAGCATGAATGGCTTGACCAGCTTTTGCAAGTCTGCGGTGCGCTTTACATCACGCTCTTTCTCAATCGGATTGCTGAAACGGTGCTGAAAGCCGTGAGCGCTGCCCAGAAATCCTGGATTCATGAAATCGTAGATAGACCACAGCTCCGATAAGCGATTCTCGATAGGGGTTCCGGTAAGCGCAATACGGTGCTTGGCAGTAAAGCTGCGAACGGCTGCGGACTGCTTGGTTTGCGCGTTTTTAATATTTTGTGCTTCATCCAAACAAATCGTAGACCAGTTAATCTCATTAAGCAGCTCTTGATCAAGCGTAGCCGTTGCGAATGAGGTAAGTATGACATCCGCGTGCTGGATTTCCTCAAGGAAAGTTTCTCCTCCGTTTCGCCTGCTTCCATAATGCAGCATGACACGAAGAGAAGGAGCAAAGCGATTGATCTCCTTCTGCCAGTTGCCGAGTACCGAGGTAGGGCAAATAATAAGCGAAGGCGTTTGATGTGCGGATTGCTCCGCGCTCTCCTTGAGATTGAGCAAATAAGCGATGAGCTGAATCGTTTTGCCGAGACCCATGTCATCAGCTAAACAAGCACCAAGTCCGAATCGTCGTAAAAAGGATAACCAAGCGTAGCCTTCATGCTGATAAGCACGAAGCTCGGCACGCAGTCCGGAAGGCACAGCTAGTAGAGGCAGATCGCTTCGCTGGTTCAACTGGCTGACGAGCGTCATCAGATGCTCGTTCAGCTCGACTTCGAGTTGAATGCGGCTATCTTGCTCTACATCCTGTTCGGGCTGCTCGTCCCCTTCGTTATTACCGCTTCCCAGCAGATGCAGCTGAAGCACATCCTGAAAGGATAAGCCCTCGGCGCGGTCAATGCCGGACATCGCTTTGCGAATTTGTGCGAGCAAGGCGGGATCGAGTGAGATCCATTGTCCTCGGAAGCGCACAAGACGCTCATTACGGGCAACCAGCTCATTAAACTCAGATTCGGTGAGGTCCGTCTCGCCAATCGCAATTCGCCAATCGAAGTCAATCAATGTATCCAGTCCAAACAATGACTCGCCCTTACTTTCAGCACGAGTGATGACCTTTGCACGAAGCCGCGGCTTCTTGCGGCTTGCGGTTTCCCACCAAGCAGGAAGCAGAACCTGCCAGCCTGCGGTAAGGAGCCGAGGACTGTCTTTGGCTAGGAAGCGCCACGCGGCATCATTTTCGAGAGGCGCGTTCAAAATATCTTCATGGTTTCCAGCGAATCGATCATGCGGCAGACATGCGCGCAGTCGATCCAGCCAGCTGGCAGAACGCTCTCGTATGGGCACTGACCAAGATGCAGGCCATGAGCCGAAAGCTTCGCCTGTACCCGATAGCCTTACCTGCACAATAACCGCTTGATCCAGCTTGTCCTGCAAAATAAGCTTGAGCTGCCACGGCGTATCCATATCCGTCGGTTCCACCAGCTGAAGCATAGGGCGAAATGGCGCTTGATCGGCTTTCCAACCAATCGAGATCAACCATGCCTGTGCATCTAAACCAGCAGTTGAGGCACGCTCCTTGGCAAATAGCAGCGGGTATTCCCTTCGCAAATCAGCCGCATTCGTTTCCGATCCATAATAGACATCAAATACGGCAGCAGAGAAAGCTGCAAGCAAACCTTCAAGAAAGCTGTCATCTTCGTGTGCAGCCTTGACCGCCGATTGGATTTGCTGCTGCAACGCAGCGTGATCCCAGCTCCATTGCAGATTTCCTGATCGGAAGGCAGAGAAGCTGGGAATATAGCGTTTGCTATCGATTTCTGCAGCCAGCAAGGGCGCAAGCTTAACTAAAAGTCCCGCTTGCTCCTCCCATATCCATTCCACGTGCTCTAGCACCTTATTTTCTGCAAAAAAAGATATGACCTGCTCGGCAGGAAGCAGCACAAGCTCCAGTCCTTGAACCTGCTGCACCTCAAGCTCCGTCCCATAGAAGGAAGCCGTATGCCATGCGAATAGGTTTTGTTTCAGTGTGACGCCTGATAGGTAATCATCTGTACTGCTCACACCGTATAGTAGTGCATCGCCATGCGTCGTTAAGCTAACATGGACCTTGATCGTTTTTGTATACTTGCTCATGGTATTAGTTTTCCTTTCCGAAGCTCCTCCTGAAGCGCGCGCAGCCGGCTATGTCGTGAAGCGAATGCGGTAATAAACGACTCCCAGCGTTCTTCCTCTTTACGTTTTTTGTACAGCTTAGCGAGTCGTTTGAGCAGTTTCACAGCTGCTTTGTAGCCAGGTCGGTTTTTGAGCAGCACATATCTTTCCGCAGCCTGATGATAGAAGGGAAGCAGCAGCTCCGGCGAGTTTTTCTCAATGGGCGCCAAAACACTGACGCGATAGTCAAGCGGCTCGCTTCCCTTGCTAAGCTGATAATCGACCCACTGCTGCCATTTGGCATGATGGAGCAATTTTTCTTCATAAATAGAACCTGTATAAGGCAGCGACTGAATAAGCGGCTCCCACATTTGCGTCTCCGCGCCGGGAATATGTTCGATAACATGATCCCAGTAGCGATAAAAGATTTCTAAGCTGCTCGAGCGCTGTCGTTCTATATGAGGCGTGGTTTCGAGCAGCCAGCTTGCTAAACGCTCCCATTCTCTTCCTTCCGACATTGCGGATAAGAGGTGGAATAGGTCATTGGGACGAAGCTCAGACTTTCTAGTCATTTCAGTAAGATTGCTCCATGCTTCTTGATCACGTTGCAAATAAAAGTTCATCCAAAGCTCAGCTAGCAGCAAGGAGTAGCGAGGAACTGATGAGCCAAGCTTCTGAGCTGCCGCTTTCAACTGCTCCAGTTCTACTAGACATAAGCTCGTATCGGTCTGAGCGGGAATAGTCCAGTTTTGCCAAAGCACGAAATAAGGGTCGGAAAAATAAGATTTAGCACCAGTTTCCAGAAGCATAAGCTGCCGCAGGTAAGCAAGCGTCTCTATTACACGCTGCCAATCATCGAGAACATCGGTAGAATCTGGCTTCATCTGCATCAGATCATGAATAGCAAGCTGCACTTCGGAAATAGCACTATATGTATGAAAGCCGATAAAAGAGCTGGTTTGCCCCGTTTGATTCGGAATAAGGTTAAGCAGCAGCATAAGTACATGAAGATGAGCATGCAAATCAAACAAGCTGCTTTGGGCAGGTGATAGCTCTGGTTTTATTTGTTTAATCGCTGCCAAGGCATTGTGCACATAAGCGATATTACGGGTATGGTCGGACAGAGATTCCGTACGAGAATTGAAAAGGGTGTGCCACTCTGTAACATTTAATTGATCAATTAGTTTCATGACGAGATAGTCTCCCAAGCGAATTTATGTTCTTATTATATCATTTTTTTTGTTCATTACCCTGCTCATAAACGGCGTACATGCTACAATGAAAAATACGATATGCTTTTGAACGACCGTCTATTCGGGCAGAAAGGAAAGAAGAATGATGGCAATTCAAGAAATCCAAGAAGAAGACTGGCTAAAGCTGAAGCGGATAGGGAATGGAAAGGATGCGCTCCTGTTTTCATCACCATTTTGCGGAACATGCAAAGTGGCCGAGCGAATGCTTGAAATCGTGGACGCTGCCGAGGTCCCTGTCACTTTGTATAAAATAAATATTAATTATGCGCCTCAGCTGCGAAATGAATGGAAAATTACGAGTGTGCCGTGCTTAGTTTTATTGAAAGATGGAGAACCTATTCGTGTCGAGTATGCGATGCGATCAGTTGATTATTTGTATACTCTGATGAAAAGCATGGATTAAATCGAAAAATTTTATATGAGGCTAAGATTATAGGGCTGTTCGTGTTATAATTAAGAGGTGCAGTCAATAAAGACCATTGACTTGATAAAGGAGTCGGAAATATGCAGGTAGTATTTGAAGACTGGGATCAAAAGGTAAAAAAAACATTTAATGCGACTAGCAAGCAGGTTGTATTAACTGTTACTGAAGCTGGTGACCTATTGGGTCTGACAAAGGACCAGATGAAGGTATATGTGTTAAAGCATAACCTGACTAAGGTTGCGATTAATCGCAGCGTCCACAGATATCTATTACTGAAAAGCGAAATAGATGAGATCCTAAGCAAAAAATAATATTTGCGATTAACCACAACCTCTTAGAGGTTGTGGTTTTTTGTTTATGAGAAAGCGCAGCAATTTTATACATAATTACCATTACATTTGCCAAAAATAGAGAGGCTACATAAAAGTGTGAGGAATGGGGCTGTACCTGATGACGACAATAGGTGTATTAGCGGCTTCTATTTTAGCTTCTCTGCTCATTGCTGTATTAGATATGGGTGTGTATCATGAATCGTTTGGGTATGCGATCTATAAACAGTTACCAGTCTATAATAGCTGGCAAACTTATTTGCTCGTCATAGCTGCTTTTATCGTCGCACTATTGCTTGATTGGAGAAGCAATAAACGATTTCGAAGCAGGAAACCATCAAAGAACAGACAGCGATCGAGCGGCGAACTGTACAGGGATAGGTTAGCTGATGACGAATAAATTGACTACATTTCAAATCTACAGTCTTATGCTTGTTCTATTGTTAGGTACGTCAATCCTGTTTGGCACACCGAAGCTGGTAGAGGATGTATGGCTGGTTCAGATCACAACTATCGTTCCGGCGATATTGTTGTTCCTTTTCTACACCGTCTTTATTTCCTCGGAGTCTCCGAAAGGATTGTATGCCCTCTTGATTTCAGCTTGGGGCAGCGTAATCGGCAAAGCGTTCGTGCTCTGTTATACCGTATATTTTCTTTATATAGCGGCCCGAAATGTTCGGGATATGCTGGAACTTGTCATGACTACGCTGTTGCGTACAACTCCGCAGGAGATCGTTGTAGTGCTATTTGTACTACTTATTGCTTATGCAGCATATGGAGGTATGCTGACATTAGGACGGTTATCGGAGGTCGTAATTGTATTAATTATTATGTTCTTTGTAGCAATAGCCGCTCTGCTGCTCATGAGCGGGTCGCTCGAACTGCAAAGAATGTTTCCTTTCTTGTCTAAAGGCATCTCTCCGATCATCAAGACGAGCATGACAAACTCATTGTGGTTTCCCTACGGTGAGCTGGTTGTTTTTCTCGTGTTGTGTTCGAGGATGGGCGGGAAGAAATCATTTCGCAAAGCGGGAATGTGGGCAGTTATAAGTGCGGGTTTGATTTTGGCATTATCGGATTTGCTGCAAATTTGGTCGTTGGGGATGGAGTATAAGAAATTTTCAACATTTGCGCTGCTTGATGCTTCAAGGCTCATTAATATATTGGATTTTATTAATCGGATGGATGCTCTCGTGGCATTCATCACCATCTTTGGAGTGTTTTTAAAATGTGCTGTTTTTTTATACGCAGGCGCCAAAGGCGTTTCAGTCGTATTTCGCAGGGCAAGCCGGACATATATCTACCCGCTTGCTTTGTTAATTGGGGCAATGTCACTTATCGTCACGCAAAACTTCGCTGAGCATTCGGAAGAAGGGCTTCACTTTGTCATCTACTTCTTACATATTCCGCTTCAGCTTGTGCTTCCTCTTCTAACGGGAGCATTGATTTGGATTCGTTCTATTCGAAAGAGAGGCAATGCGAGTGAACCGATCTAACCAGCCTTCACAGGACGGGATGAATAGTCAGCTTATACAGTCAATCGATCAAGTTCGCACGTATTTAACGGATACCTTCGGAAGTACGGCTGATCTTGCTATCGTGCCGGTTCGTATCGGGGAAGTCTCAGGGCTGCTGTGCTATTTGGATACGATGACGAGTGCCGCTTTTATAATGGATCATATCGTAAAGCCGCTATCGCATGTGAATGAGCGTGAAGATGCTGGCAGCTCTATGGCCATGCTGGAAGTTCTAGGGGAGAAGTATTTTGGCGGGCTGTCCAGCGAGCTTATACATAATCTGAAAGAGTTCACGCATAAGATAGCTGCCGGATATGCAGGTTTGGTGATAGATGGAGCGTCTTCCATACTAGTGCTGGACGTGAAGAAGATGGACAACCGAACTGTCTCTGAGCCAACGTCACAAGCCGTAGTAAGAGGACCAAAGGATGGGTTTACGGAAGCAGCAGATACGAATATTAGCTTAATCCGCAGGCGACTGATTAATGAGAAGCTGCGATTTGAGAAATATACCGTTGGCGCTAAATCATGTACTTCGGTGTATTTAGCTTACATAGAAGGAGGGGTCGACCGCAAGGCACTCAGTCAGGTAAGGAATAGACTGAAAAAGAACCAAATGGAAAGCGTCATGGATTCCGGAAATTTGGAGGATCTTCTTAGGCCAAGAGGCTTTTCCTTGTTCCCAACAGTATATAGCAGTGAGCGTCCGGATGCGATTTGTACTTCTATTTTGGAGTCGAAGATCGCCATCATTGTGAATGGCAGTCCTTTCGTACTCGTTGTCCCGGCTATCATGAACGATTTTTTCAAATCGCCGGAGGATCATTATCAGTGGTTTGCTTTTGGTACTGTCACGAGGATATTGCGGTATTTAGCTTTCTTTTTCTCGCTTCTGGTTCCCGCTATCTACGTAGCGATAACGACCTTTCATGCTGAATTGATACCCACGGTGCTGCTGACAAGCATCGTTGCACAGCGAGAGGGCATACCCTTTCCTGCAGTTATCGAAATTTTATTAATGGAAATTACGTTTGAAATTTTGCGTGAGGCAGGAACGCGGATGCCAAGGGTCGTCGGTCAGACGATATCCATCGTTGGAGCATTAGTGCTTGGCGAGGCGGCAGTTCAAGCAGGTATCGTCTCCAGCATCAACGTCATTGTCGTATCATTAACCGCTATTTCCGGCTTTGCTGCGCCTGTTTACACCTTCGGAGCGAACATCCGCCTTTTGCGGTTTGTGTTTATTTTTCTAGCGGGGCTGCTTGGGCTCTATGGCGTTATATTGGGTACAGCATTCCTATTGATTCATATGGTCAGACTTCAATCCTTTGGGGTGGTCTATCTGTCTCCATTCATCCCATTTCGTACAAGCAATCAGAAGGATGCTGTCTTGGTTTCTCAGACTACCTTGCCAAATGAAGGGATAGGAGGAGAGAGCCGTGATTAAGGCAGCTAAACTTTTTCTTGTTCTATGTTTGGGAGTCTCATCTCTTTGTTTGACAGGTTGTTGGGATAGTTCAGAGCTGAATAAAACATCGCTTATTACAGGGATAGCCTTGGAGCCAGGAGAGGATGCTAAGCTGCGGCTGACTGTGGAGACGATGATGGCTAAACGGCCGGAGGAGAGCAAGGATACAACCCCTTCAATCGTGCAATCATTGGAAGGAGATTCGCTGACTGATCTTTTGGGGCGGTTCAACGAAAGCTTGGATCGCAGCCTGCTTATCTCCCATATAGGCGTTATTATTGTCGACGAACGATTGGCCAGGCGGGGGATTCAGCACATATTAGAACCTCTGCAGCGCACGAGATTTATTCGAGAGGATGTCTTAGTCGTCATCTCGCAAGGTGTTCATGCCTCTCAAATTTTCAAGGTTCTATATCCTAGGAACATACAAGCTTCCTCAAAAATCGTTTCCCAATTAAAAAGCTATCGGCACTCTATGGGGGGAATTCCCCAAAGTCGGTTGTACGATGTTTCGGTAGGTGTTCTAGCCGAGGGAAGAGAGCTGATACTGGGTGCAATTTCACTTAAGGGTTCCATTAAGGATGCTGACAATATGGAAAGCGTCAAGATGATCACGCCAAAGGCATCGATCGTCATTACCGGAGCGGGTATTTTCTCTGAGGACAAGCTAAAAGGCTTCATCTCCGTCGACGAAAGCAGAATGCTGATGCTGATCAACAATCAGGTGAAGGAAACGACAATTTCGATTCCATATAGTGAGCATGATACAGCCATCCGACTTCGGCATATTCATTCTGATTTCCAAGCTGTTATGGATAAGGGGAAAGTGAAAATTCAGGTGAACTTGAAAGCAGACGGGGTCGTTTCAAGCATTGATGAATCCATTGATATAACGAAGGTTTCGGGCTATGAGAAGCTAGAGAAGCTGGGTTCAGATTATTTGGAGCAGCAAATGACAGAAACGATACGAAGCATACAGAAGAAATTTGGTATGGATGTATTCGGTTTTGGTGAACAAATGTTTCGTATGCATTATTTACAATTCGCTCCGCTCGCCGAAAGATGGAACGAAGAATTTGCGAAAGCGCCAGTAACGGTTAACGTCAAGCTTCGCATCCTTCGCTCCGAATTGAAAACGAACAGTATTAGAAATGAGGGGATCGGATCGTAGCGCTGAAGCTTTCCCAGCCAGTTATGCAGCGAAAGGGAAGTTAAAAGGAGGATATGGCAGGATGTTTCCGTTTGGTAAGTATGGGTCTCCGCTCAGTCCGCCATAGTCAGAATTATTAGAAAGAATGCCTTCTGCTGCGGTTTTTCAATAGGTATAGCATTCGTTATACTTATATAGACCGATTGGAAAACATTAGCGGAGGGTGATTTTACTTGACTTACATGGAGATGTTAGGACGTCGGAGTATCATTTTGAAGCGGAATATCGGAAATTTAATTATTAAAGACAACAAGCAGGGACTCAGCACACAGGAAAGTCATTTTTACCAAAGCATGCTTAAGGAATGGCATCAGAATGCGAATGAATTGAATTTGGCTAGAAAACATTCCTAATGGATCATTTAATTAGCACAAACATGGAAAATTAAACTGAGTGTCATTCTGACACTCGGTTTGTTCTGTTTCATTTTCGGCTTATGGTATACTACATAGAAGATAAAGGTTGGCAGTAATAGATAAACGGGGGTTTCTTGCTATGTTGGCGGTTGAGAAAGCGGTGTACCTCACGATTGATGACGGTCCTGCCGGAGATTTTATGGACAAGGTAAATTATTTGAACTCAAAAGGAATTCGGGCGATTTGGTTTTGTCTTGGCGAATCGCTGGAAAGGTACTCAGAAGAAGCGATATATGCTATCAAGAGTGGACATATTCTCGGAAATCGAAGCTATGATCATGCTGATTTCTCGGCAATAGCCTTGCATGAAGTAAGAGGACAACTAGAGCGAACCGACCGTATAATAGATGAGCTTTATGCTCAAGCAGATATGCTTAGATCTTCTAAATTATTTCGTTTCCCCTATATGGAGCATACACCAGACGAGATGAATGACGATCATTTTGAAGGCATTCAACGGGCGCTGGAACAACTGGGCTACGGTCTGCACGCCTTCGAGAATAGTAATGATACCGATCAGGGCGAGAGCATTCTGAAAAGAGGTATTCATGTGGAATGTACGCTGGATACATTCGATTTGGTTGCGGCAGAAACGATGATTAAAGCTGATGCGTTACAAGTTTCTAACGGAAATGAAATTATAATGATTCATGACTGGATCTCATTATTATCTTTTAAAGCGTTGATGAATAAGTTAATTGCCCAAAATGTTGTTTTTCAGCTTCCGAAGGAAATGAGTGTATCTATCTAAATCGGGAGTAGGATCAACTAAATAGGAGTGCAGCTCGTCACCAGGGTTCATAGCGGCGTGCTGCGTTTTTTTTTTGTTGCTGCTGCATCTCATCTGGACTTTGGCGGATGAACGAAACAAAGTAAGCGCTTCATACGTTTAAATAAGCAACAATGTTCTTTTACGAGAGGAGTTATGATTGATGAGCTGGATTCCTGCTGACAGAAGCGGTCGGTGGTGGGTAATAGGCGGAGCATCCTCGCTGCTTATTAGCATACTGTTATGGATCATTCGTTTTCTTGTATTAGGTCAACCATTCACAGGCATGCATGCTTTCCGCTTTATGGTGCTTGCCGCCGTATTATCCTTTTTATTTAGTTTTATCGGTTGGCTTGGAGCGAGAAGGCTGTGGCTGTTCTCGAACCTTGGGATGATTATCGGTCTTCTATTAATGGCTGTGTATTCACGGGATTTGACGGGATGGGAAGACTTGATCAGCTTCCTCGTTTTCTTAGAAGCAATAGCGGGAGGGTTTTTAACTGGGTTAATTGTTGAAGGCATTTACCTTTTTAAAAGGATCATTAAGAAATAAGGTTGTTGATACGTATGAGGGAGGAAAAGCTATGCTGCATATTGTAAATGGAGATTCGGTGGCGGAGAAGCTGCGGCAAGGAATTGTGCAAGGAGATGTGTTAGTGTGGAGAGAAGTATACCCTCATGGCCCTATATTTCTAGATTCCGCTGCTGGGGATAATCGTTCTGCTCGAGCACAATATTTGGAACAGACGATGGGGGTTCCGCACAAAGAATATATGAAGAACAGTGAAATGCAAGAAAAGGCATTGGCTGATTTTAATAAATATGAGGAAATTATTTTATGGTTTGAACATGACTTATTCGATCAGACGATGCTCTGCTATTTGCTTCATTGGTTCTCGGAGCAGCCAATATTGAATACGAAGTTGAGCTTATTGTGCATCGGAGAGTATCCGGGAATTGAGTTGTTTCGAGGGTTAGGACAGCTCTCCCTGAAGCAAATGGAGACGTTGCCGGGAACCTGGAAAGCGATCGGAGCAGAAGAATTAGACTTAGGCAAAGCGTTCTGGCAAGCCTATGCCTCTTCTGATCCAGAGTTTCTGCAGCAACTGTTGAGTAATGATACGTTCGCACTGCCATTTGCACAGGATGCATTCCGAATGCATCTATCGCGGTTTCCTTCTACATACAATGGACTTGGAATCGTAGAACAAACAACGCTGGAGATGATCCAAGCAGGAGTAAGTTCTCCATTTGAACTGTTTGAACAAGTAGGAAATAAGCTTCACACTTTAGGCATGGGGGACTTGCAATACTGGTATATTTTAATGCGGATGTCACAAGACCCGTCTCCCTTGCTGAAGATCCACGGATCACAGCAATTTCCTGCATATAACGAATCATCGAAATCACTAGAAAACTGTGAAGTTATATTAACGCAGCTTGGAGAGAACGTATTGAATGGAACAGAGGACTGGATCGAGAAGAAAGGGATAGATGAGTGGTTTGGCGGGGTGCATTTGCAAGGCAGCTCTCCGCGATGGCGCTTTAATACTTCCCTGCAAATGATTATTGAGGAGGATGTAGGTTGCTAAACAATGAAGAGGATATTATTCGTCTAGTTTATAATGATGAATGGATGATGAACATCCTGCGGGAGGTTAAAAAACTGCAGCTTCCCGACTGGTGGGTATGTGCGGGCTTTGTGCGTACTAAGATTTGGGATACCCTTCACAGGTACACCGAACGAACACCACTAGCTGATGTGGACGTAATTTATTTTGATCCTTCAAATCTAGATGAGCAAATGGAAAAGCAATTAGAGATCAGACTGCATCAAATAAATGCTGACATCCCTTGGTCCGTTAAGAACCAAGCTAGAATGCATGTTATTAATTATAATCCTCCTTATTCTTCCTCCGTTGATGCAATGTCTAAGTTTCCAGAGACAGTCACCGCTTTAGGTCTGAAAATAGACCAGAATGATAAGCTCATATTGACTGCTCCTTGCGGAATAAATGATGTTTTAGACATGCACGTAAAACCAACTCCTTTCTTCGCAGAGTACAATGATCGAATGGCTGTTTATGAAAAAAGGCTCGAACAAAAAAGGTTCACGGAACGCTGGCCTAAGGTACAACAGCAATTAACTAATAGCCTGATGTAGTGAATGAATACTTGAACAATTTATTCTCGTTTATCCTATGGTATGGGTGAGTAATCATACAATAGGAGTGTCGCTCCATCTAAATGGGGATTAATTGGGATTGAAAGTGGACAATCGTGGAAAGGTAATGATAAATCAAATGTTACGGAGGACAGAATGGAGCCTAAAGCAGAACGTCAAGGTTTTTTAGAACTTATCAAGCGAGGGAATAAGTCGTCTGCTGTAGCGATGATCGGCAATGCGTTTATCGCGGCGATCAAAGGGGTTGCAGCCGCATTTACCGGAAGCGGGACGATGTTTGCTTCTGCTATGCATTCATTGGCAGATGCGATAAACCAAGGTTTTGTGTTTGCAGGAAGTATTCTTGCAGAGAAAAAACCGACACCGAGGTTTCCAACTGGTTTTGGCCGTGTTATCAATATTTTTTGTATGATTGCCGTTATCGTCGTTACCATTATGGCTTATGAAACGATACGTGAAGGCTGGCATCTCATTTTGCACCCTGTTGAAGCAGAAGGTTTTTGGATCAACATTGCGGTTCTGAGCGTTAACCTTCTCATCGATGGGCTTATTTTAATTAAAGCAATGAAGGAAATATTACACGAAACAGGGACAGGGACAGCGACAGAAGCGAAAGGGTTCGGTATTTTTTCAGCTGCTTTCAAAAATGTAGGACGTTCTGCGCCCGCTACACGTTTAGTATTCTATGAGGATCTTGTGGCCG
Organism: Paenibacillus sp. J22P15; assembly: GCF_056269345.1. NCBI lineage: Bacteria > Bacillati > Bacillota > Bacilli > Caryophanales > Paenibacillaceae > Paenibacillus > Paenibacillus sp. J22P15. Next base: position 53,966 of record NZ_JBWDNT010000009.1, read on the forward strand.
TTTCAGGGGCTGCCTTAGCCATGATTGCGGTCATCGTTGCTTCGTTGACCTCATTTAAAACGGTCGATGGTATAGCAACCTTGTTGATTGGCTTGTTAATGTACGGTGTTGCTTATCGTGTCGGCTATGACAATATGATTGGACTTATTGGTGTCGCTGCCCCAAAAGAGGTAGAAGAGAAAGTATCCCAAATTATTTTTTCCGAACCGTTCGTTAAAGATATTAATCAAATGCGTATTCTTCAAGAAGGTCGCTATTACCACGTTGAGGCATACCTTGAGCTAACGGCGGGATTAACGCTTGCTGTTGCAGATGATATTAAGTTTCTCGTTCGCGCCAAGCTTCTTGAGGACAAAGACATTGCAGATGTGACATTGGGCATTCTTGAAGATGACGGCAAAAAAAGCTGGATTCCTAAAGAATCCAAATAGAAGGACGAAACCGCCAAGCTTGGCGGTTTTTTTATGCTTTAGCTGCAGCAGGCTGGCATGTCTTAGGGTTCTATGAAAGTTAGAACTGTTTTGAACGCGGAGGATTGGATACTATTGATATATAACATCGAATGATGAGAAGGAAGGAGGGCTAGCGTGCAGAACATGATGGCAAGTCTTACTTTGCGGAAAGCTATCGCTACCTATGTTGTAACTATAATCGCCTCCATTGTAATGGCTGCTCCCTATGTGCTCAAGTATAATCAAACGCAATTCCCTTATAACCTCGGTAATCAGTTTGTAGGCTGGTCTTTTGTTTATATGATGTATATAGGCGTCATTATTTCAATCTACGGAAATGTAGTATCGTTCGTAATCGAATGGGCACGAGAAAAATGGTTTGAGCGGCAAAGTTGGTTAGCTTTTTTAATGCACGGTGTATTTGGTATGGTGCTGGTGATTATATTCCCGCATTGGCTTGCTGCTTTGTACGGGATGATTATTGCGTTAGCCTACGGGGGATTAGATTGGTGGTTAAGAATAAAAGCTCCCAATTGGAAAGGGGTATTATGGATCGTTGTTACTCCTGTCCTGCTGCATCTGTTGTCTTGGGGAGTGCTGCAATATATCTCTCCGCCTATGCCGCCTTTTACGATGGCAGATGCTGTTGCTCAAGCTACGGATGGGAGAGGGACAGATATCGATAATTTCCCTAAAGAAGCCGGACGTTGGCAAGGAGTAATTGAGGGTTACCTTGTCGAAAGAGTCACAAGCACAGAAGAAATTGAAAAGGATAGATATATCGTCACCTTCACAGAGACTTGGACAAAAGGGCTGGAAACGAATTCTCGGTACTTTTCTTATCTCGTTATGCGCGGCTCCATGACAATGTACAAGAGTGAAGGGGAGACACCTCCCTATGAGAATTATTCGTTAAAAATAATAAAAACAGGAGCTGATTACGATTCATAAGGACTTAGATTTTATAATGGGTGAAATGAGAAATTTCAAAAAACCATGGTTCATATCAGGCGGTTGGGTAATTGATATCGCACTTGGGAAAGTTACAAGAGAGCATAAGGATATCGATATTTGTATTTTTCGTGAGGATATTGATGAAATGCTGGAATACTTTAAAGAATGGGACATCAACGTTGCAATTCCCGGTGAACAACGGCTTGTGAAATATGAATCAATGAACGATTTAATATTGCCCAGATATGGGCTGCATCTATTTAGAGGCCAAGCATTTATTGAGATCCTTCTTACAGAACGGACGGAAGATCAGGTTATTTTTCGCAAAAATCGAGCGATTACAATGCGTTTGGATGACTTTGGTCTTAACGATCATGAAGGAAGACCCTATGTTAATCCTGTATGGCAGCTTTTATTTAAAGGCTTGGGTCCAAGAGAAGAAGACATTCATGATTTTTATACATATTTGCCCGTAATGATGGACAGCGATAAAGAATGGCTTATCCAGGCATTAAGCACGATGAAACCAGATTCGGAGTGGCTGGAGAAACTTCAGTCGTAAGTGGTTCAACGCTATATTCAGCTCTGGAGTGCTTAGGATACTTTATTCGAACGGACACAGGGGCACTTATTTACTCAAAATCGTGCCCAAACGTATGAAATATGATGAAATAAGGGAAGCTGTGTCCGTAAGGATCGTGTAACAGAGAGTTATACAGCAAATAAGGTCTCTGGTGTCCACATGTGACCTATTATGCATCTCCCAAAGTTAACGTTGACGTTAACTGTCACTAGGAGTATGCTTATTGTAACAGATACGGAGGTGCTCGTCATTGGATTTGCTGAAAATTGAAGAAGTAGCGAAGCGTACCGGTTTAACGAAGCGTGCTATTCGGTATTATGAAGATTTTGGCTTAATTTCTGCGCCGGAGAGAACGCAAGGCGGTATTCGATTATATTCAGAGGAAAATATCGAGCAAATTAACAAAATACTGCTCGCGAAAGAGGTACTGGGCTTTTCACTTGCTGAGCTTCAGCAGTACATGGAGTTTCAATCGCTCATTGAGCAGCAGAAGAGCGAATATCGTACGAGTGAGGATCGTGAGGCGCGGAGATTGAAGCTTATCGACATTTCACAGGTGCTCGATAAGGAAAAAACGATGATAGACATGAAAATTAAGCGTATGGAGCAGTTTAAGGAAGAGTTAATGGAAACAGAGAAGCGCGTGTTAAACGCTATAGAACAATTAAAAGAATAGGAGCATGAAAGTGGTAACCTCAACCAAAGCAACGACGTCATTTTGGACCATTATGATTGCCGTTTTTTTCGGTAATTTCATGGCCTCATTGAGTACAACTACGATAAATGTGGCGTTACCTATATTTATGGAAGATTTCGGGGCAAGCTTAAACACGGTGCAATGGATGTTATCGGGTTTTATGATGGCAACGGGCATTATTGCTCCAATTATTGGTTTTATGGGCGACAAATGGAGCTACAAGAAGCTGTATGTTATCGCATTGGCGGGTTTTACGTTAACCTCCGCATTATGTACCTTCGCCTGGAGTATTGAATCGCTCATCGTATTCCGCATATTGCAAGGCTTATTCAGCGGGATTATTATGCCAACCACGATGACGATTATTTATCAAACGATCGAGAAGCCAAAACAGGCAATTGCCGTCAGCTTCTGGAGCGTGTCGGCCATGCTTGCTCCTGCACTTGGTCCAACGCTTGGCGGTTGGCTTGCCGAAATTTATGGATGGAAGTCTCTGTTCCTGATGAACATTCCGATCGGCATTATTGCTGTTCTTGCGGCTGCAAAGTATATTCCGAATTATCGTTTAAGCAGCAAGATTAAATTGGATTGGATAGGATTTGGCGCGGTTCTTGTCGGAACTAGCGCGTTATTGGTTGCATTTAGCGAAGCACATAGCTGGGGCTGGGCTGGATGGAAGACACTCGGACTAATCGCGGCAGGTATACTCGTACTCACGTTTTTCGTGCTTAGGACGCTGCGCGTCAGCAATCCTTTACTGAATTTGCGTGTACTAAAAATTCCGAGGTTTGCTTATGGTGTTATTCTGAACTGCTGTATCATGATTTCACTATATGCCGGCACGTTACTCGTTCCGATCTTTATGCAAAATATTAAAGGTGAATCAAGCTTCGCAACCGGGATGGTGATGCTGCCCGGCTCACTTGCGATGGTTTTGGTCTCACTCGCAGCCGGCAAGCTTTATAGCAAAATGGGTCCTTCGAAGTTGATCTTCATCGGTCTGCTTCTAATGGGAATATCGACATGGTTTCTTAGTTATGCGACTATGGCTACAAGCGCGGCATATATTACGGTGTGGGTTGCCATACGTTATATGGGTATCGGCTTCAGCAACATGCCGGTGACGAATGCCGCGATGTCTGCTGTGCCAAGCGTGAACTCGGGACACGCTTCGGCAGTGATGAACTGGATTAGGCAGGGAACCTCTGCGCTATCTATTAGTTTATTCAGCTCGATATTGTCATCTCAGACGGTTGCTCATCTGCGAGAGGGTGAAACGTCCCAGACTATGGCACTTTCACTGAGCATTCAAGATGTTTTTCATTTGGGTACGATTATTATCATTGTATCCATACCGCTCACCTTATTGCTGCGGAAAAGGAAGTCAGCTGCAGTGCAATAACTAAAAAAAGAGCGCCAATTGCGGCGCTCTTTCTTATTGCATGACTGCTAAGATACAATTGCACCTTCCAAGGCGACCTTAATTTTTCCGTTAGTCTCGAGCACCTTAACCTTAACTTTACGGCCAGGCTGGTACTGAGGAATATTAACCATGTAAATGACGGTTTTAATGAGGGCGCGATACGGATCAGCATGCTCTCTTGGAATGGTTAAGCCAATGAAAACTTCGGGATGGCCGTTAATCTCCGTGTTGGCTTGTCGAATAGAGCTGACTATCGCATCAAAAGGTATGCCATATTTCAAAATATGCTTATTTTCCCGATTATCCTTAAACGAATGTCGAATGACGATGAAGGCAAGCAGGAAGAGCGGTACGGAAAGAAGAAGGACAACCACTAAGGTGATACTCTCATTTGTACTCACGAATCACCAACTTTCATGGATCATATACAGTATTGCTGCATGCTGATATTTTGCTTATATATATTCATACAAAAATCATAACACAACCTTTATTTTATGAAAATATTTCCAAAGCCTTATAACGGAATAGGTACTTTAGCAGCTATCAAAGTGGTAAATAGTTAGTTTCGTCCGAAAAAAAAGGCTGTTTCATGGGGTCATTTGACCTGAAACAGCCTTCGTGCTAATTGCTTATATATGTTGTTAAAGGAAAGTTGTTTTTCTTACAAAGCTTTGGGCGAGATGGTCAGCATGGAGATCCTTATCATTTTTCTTATAGTTTTCAAGAACATCGATCAAATAATCGTCTGCAGGATCGTTAGAGCGGAAAATAAACTGCTCTGTATTCTCAATATGTACATCATGTCCACATTGCTTCAGGCATTCCTGATAATCCTCAACAGTCGGCTTCGTGTTCTCTTCTAAGTAGATGAGCCCGGTTAGGTGCTTGGTTTCCGTTCCATGTATAATCTTAAAATGAACGGTATGTTCTTTTTTCATACCTATTTCCTCCTAAGTCTAATAACGAAGTTTTGTTATTACTATATTATGCTCCAAAAAGCTCATGAAAGTATGCAAATTGTGAAAGCTTCATGAAATTCTTACTATTGTCAGCTAGAAATACTCACCGATATGTGAAAAAAGCTGCATCGTTCTCAGACGACACAGCTTTTTGGTATGTTGTGAATTGGCAGTAGTCTATACTTGGGCAACTTTGATTAGGTTGGTAGCACCAGCTTGGCCAATTGGAACGCCGGCAGAGAGGACAATAATGTCGCCTGCCTCAATTAATCCAGTCAGCTTGGCATTGCGTGTTGCAGACTCGAACATTTCGTCAGTTGTCTTTACTGCATCACCCTTAACCGGGATAACGCCGGAGAGCAAGCAAATCTTTGGCAGTACATGATCATGCTGTGTGATAGCGATAATTGGCGCCATCGGACGATACTTGGAAACCATGCGTGCAGTAAAGCCGCTTTCCGTTGAAGTAAGAATTGCTTTGGCACTCAGCTCAAGTGAGGAGCTTACGACGCCTTGGCTAATTACTTCGGTAATATTCGTGCTGTGTTGCGATCTTCTTTTCTCGAATTGCTCTTGGTAATCGATCATAGATTCAGCTTTTTTCGCAATGGAAGCCATCATCTGTACGGACGGGATCGGATATTTTCCAGCAGCTGTCTCACCGGAGAGCATCACGACGTCAGCGCCTTGAATAACCGCGTTTGCTACGTCACTTACTTCTGCTCTGGTTGGACGAGGGTTAACCTGCATCGATTCCAACATATGTGTAGCGACGATAACCGGCTTACCTACAAGATTACATTTGTTGATCATTTCACGCTGCATCATCGGTACGTCTTCAATCGGCACTTCAACGCCCAAGTCACCACGCGCGACCATAATGCCATCGGAAGCTTCAATGATAGCATCGAGATTGAGCATACCCTCTTCATTTTCAATTTTGGAAATAATTTGCACATGACTTGCATTCGCTTCTTCAAGAATGTTGCGAATTTCCAAAATATCTTCTGCTTTTCTAACGAAGGAAGCAGCAATGATCTCAATATTATGCTTGATACCAAATTGGATATGCACCACGTCACGTTCAGTTACACCTGGAAGTGTCGTTTTGATACCTGGCAGGTTGACACCCTTGCGAGGCTTCAGCGTACCGCCGCTAATAATTTTGCAACGAATGTCATTGCCTTCTACTGACAAGACAGTGAGGTCCACGAGACCATCATCGATTAGAATCCGGTCATTTGTTTTGACAACGAGCGGAAGCTCAGCGTAATTAACAGGTAGACGAGCTGCATCACCCAGTACATCTTCAGTCGTTAGAATCAATTCTTCTCCAACAACCAGCTCGCAAGAAGCTTCTTTCAGCTTGCCGATGCGAACCTCTGGTCCTTTAATATCCATCATAATCGGCACGAAGGTATTCAGCTCGTGTGCAGCCTGTCTTATATTATTCATTCGCATGACGTGATCTTCTAATTCGCCGTGAGCCATATTCAGTCTACCAACGGTCATACCTGCTTGGATCATCTCTTTAATCGTCGAAACGGAGTCGCAAGCGGGCCCCATTGTACAAATAATTTTTGTTTTTAGCATGTTGTAGGCCTCCTCGTTTTTTCCATTGTAGCGTGAATTCTCGAAAGAGATTAAGAACTATAGTACAATGAATGTACAATAGTACGATTCAAAGGGGCGTTCATTATGCTTGCAATTTTGGATGTGCATCAAGACAATGGGGCGGATTGGTATGAAGAGGGGGCGGGGCGAAAGCTATCCTTTCATCTCTCGCTAGTGACTTATGGGAAATGTGTATATTGGGTGAACGAGGAGAAGGTGATTTTGGAGAAAGGCGATTTACTCCTTATTCCAGGCCATATTCCGTACTATGGGAAAAGCATTCCAACGGTCGTACATACGAAATATGTAGTCAATTTTTGCAAAAAAGCAGCGGAGAGCGAGCTGCCTTTGCTTCAACTGCAAGAGCCGCTTAAGCAGAAGCTTGGACGCTTTGAGGTTATACAGGAGCGGATTCGGGGGGTTATGGCACAATATAAGGAGAGACCCGCCTATTTTAAACTCATGGCAGAGGCGCTTCTGACAGAAGCCTTGGTCTTGCTAAATCAAGAGAAGGATCGCGGTATGATATCCTCTGAGAAGCATCGGCGAGTAGACAGCATGAAACAATATATTTCGACGCATTATCGCGAGAGGGTGACGAAAGAGGAGCTTGGGGATGTCATCAACACGACACCGAATTATGCTGCGACGTTGTTCAAAATGGTCACTAACCAAACGATCAGTGAATACGTGCACAATCAGCGAATGAAAACGGCGATCTACATGCTGACGGAATCGCAGCTGATGATTAGTGAGATCGCGGACTATTTGGGTTATAGCGATGTCTCTTACTTTTATCGCATATTTAAGCGTAATATCGGCAGCTCGCCATCCGATTTCTTGCATGAACGTTCTTCAACAGTTTAAAGCGGTTATCTGCCGGTATTGACTTATATATTTTTTGGAATTACACTTTATCCATAAATAGGCTTTGACCAAAGACATGATTACCTTGTGCGGGCTGTCCAGAGAGAGAGGCTAAGGCTGAGAGCTTCTCCAGCAACCGATTGTGTAATTACCCCTTTGTAGCCGTGTTATTGAACCCGCTGCTTCTACTTAGCGACTGTAAATAACACCGATTCATCCTCGTTATCGGATGCTCAATAAGGATCTTGCTTTAGCTTAGGATCTGGCTTGTTTAGCCAGTAACATACAGCAGCAGATCGAATGAGGGTGGAACCACGAGCTGAACGCACTCGTCCCTTGGTGGGAGAGATGTGTTTTTTTTGCGTTCAACTAAATTCGATCGGAGGCTGCATAATGAGTATTGCAATTACATTACCAGATGGAACAGTTAAGGAGTATCCGCAAGGGACAACCGCTGCACAAGTTGCCGAATCAATCAGTATGGGACTGAGAAAAAATGCAGTAGCCGGAAAAGTCGATGGCAAGGTTGTTGATCTGAACCAGCCGATTCTTGCAAGCAGCAGTGTTGAGATTATTACGCTCGATGGTGCGGAGGGGCTTAAGCTTTACCGTCATAGTACAGCTCATGTCATGGCACAAGCGATCAAACGCATCTACGGGGAGAAGACGGTTAAGCTCGGAATCGGCCCTGTCATTGAGGACGGTTTCTATTATGACGTTGATATCGAGAAGCCGTTATCAAGCGATGATCTTGTTGCTATTGAAGCTGAGATGAACAAAGTTATTCAAGAAAATCTGCCGATACTGCGTCGTGAGGTAAGCCGCGAGGAAGCGACAGCGCTTTTTGTGAAGTCGGATGAGCCGCTGAAGATGGAATTAATTCGTGATTTGCCGGATGAAGCAGTGATTACGCTGTATGAGCAGGGTGAGTTCGTTGATCTTTGCCGCGGTCCACATTTACCGTCCACTGGACGTATAAAGGCGTTTAAGCTGCAAAGTGTAGCAGGTGCTTATTGGCGCGGCAATTCGGATAATAAAATGCTGCAGCGGATATACGGAACGTCCTTCCCTAAGAAGTCGCAGCTTGATGAGCATTTGCAGCTGCTGGAGGAAGCGAAGAAGCGTGATCACCGCAAGCTTGGCAAAGAGCTGGAGCTGTTTATGTTCTCGGAGGAAGCGCCGGGCATGCCTTTCTATTTGCCGAACGGCATGACGATTAGAACGGAGCTGGAGAGTCTGATTCGCGAGCAGCAGCGCCAGCGGGATTATGAGGAAGTTCGCACGCCGTTTATGATGAATCAGCGTTTATGGGAGCAATCGGGACACTGGGATCATTACAAGGACAATATGTATTTTACAAATGTTGACGATACGGCTTATGCGCTTAAACCGATGAACTGCCCAGGGCATATGCTGATTTTCAAAAATAACCTGCACTCCTACAGGGAGCTGCCGATTCGCATGTCGGAATTTGGTCAGGTTCATCGGCATGAGTACTCAGGGGCGCTGAACGGTATGATGCGGGTGCGCACGTTCTGTCAGGATGATGCGCATATATTCGTCCGTCCCGATCAGATTGAATCGGAGATTAGTCATGCAATTGCCTTGATCGATTATATCTATGGTGTATTCGGTTTTGATTTCAAGATCGAGCTGTCGACTAGACCGGAAGACTCCATGGGCTCAGAGGAGCTGTGGGATCAAGCGGAGCAATCGCTGCGCAGCGTGCTTGATAGCCGCAATATTCAATATCGTGTGAATGAGGGCGACGGTGCATTTTATGGACCGAAAATTGACTTTCATATTCTCGATGCCTTGAAGCGCAGCTGGCAATGCGGTACGATCCAACTTGATTTCCAAATGCCGGAGAAGTTCGATTTGTCTTATATTGGCGAAGATAACCAGAAGCATCGCCCTGTCGTCATTCACCGTGCAGTGTATGGGTCGATTGATCGTTTTATCGGCATTTTGACAGAACATTATTCGGGGGCGTTCCCGCTATGGCTTGCACCTGTTCAGGTTAAGCTGCTGCCTGTCTCGGAGAAGTATATCGACTATGCCTTGCAGGTGAAGGAAGCACTCGCTGTTGCGGGTATTCGTACGAAGGTGGATACACGGAATGAGAAGTTAGGATACAAGATTCGCGAGGCAGGTCTGGAGAAAGTGCCTTACACGCTTGTTTTAGGAGAGAATGAAAAAAATGCGGGTACAGTTGCCATTAGGAAACGAGGCGAGGGGGACCTCGGATCACAATCGATTGCCGAGATTGTACAGCGCATAATTGATGAGATTGCAGCTAAAGCTTAGTGTGGTTTGAGAGATTTTCAGAACCATCCAATAGGATGACAAAGGGATGCTCTAAAGTAGATTTTTCTACTTGAGGGGCATCCCTTTTTCTGTTAGCTGGAACAACGCCAACGCCTTAAAGTAGGCTTACAGGGCATAAACACAAAGAGAAGCAGCTTCATATGATGAAGGGTATAGCCCCATTTAAGGATGCGCGTAGGAGGAAATAGGAGTCGTGGGAGGGATTGCAAATGGCGTTGTATCAGAATGTCCATGCACTAATTGGCAATACGCCGCTAGTTGAGCTTACAAGTTATGCGCTGCCGGAAGACGTAAGGCTTTATGCGAAGCTTGAGTATAAAAATCCGGGAGGAAGCGTCAAGGATCGGCTTGGCGTCGAGCTATTGAATGCTGCATTCGCGAGTGGACAATTGCAGCCTGGGGGTACCGTTATAGAAGCAACGGCGGGCAATACGGGAATAGGGCTCGCATTAGCCGCAATAGGTCGGGGAATTTCCACGATCTTCGTTGTTCCAGACAAATTTAGCACAGAAAAACAGCAGTTAATGAGAGCGCTTGGCGCGCGAATTGTAAATACGCCGACTGAGCTTGGCATAGTAGGTGCGGTGCAAAGAGCGGAAGAGCTTATTAAGGAAATACCGGGCGCATATTCACCTAGACAATTCTCTAATGCAGCTAACCCGCTCACATACTATAAAACGCTGGGCCCTGAGCTTTGGCAGGATTTGAATGGGGCAGTTGATGTTTTTGTTGCTGGAGCGGGAACTGGAGGCACATTCATGGGAACGGCACAATATTTGAAGGAACAGAATCCAAAAGTGAAGACAGTCATCGTTGAGCCGGAAGGCTCTATACTTGCTGGTGGAGCTCTGGGCCCCCACAGGACAGAGGGAATTGGCGTAGAGTCGCTGGCTCCGTTTATGGACAGCAGTTATTTCGATGCTATCCACACGATTAAGGATGAGGATGCTTTTGCAAGAGTGAAGGAGCTGGCACAGCTCGAGGGGATGCTTGTGGGCAGTTCATCAGGCGCTGCGCTGCATGCGGCCTTGCTTGAAGCAAAGATCGCTTCGCCGGGCAGCCGAATCGTTACTATTTTTCCAGATGGAAGTGAGAGGTACTTAAGCAAACAGATTTACAAAGGAGGTGCTTAAGCTGAGGCGAAAAACAAGGCTCATTCATGGAGGCAGCTCATTTGATCCATTTACAGGTGCAGTCAGCGTACCGATTTATCAGGTCAGCACCTATAAGCAGGACGATATAGGTGTTCATAAGGGCTATGAATATTCACGTACCGGCAATCCGACGCGTCATGCACTGGAGCAGTATATTGCTGAGCTGGAGGAAGGTGCAAGAGGATTTGCATTTAGCTCGGGCATGGCGGCTATCCATGCTGTATTTTCGATGCTGAGCACAGGCGATCATATTATTTTGACGGATGATGTGTATGGGGGGACGTATCGGATTGTTACGAAGGTGCTGAGCCGGCTTGGCATTGAAGCGACCTTTGCAGATACGACAAGTCTAGAAGAAATAGTGAAGGCGGTTCAACCAAATACGAAGGCGTTGTTTGTGGAAACACCGACGAATCCGCTGCTTAAAGTAACGGACATTGCGGCTGTAGCGACATGGGCTAAAGCTAGGCAGCTGCTATTTATCGTGGATAACACGTTTAGCACGCCCTATTGGCAAAACCCGATTGCACTGGGAGCCGATATCGTGCTTCATTCGGCTACGAAATACATCGGCGGGCATAGTGATGTTGTTGCCGGACTTGTTGTCGTTAGCAACGATAAGCTGGGCGAGGAGCTTCATTTTCTGCAAAATGCGACAGGCGGAATACTCGGTCCACAGGACTCGTGGCTGCTCATCCGCGGTTTGAAGACACTTGGACTGCGCATGGAAGCACATGAGGAGAACGCCAAGGCAATCGTCTCTTATTTATCAGGACAAGAAGCCGTTCAAAGCATTTATTACCCTGGTCTGCTGAGCCATCCGCAGCACGAGCTGACCAAGCGGCAGGCGCGCGGCTTCGGCGGAATGCTATCATTTGACGTAGGCAGTGCGGAGAAAGCGGCTGCGATGATCCGAAAGTTGAGATATTTCACACTTGCTGAGAGCTTAGGTGCAGTAGAGAGTCTCATATCTGTGCCTGCAAGAATGACGCATGCATCTATTCCTAGCGAGCGGCGTGCGCAGCTTGGCATTACGGACGGATTAGTACGCATATCGGTCGGCATTGAAGATAGTGAAGATCTGCTTGAAGATCTAGAGCAGAGCTTGAAGACATGAGGGAGCGAAACATTGTCCCTCATTGTTAATTATTCCGCAACTTATTTTCAGCTTTGTTCGTTAGTTAGAGTAAATCATATGATTAATGACAAAGAATGACAGACGGGTGACCTTTATTAATGATGTGGAACAACCCGAACGTTGACGTTCTATTTTCATCCTGGCATCCCAAATATATAACTGATGTTATAATTAGAAAGAGAAACACTAATAATGTTCTTTTCATCAAAATCCTCCATTTTTAGATAACCATACCATACCCCCAAATTTGGGGGTAGCAATTATTTAATAGAAAAATGCAGTAGTATTATGACCATACGCACCGAAAATAAACCAGGGGTTTGGCCTGGTGATACATCTTTAGCGAATATTTGTGTTCTTTTTGATGGTAAATGTAGATATTAAGTGAATTTTAATAAAAATGGGAAGGAATGTGAGAGGTAGAGCTAGAATATGGGATAATGTTCAACAAAATGGAATCTAGCTGTTCTAGAAAGGTTAGTTGGTACATCATATGATCAATAACGATTTAATTATAGAATCAAATAGACAAAGCCGGTTGAGAGGTCTGAATCCTGATGTGCTGCCTGTCTTTACACAGCGGTTCTCTGATGAGGAGCTTAAAGCCCGGCAAGGACATTACAAAGAAATTATTGAGGTTATTAGTGTTTTTGTTGAAAAGTTTTTATCGACAGTTGCAAATGACCCCTTTTTCCTTGCCATATCGGACAATGAAGGTTACATCCTTGAATTCAGAGGAAATGCCTCAATTATTAGTCAGGTTCGAACGCTGGGTGTTGTTGAAGGTGTACGATACTCTGAAGATATTGGTACGAGTGCGATTGAACTAAGCTTACGTCAGCAGCTGCCTATTCAACTTGTAGGTGATGACCATTACCATAAAGTATTGCACGAGACCGCTTGTTATACCGCGCCTTTCTTTATGGAGGACAACGGTCAGCTGCTAGGTACGGTTTCTATCATGACCACTACGGAGTTTGCTCATCCTCATTTGCTTGCGCTCTTATGTACGATTGTGGATTCTATTGAGCGTGAGCTTATATTGCGGAAGCATAATACACAGCTTCAAATCTTGAACCAGGTTCTTCTGGATACAAACTATTATGGTGTCATCATTGCAGATGTGCAGGGTGTTATTGTAGAAATCAACGATTATTGCGAATCGATATTGAACAATTCCCTTCATGAAGAGAGCAGCTGCCTAGGCACGAGTGTATTTCAAGTAGGCATCATTGGATCTTATTTCGAGCGTGTATTGAAACGTGATGAATCCTGTGTAGGCATAGAGTTATCTATTCCAGTAGAAGATAAGCTGCGTTACTTTATGCTTGATGTGGTTCCTATCTACGATAATGAGTGCAAGCTAACCCGGGTAGTCGGAAGTTTGCGGGATATTACAGAGATGAAGATAGCGGAGGAGCTGCTTCGCAATAACGAGAAGCTCGTGTTTGCAGGCCAGCTTGCTGTCAGCATTGCGCATGAAATTCGTAATCCGATGACTACGGTGAAGGGCATGCTTCAATTGTCCAGCAAAACAACCAATCCACAGCACTACAACTTGATGATGTCGGAGCTGGAGCGGATGAATGCGATTGTGGGTGAGTATTTAATATTAGGCAGACCGCAAGCGGTTCAGTATAAGGAAGAATATTGTGACGAGATTTTGCAAGAGGTCGTTTCGGTATTCGAATTGCAATTCGAGATGAACGGCATTAGGCTGCGTAGTGAGATGGTTGAGAAGGTAAAAATTATGTGTGATCGTGATCAAGTGAAGCAGGTATTTTTGAATATTTTAAAAAATGCTTTGGAAGCTCTGCCCTATGGCGGTGAAGTTAACATCGTACTTGATGTTGCGAACAGCTTTCAACGTATTCGGTTCACCGATAATGGTGTTGGAATGACGGATGAAGTGATGGAGCGTATCGGACAGCCCTTTCATACAACAAGGCGTGATGGGAACGGGCTAGGTATGATGATTGTGGATAAAATTATGTCCTCGCATGGCGGCCGCTTGTCGCTATCCAGCAAGCTTGGAGAGGGCACGATTGTTGAGGTGCAGTTCCCTGCAATATAAAGTATAGAAGACGACCAAGACGTGGCGTTCACGATCTGCGGTCGTCTTTTTTTGCTGGATGCTTATATTACTTATTGGCTGCTATTTGTGCGTCGACTTTAGCAATAATGATCTTCGTTTGCTGCTCATATGTATATGTCTTTTGCTTCTGCTCGTTAATTTGTTTCGTGTATGCGAGCATTCTAATAAAGGAGCTTAAAGTGGCTGACACGTCCCCTTTTTTCAACATCTGATTTAAAATCGAGCTCTCCGTCGCAAACTGTTTCTTTGTGCTGCTGATTACACTCTTGGAAGATTTAATTTTTACCTTAAGCGGGTCGATACCGCTCAGAAGCTCACGTAATTTTTTGATCGTTTTGGCTTTGTTCGCTTTCGCTGTCTTTAGGGCGGTCTCTTTGCTGCGTATATCCAGCTTGGCAAGCGAAACGGCAGCTTTGGTCGTTTCAACCTGAGGCTTTAGCACATTCGTCAGCATCTTATCCTTGAATGATTTGGCTATTTTAAGCTGTTGGTTCAACGTATCATAGAGATGGAACAGGGGCTCGTATTTCTTTTTTGTTTGCGTAACAGCTGCTTCTAGGCGGATCAGTTTCTCCGCGTCCACTTTTTTTATTCGCTTCCGCGTAGCGAGCACAGCCTCCTCATTCTGATAATGCAGTTTGTCTATTCGCACATCCCATTCAACGGTCTGATTCTGGCTAGCCTGCAATTCAGTGTAATGCGACGTTAATTTGGCGGAGGTCCCTTTATCCGCAGCTGCTTTCATTTTGTCAAAAGCGGTTTTGGCGGTAACGCTAAACTCAAACGATGCAGCGGCAAGAGCGGCTGGACTAACAAGCACGAGTACGAGCACAAGCAGGATTGCGGTTGCTTTGGTAACGGATTGCATGATCAATAAAACCTCCTTTGGTTTAGGCAAACAACGCAAAAAAAGCACCTGCAAGATAGGCGTAATACGCCATCTCTTACGGGTGCTTCCATCGTAAGCCGTACTTATTGAACTGGTTTCTATAAATATACAGGATGCTCCAGGCCGCAGTCAAGCGATGTTTGTGCTACAAAACTAGCGTTTTGGCATACTCATCTGGCGTTTTACCGATAATGGATTTGAAATCCTTTATGAAATGAGATTGATCATAGTAGCCGAGCTCGGCAGACAGCTTTAAAGTGTCATAATGACTGTTCTTATCGATAGCTTCTGCCGCATTTTGCAATCGATATAGCTTAATAACCCACTTTGGGCTTATGCCGATATATTGGTTAAATAGGCGCTGAAGTGTTCTTTTGTTTATATTGAAGCTCTCGCACAGCTGCTCCACCCGGGTCAGCTCATGGTCCTCTAGAATTTTTGCGATGATTGAATTTATAAACGTAATCGAATCATCCTGTTGTGGGAGATGACGTCGAAATAAAGCTTCCGTAAGTGCGACTAATTCAGCAGGGTTCACTGCGGACCGTAGCTGCTGCTCGTATTCTATAGCCTCTATACCGAAAACAGCTTCAATCGACATCGCTTGATCAGTAAGATTCGAAAGAGGTGTTTTTACGAAAGGATAAAACCCTCCAGGCTGGAATTTCACGCCGAATACTTGTCCTTTTCCTTCAATTGTCTTCGTATACATCCGGCTGGCAACGCCATAAATGCCGCTTTTATCGTTTTCTATAACTAAATTGACACAAGGATTCGGAACAACATCCTGCAAATATGGTGCTTGTTCTTCCAAATTCCAGCTCACGATCCAATAGTGCTTAACGAAATGCTGGAGAGACTCGGAAGGGGCATAACGGGCAATATGAAATTTTTTCTCGGCCTCGTTCATCTGCAAAATACCCATGCTGCGCTTTTGCTCGATAGCTTTCATCTATCAATCTCTCCTAATGATCGAATTGTCGCGTTTTTACAATACTATCCATTCAAATAGCTTTATACTACGGTTAGAAAACGTCAGCTATTTACTGCTGCAAACATGAAATGAAATCAAAAAAGGAGTGTAACACATGGAGTTTAAATATGAGTTTTATATCGGTGCAGCGCCTGAGAAGGTATGGGATGCGTTAGTATCGCCGGAGGGAACGCGGCAAACTTTTTTTGGCTGCGTCATTAATTCCGCCTTTGAAGCGGGTTCTTCCTTTCAATACGTTGGTCCCGGTACGGAAGGTGATGAGACGGTTCACATTTATGGTACTATTTTAGCATATGAAACGAATAAAATATTTAGCGTATTGGAGCATCCAGGCCCCTCTTACCGTCCGAACCATGCGGAGCTGGAGTCCAGAATTACCTTTACGTTAGAAGAGGTTGGAGCAACAACGAAATTAACTCTAGTCAATGATCAGTTTACTGAAAATCACCCTTCGCTCGCAACAGTGGATAGTCAGTGGTGGATGATTATTAGTAATTTGAAGACCTTTGTCGAGACGGGCAAAGGGCTAGACTTTGGCTGGTAACCCTATGAATAACGAAGAAGCATCAGCCGCAGCTGGTGCTTCTTTTTATTCCGGTATACGGTCAATGATTTCTTTTCCGAGTCGGATTCTTTATACTATATAAAAAGGACAGGCGCCGGACGTCTGCGACTACGGATTGGAGAGAAGAGAAGATGGGGTACAAAATTGTATTTTTTGATATCGACGGAACATTGATCAACGAGCATAAAGAAATACCAGCAGATACGATTAAGGCGATTGCTGAGCTGAAGGAAAGCGGCGTTGAGCCAGTAATTGCAACAGGCAGAGCACCTTACTTTATTAAGCCGCTCGCTGAGCAGCTCGGAATCGAGTCATTCGTATGTCTAAATGGCGGATATGTTGTCTACAAGGGAACTCCGCTTTATCGACGTGAGATTGAGAAGGGTCGACTGGAGAGACTCGTTAAGGTTGCAGCTGAGCATAATCACGGGCTTGTTTTTGAAGGGGAGCATAACTTCTTTGCTGACAAAGAGGATCATCCTTTTATTATAGATTCCGTTAATTCTTTGAAAGTGGATTTGCCGGGCTATAATCCAGAGTTCTGGAAGACGGACGATATTTTCCAAGTGTTCCTGCACTGTGAGAGCCACGATGAGCATCTGTATGATGGACTGCATGACGAGCTGAAGCTTATTCGTTGGCATCCTCAAGCCATTGATGTTCTTCCTGCTGGAGGCTCGAAGGCACAAGGAATTGAGGCTTTGCTTGATAAGCTAGGCATGACGACTGCGGATGCGGTTGCTTTTGGCGATGGGCTGAATGATATTGAAATGCTGGAAACAGTCGGCTTCGGCGTTGCTATGGGCAACTCACATCCGAACCTGCTGCCATTTGCGGATTATGTGACGACGCATGTTGATGAGCAAGGGATTCGGAACGGCTTGGTGAAGGCTGGTTTGCTCGAGAAATAATGCACGAATGAGTGTGAATCTGCTTTGTGTGTAAATATGCAAAAAAAAGATGCAGAGCTGGTCCTTATTTAAGGGTCAGCTCTTTTCTTGTTCTGTGCAGAGCAGCTATAGCTGTTCTTTACCTTGCCACCAATCCTCTCTCCATTCTAAGATGAATATGAAATATATGGATGAAGAACCCCGCTGTTTGGAGGTAATCGAAAATGAATATTCCCATGAAACAATATTGGAAATTGTTAAACACTTATTTAAAGCATGAGCGGCGCAAGTTAGTGCTGCTGTCGGGACTGCTTCTTGCCAGTATTGGTTTACAGCTTTGGAATCCACAAATCATTCGGCATTTTATTGATAGCGCCCTACAGCCAGGCGTTCAAATTAATGACCTGATAGGCAGTGCGTTGCTGTTCATTTCAGTTGCGCTTCTGTATCAGCTTGCCAGTGTTTCTTCTGGTTATATCGGAGAACAGGTTGGCTGGACAGCAACGAATGAGCTGAGAGGCGATTTGGCGAAGCATTGCCTTCACCTCGATCAATCTTTTCACAAAGAACGAACGAGCGGTGAGATGATTCAAAGGATTGATGGCGATGTGAATGAGCTGTCGCATTTCTTCTCCAACTTCATATTTATGTTGGTTGCCAACCTTTTGCTTATCGCAGGTGTACTCGTGTTGATGTTTCGGGAGGATTGGCGATTAGGAGCAGGCATGACTGTATTCGTCATATTAACGATATTTGTGCTCCAACGAATTCGGACGGCGTTCTCGCCATTTTGGGTAAAATCAAGCGAAGCACACGCAGAGTTTTATGGATTTGTTGGCGAGCATCTGGCTGGTACTGAGGATACACGGGCAAATGGAGCGAGTGAATTTGTTATGAGGCGGTTTCATGGACTGCTCCGCAAAATATTGCCGATTACTCTGAAAGCAAGTATTGGCGGTTATTCGATGTGGGTATCGACGATCTTTGTATTCACTCTTGGTCGATCGTTGGCTTTATTATATTGCGCCTATTTGTGGACAACGGATGCGATGAGCCTAGGCACGATTTATTTGGTCTTTACGTATACGGAGCTGCTCAATCATCCGCTAGAGCAAATTCGCACTCAAATTCAAGATTTACAGCGGGCGGATGCTAGTATTGTAAGGGTTAGCGGACTATTTGCGACCGAATCTAAGCTTAAAGAGAAAGAAAAAGCTGATGTATTGTCTGAAGGCGCTCTTTCTGTTGATTATCAGAATGTGTCATTTGCTTATTCTGGCGAGGGCGGCGACGGTAACGAGGAGTATGTGCTCCAAAATGTTCAGTTTGAGCTTAAGCCTGGGCGAGTGCTCGGATTGCTAGGGCGGACAGGGAGCGGAAAAAGCACATTAGCGCGGCTGCTCGTTCGTTTCTATGATGTAAAAGAAGGTGCGATCCAGCTGAATGGAACGGATATTCGACATGTTTCGTTGCCAAACCTGCGCAGCCGAATTGCAATGGTTTCTCAAAATATTCAGCTGTTTCAAGCGTCTGTGCGTGATAACCTCACCCTTTACGATAAATCGATTTCAGATGAACGGCTTCATGAAGTGCTCGATGATCTCGGGTTAGGAAGCTGGCTGGCTTCACTTGGGGAAGGGCTGGATACACAGCTTGCCTCGGGGGGAAGCGGCTTGTCGGCAGGCGAGGCGCAGCTGCTTGCATTCGCTCGTGCTTTTCTCTCTAATCCCGGTATCGTCATTCTCGATGAGGCAACTTCAAGGCTTGATCCAGCGACTGAATTGCATATTGAGAGAGCAATCGACAAGCTGCTGGCAGGTCGCACTGCAATTATAATTGCCCACCGGCTTGCCACGATTAAACGAGCAGATGACATTCTCATTCTGGATGCAGGAACGACCGTGGAATCAGGCGTAAGATCACAGCTCGCGGCTGATCCCAATTCGAGGTTATACCAATTACTACAAATCGGAGCAGCGGAGGTGCTTGTATGAACAGCAAAGAAATGTCTACGATACAAGCGATGTGGCGTCTCATTTGTTACCGCCCGGTGCTCTATACAGCAAACGCTATACTTTGGGCAGGCATTCATCTTTTCCCGCTGCTGCCCGGGTTAATTATTCAGCAGTTTTTTGATTCGCTGACAGGTCAAGCGAGTTGGTCGCTTAGCGCTTCAAACTTGGCTGTCCTGCTGATGGCCGTAGCGGTGGCTAGAATCGTCATGATCTATGGCGGCGCATTAACGGATACGATTCATCGCTTTAACATGAGCTCCTTGCTGCGGTGGAACATGCTGCGCTGGATTTTGCGACAGCCGGCAGCGGCGGCGATTCCGTGCTCGCCAGGCGAGGCGGCTACACAATTTCGCGACGATGCCAATCAAGCAGAGGACGCGATCAGCTGGACGCTTGATTTCATTGGAAAATTGTTATTTGCTGCTGCTGCAATCATTATTTTGCTGCGTGTTAACGTTAGTATTACCTGTTATGTTTTTCTTCCGCTGGTTCTCGTTGTATCGGTCACTCAGATTGCCTCAAAGCGCCTGCAATCCTACCGTGCTACCAGTCGTGATGCAACGGGCAAAGTAACGGGTATGGTGGGTGAAATGTTCAGCTCGGTGCAGGCTATTCAGCTTGCTGGTGCTGAGAATCGGTTTATCGAGAGACTGCGTCTATTAAATAAGCAGCGTAGACAGGCTGCGCTCAAGGATCGATTATTTACCTCTATACTGGATTCTGTATTTGCGAATATCGTTAATTTAGGAACAGGATTTATTTTGCTTCTAGGCGCTTCCGCCATGCAGCGCTCGGAGCTGAGTGTCGGTGACTTTGCGTTATTTGTCTACTATTTGACGTTCGTGACTGATTTCACTGCTTTTTTTGGCAGGTTTTTAGCTACTGTACAGCAAACAGGCATTTCCTTTAAGCGGATGGTGCAGTTGTTACAAGGCGCATCAACCGATAAGCTTACTGAGCATCGCTCTTTGCAGCTAAATGGTTCATTTCCGGAGGAGAGCGGGGATACAATGCAAGGTGCAAATGACGCCCGGTTTCACACACTTTCGATACGAGGACTCAGCTATCATTATAAAGATTCAGGCAGAGGAATTGAGGATATCAGCATGGAGCTTACAAGGGGCAGCTTTACTGTTGTAACAGGGCGAATTGGCTCTGGCAAAACAACGCTGCTCCGCTCCGTGCTGGGGCTGCTGCCGCTGCAAGCGGGAGAAATATGGTGGAATGATAGGCTTGTGTCGAATCCGGACACTTTTTTTGCTCCGCCGCGAAGCGCCTATACTTCGCAGGTGCCTAATTTGTTTAGCGAGACGCTGCAAACGAATATTTTGCTCGGATTGCCTGATGATCTAGACCGTAAGCAGAGAGCAATCCATACGGCTGTGCTGGACAAAGATATTTTGCAGCTTGAGCAGGGCCTCGAAACGATGATCGGCCAGCGCGGCGTGAAGCTGTCTGGGGGGCAGGCACAGCGAACAGCTGCTGCTCGGATGTTCATCCGTGAGCCGGAGCTGCTCGTATTCGATGACTTATCGAGCGCGCTGGATGTGACAACAGAGAAGCTGCTTTGGGAGCGAGTGGAGAAAATGCCGCATGCAGCATGCCTAATTGTTTCTCATCGCAAGACAGCTCTGCAGCGAGCTGACCATATTATCGTTATGAAAGATGGGAAAATAGAAGCTCAAGGAACGCTGAATCATTTGCTCGCGGTTTCCGCGGAAATGAGGCTGTTATGGGATGAAGAGAATACAGAAGAAACAGATAAATGAGCAAAGAGGTATGAACGATTCCTAGATGTTGGTACTTCCATCCTAACAAGGGCAGGTTTCCGCGAACAACAGCGATCGGAAGAACATTCGACTGTGTAGTGAATTTGGGAACCATATTTGTTCTGAATAGAAAGGGGCTATCCCATCGTCATCTTTGATGACTTTTGGGACAGCCCCTTCTGCTGCTTGTGAAACTATTTGACAGCAATCAATCTAGCTTGCTCATTCAGCTTTTTCGACGGCATGCGCGCAGGTTCAGCTTGATCACTACTCACCAATTTTTATTTTATACGTACAATAACCTATACGATTATGAATGAAATGGAGGAAACCGAAGGTGATACTTGTATCAGGCAGTCCGACGTTTACGCTTAATCCTCTAACGTTGACGGAAATTGAAAGGAAAATACTGAAAGAAAAGCAGAACAGTCAGATTGTCTATCGCTATCCGTCTGATGATGCATTGGAGTTCGAACTGAAAATGCGAATGCATACCGTTGAGGCAGCAAAAGCGCTGTATGCGAGCGGAGTGAGCTTTGCGACCTTTGCCGGCTCGAAGTGCAATGAGCAATATTGGACGCGTACGGAGAATGGCGGCTTTCAGCTAAAGGGAGGCGTGCTGCCTTCTGTTGGCATAAATGATATTTTTGAGAATGGACATTTGTACGGCTTCGAGTGTGCGGGTGCAATTATTATTATTTTTTATAAGGCGGTACTGGATACGGTTGGCGATGCTGTGTTTAACGCTTATTTTAAAAACTTATTTTTGCGCGACTGGCAATACGACCGTGATTTGAGCTTGATTACAACTTTTAATAAAAACGAAGCCTACCCCGGCGATGCACTTTATTTCAAAAACCCGGAGCATGATCCGGAAACACCTGAATGGCAGGGCGAAAACGTCATCATGCTGGACGATGACTTGTACTTTGGGCATGGAATCGGTATTGAATCCGGTAAAGATATTATTCGTGCGCTGAACCGCATGCGGTTTGAGAACGCCAGCATATCGGCATATTTGCAAGATATCGTCGTTCATCCAGACTACGAATATTTGCGCGGCTTATCGGTGAGGGACGTGTGGTGGGAGGGTGAAAGTACAGAGGAGCGGCTTGGCATTGCGGCAAGGATAGGCATAGGTACGGTTATCTATTAAAATGTTTTGTATGGGCGCTATATGCGAATGACACCGGTAGGAGATGCGTTTACCGCCTTCGAATACGGGTGTTTTCTTGTTGCTTGCATAGAGGAGTATAATAGAGCCAATAACGATAAATAAGATTATCTATAGGGAGCAAGCAAATGCGAATGCACGTGTTAATTGTAGACGATGATTCCTCCATTCGAGAGCTGCTGCGATTCGTCTTAGGGAAGGACGGCTACGTCGTGCTCGAAGCGGAGGATGGACAAGCGGCGTCTGTGCTGCTTGAGAACGAGCAGGTTCATCTTGCTGTCGTCGATATTATGATGCCTGGAAAAAATGGTTACGAGCTGTGCCGTGAAATAAGAGACCATTATGACATTCCCGTCATTATGCTGACTGCAAGAGGGGAGATGGAGGATAAGGAGCAAGGGTTTGATTCCGGAACGGACGATTATTTGGTCAAGCCATTTGAACCGAAGGAGCTTTTGTTTCGAATAAAAGCACTGCTGCGCCGCTATCGCCTTGTATCCTCCGAGGTGATCAAGCTCGGGAGCGTATCTATTGATCGCAGAGGTTATGAAATCAAAATAGGCGATGAAATAATTACGCTGCCGCTGCGTGAATTTGAGCTGCTGTCGCAGCTCGCCAGCCATCCAGGCCGTATTTATACGAGGGAGCAGCTTATTCAGCTGATTTGGAGCGCAGATTTCAAAGGGGACAGCCGCACGGTTGATGTTCATATAAAACGACTGCGCGAGCGGTTCGCGGACTGCCAGAATGATTTTACGATTACTACGATTCGAGGTCTCGGCTACAAGCTGGAGGTGCACGAGGGATGAAATCGTTATATGTACGTATCGTCTTCACGTTTGTGATGGTCGCTATGATCAGCCTCATTCTTGGTTTGCTGTTCACAAGCCTGTACTATCAAAATAATCAACAATCAAGCAATGAACAAAAAATGATCGCAATTGCCCAAAATATAAGTGCCCAATATGAGCAAAATCCGGAAATGGATTTGGATAGCTATTTGACACATATTGCCGCGCTTGGTTATCAGATTTTTTTGGTTCGAGAAGATATGCAGGAACAAGTCTATGGCTCGCCCTTTAAGCATGGGAAGCTGAGCGAGGAGCAAATACAATCCGTGTTGAACGGGACTATGTACAGAGGATTGGAGGAACAGAAGGGCAGACTGGAGCTGTTTTCCTATTTCAAAAATAGTATTTTGAATACAGCGGGTTTGAGGATTCAGACGCAGGAGGGGAAAGCAGCTCTGTTTATCCGTCCTGATTTGCAGCAGCAAATTGGAGAAATTCGTATTATTGCAGCTGTATTGATCGGCGCTACTTTTATAATTAGTTTGCTGCTTATCGTTTTCTTATCACGCCTTATTGTAAAGCCGGTCAATGAGCTGACAAGAGCAACGAAGAAGATTGTTGCAGGTGATTTTGAAGCAGGGCTGCAGCTGTCACGCAAGGATGAGATTGGAGAACTGGCACGCAATTTCTCGGCCATGGCGGTGGCAATTAAGCAGCTGGATCAGATGAGGCAAGAGTTTGTTGCGAACGTCTCCCATGAATTTCAAACGCCGCTTACTTCCATGCAGGGCTTAGCTCGGGCGGTGCTTGATAAGGAAACGACACCGGAACAGACGGATAGCTATTTGACCATTATTGAGAAGGAAAGCAAGCGTCTATCTCGTTTAAGCAAGCAGCTGCTAACGCTGGCTGCTCTAGACAAAGATAGTAAGCCGCTCCATAAGACTGACTTTCGCCTAGACGAACAAATACGCCAGCTATTAATTACGCTGGAATGGCAATGGACGGAGAAGGATCTGCAATTGGAGCTTGAACTGCCGGACATCGTCATTCATGCCGATCAAGAGCTTCTCTATGAGGTATGGCTGAATCTGATCGCCAACAGTATTAAGTTCTCTGATGCAGGGCAGCCAATTAGCATTAAAATAACGGAGAGTGACGTTATTACCGTCGTGATAGAGGATAAGGGAATGGGAATACCAGAAGAGGACCTTCCGTTTGTTTTTGATCGATTCTATAAGGCGGATAAAGCCCGTAATTATACTTCCGCAGGAAGCGGGCTAGGACTATCTATTGTGCAAAAAATGGTGGCTCTGCATCGAGGCAGCATTATTTTGCAAAGCCAGCCCGCAGCGGGTACGACGGTTACAGTCACACTGCCGCGAGCGTAATATCGTTTCCAGCAAAGTCTCATTCCTTTGAGTTTTAAGGGAATGAGTTTTTTTCTAGATTTTTGTGTTACCTCGGTTTAATCTACGGGCGCGGAATTGCTTGTAAATACAAAAGAAATACAAATAAGCAAGCAGCTGGCGCCATGGATAGGCGACGAGTGCTTGCTTATTTGCTGTTGTCTGGGAGGGAAAAGGAAGCTAAGGTTTTGTGAATATTCCGCTCTTTAATAAAAACGCACGATTAAAAGTTAAATATTTCATAGTCAACCTCCAATTAAAATAAGTGATAGCGGTTCCAAGACAGCAGCCTCTATTTAATGAAACATACATAGATGGCATAGCCGACAGCTATAGCTATCAAACCAATTGCTGCCGTGGATGAAAGAGTGCAAAAAAATATTTCCCACTTATCTTTTTTGGTGCTCCGAATGTCCTTTTCCTCATTTCCCTGCGTCTCATGATATGTTGGATTATCTCGACGAGGCTTAATGATAGGATCACCCGCTTTCTTTATTCTTTTTCTTTATTTTGCTTATAGACGACCAGAATAGTGCTGCGTTGATAGGCGTTTCCTGATGTCGTTGTTTTGATCATGGAGCCATAACAAATATTAATGACTTGATCGTCGTTCAGCTCTGCCAAAAACTCATTAGCTCTTTTTTCTGCAAAAACCGAATCTGTATCAATAAATTCTTTAACCTGAATCATACTCGAAGTATCCTCCCTTACCAACCATACAGATAGGCATCCCGCGTCAATAGCAGAATGCCTTCTGACGTCCACCATAGCATTGAGGGTCGAAAGTGTCAACCGTCATTGCCCAGTGCTTAAATCTATGCGCAAAAAAAGAGGAACGGTCTCGTAATAATGACGAAGCGTCCCTTGTTTTTTAAAGCAGCTCATATAAATTAGAGCCCTGCTTGAAATAATAGCTGTGCGGTTTCAACTGGATGTGAGAGGGGAAAGTGGTGACCGCTCGTTATAAGCTGAGTAGGGACTGTGCTATATGCTTTGGGCATTGCGTATACACGATCCTGTGTACCCCAAATAATACTAATTTGTTTGCCGTTCCACCGTTCTGGCTGGAGCTCGAAGTGTTCGGCTTTCGATAACGCAGCCATCGTATCAGCGAGCGTCGTTCTCACGCGCGGTGAGCTAAGCTCGCTCATGACATATTCGGTGTAGCTCTTAGGTATTTGATTTAAGCTCTCGAAACATCCCTGTGATACAAGCTTCTTGGTGAAGGCGGCCTGAGATAAATGGGGCAAAATCATTCGATTAACGAGCTGATTTTTAAACTGAGCGTTTGCAGGGTGAAGCGCGGGCTGCAGCAAATATACCGCATGAATGCGATCCGGCATTCGTTCCATCACCTTGGCTGCTAGTAAAGCGCCATAGGAGTGGCCAATTAAAGTAACGGATTGTTGCTGCGCCGCAACTGCCGACATAATGGCATCTACGTGACTCTCGACTACGTTTGCGGGATGATGGTGATAGGGGGAGCGCCCAAAGCCAGGCAGATCAGCAATCCACACCTGCCGACCATGCAGCTCCGAAGCTAACGGAAGAAGACAGTCCGCGCCGCTGAAGGTGCCGGGCAGCAGCAATATTGGATTCCCGCTGCCTGTTTTCTCAAGAGTAGCGAGCGGGCCTCGTTTGCTGCGTTGGAAGTGAGGGTGGTTCAGCGAGCCATGTGATAGACGATAGTCTAAGTCGGCGATCACATGCGGGAGGATTGAAGCATTCACAGATCTGGGCAGGGAATACTTTTGCTGAATATGCTGAGTGCTTTGTACCTGGAAATTGTGATCGACAATAAAGCTGAGCGACTCCTTTGGAATGCCTAGCTTGCGGCCAATACGGGTTTTTAACAGCTTTGCTAGTAGTGCAAGAGGGATAGAACTGATTGGAGCAGGAACGCGGAGTTCCTTGTTAATGAGTTTAATAAGCTGGGTCATATTAGGGCTGGCTGATTGTTCATCAAGTAAATAATAGGTTTGGTTCAAAGGATGTTGTTCGTTTGCTAGAGCTGCGATGAAAGCGGCTGTATGATCCACATGGACGAGCGGGAGCCAGTGCTTCTTGCCTCCAGGCACCCCCCCATAAGCTTTCTTCTAGATGCTGCGATTAAAATACCGAGTCCTCCGGTTTGCTCTGTGCTGCCAGTGGCAGATTCGCCGATGACCACGCTTGGATGAACGACCGAAAGTGAATATCCGCTTTGCTTAGCTTGATGACGAATGTGGAGATCGGCAGTAATCTTCATTTTCTCATAAGGCGATTCATGCTCTAACAGCTTCATTATAGCTGTGGTTTCATTTAAATTTTGATCCGTTACAGGGCTCTTGTAGCCAACGACATGGATGAAATGGCGGAAACTTCCGCTTTGGTAAAGCTCGTTTGCGAGTGTTGCTAAATAGTCAGCTGCATCCAGAAAAACCTGCTTGGCCTGCTGCTCAGTTAGCAGAATATCCATCGGTCCGCCAGCGTGAATGATGACGTCAACGCTTTGTAGGGCAAGGCGGTCGCTTGCGGACAAGCCGAGTCCTTGTTTCGTCAGGTCTCCAATAACAACGGATAGGAAGTTGTAATCCTTCGTATTGGTTTGCTCCATGAGCTTAGCGGCCTTGCTATGGGAGCGGACTAAAGCGGTAATGTGATGGCCGCTTGCTGCAAGCTGTTTGACAACCTGCGAGCCAACAAAACCAGTTCCGCCCGTAATGAATACATTTGCCATGATGAATACACTCCTTCAAATTTATTAGTAATACTACTTAGTACTAATTTGAGTAAAAAAATTACTTCAGCATAGAAGCTAAAGTATGAAGCGATTGCTGTAGGATGGTTGAATCCTGTTTGGCATGCTGCAGGAACAGTCCGCCTTCGATCGTGGACAAAATTAAGGAAGCCGTCGGCTGCGGAGACAGGTTTCTGTTAATTTCATTTCTAGCGATGCCCTCTGTAATAAGCTGTTCGAGAATCGTCAGTTGTCTGGTGAAAAAAAGGCTGATTTGTTCACGGATCGCAGCTGCTTCCATAGGTGTCTGTGTGTAAAGTGTAAGAAAAGGACAGCCTCCGAGACAATCGATGTCTTGATCGATAAGCACATGCATCAGCTTAGTGAGTCTCTCCATGATCGGCAGCTCAGTTTGGGAGGCGATATGGGCGATAAGTGTTTCGTATCGCTCAGTCATCTGCTCAATAATGGTGGACAACAGCTCCTCCTTACTCTTGAAATAGTAATAAATATTAGTCTTGGATACTTTGCTCGCAGCAACGATATCATCCATGCTGGTAACTAGATAACCTTTGCTCAAAAAAAGGCTGGTAGCTGTCTGGAGCGCAATCTCGCGATTGGATAATTTTGAATTAGTTTTCATATTAGTACTATATAGTACTAATTATTGCGATGTCAATTATAAAAAAAGAGAAGGGCTTAGCCCTTCTCTCAAATTCTGCTGTTAATTTGTTTTGGTTGGTTCTTCAAACGTCATGCCGAGCGTATCTACGGTTACTTTTTTCATGGAGATCGGTGTTTTTGGTCTATCACTTGCATCAGTCTCTTGATTGACGATTTCATCGACGGCGTCCATGCCTTCTGTTACTTTACCGAAAGAGGCGTATTCGTTATCGAGCGAAGGAGCATCTGCCACCATGATGAAAAATTGCGAACCGCCTGTATCTGGATCGTTAGTACGAGCCATGGAGAGTATCCCGCGTGTATGCTTCAATTTATTCTCGAAGCCGTTGCTTTGGAACTCGCCTGGAATGCTGTAACCTGGGCCGCCCATTCCGGAACCTTCGGGATCCCCGCCTTGAATCATGAAACCTGGAATAACACGGTGGAAAATAACGCCGTCATAAAAGTTTTTGTTAATAAGGGAGATAAAGTTGTTTACGGTATTAGGTGCAACCTCTGGATATAGCTCAAGTTTAATGATTTTGTCATTGCTTAGTTGAATGGTTACAACGGGATGCTTGTCCGAGCCAAGAAGCTCAGGGCCGTCCTCCGCAGGTGTTTCCGTCGGGGTAGTTGTGTTTGCGCTGCCGCCCCCTGATCCGGCGTTTTTGTTCCCTTCTTTACTTCCATTAGCGCCGCAGCCCGATGCCACAACGAGCAGGGCGAGCATGAGGAGCATCATCATCCCTAGACGTTTGTTTTTAAACAACATTTCAATATCCTCCTTAAATTTGCGAATGCAAATGACTTCGGATCGAACCGATTTGCGCAGCATCCGCCTTGGTTTTCCAACTTTTATAATAGCATATAGATTGATTTAAATGCGAATCCATCGTAATTACCTGCTGCTAGATAGTTAAGGGTATAATTAGCTGAATTTATATTTCATTGAGTTAGTTATTAACCTAACAAAATAACAAAAGGCTACCGTTGTTTAAGAGAGCGGCGAAGATACTGCGCTCAGTACTGTGGAACGAAGGTGTTGCACGATAAGCGATGATTCGCTATAATCACATTAATTCAGTCGAAGGGATTGGGTCATATGTACACATTCCAATTGAATCAGCTTCATCATTTCACCAAGCGTTAGCACCCCTGATCAACATTCAGGGTGGGCTAGCGCTTCTCGCGTTGGCCTCCCTGCAGCATACGATGCGCGCAGGACCATGAGGTCCTGCGCGTTTTTTTTATTCCAATAAACCGAGAGAGGAATGATCGTGATGCAAAATGTAAAAGGGACCTATAATTATTTTGGCAAAGAGCAGGCGATTAGAAGGAAGATACAGGAGACGTTATGGGAAAAGTTTGAGCTCTATGACTTTGATGAAATGGTGACTACTGAGCTAACTGATCTTGTTGAATTGCCCTTTAAACGATATGTAATGGGAAAGGTTTTCCGAGATGGACCTGTTAAGCGCGGGAGACTGCGTGAATTTATGCAATGTGATGCAGACGTTGTTGGGGTGAGCGGCCCGCAGGCTGAGGTAGAATTGATGCAGCTGGCGGTTGATGTGTTTAGTACGCTCAAGCTGGATATCCAATTGAAATGGAATAATAGGCGATTTCTAGGCGAGGTGCTCACTGCCATTGGTATTCCGGACAAGGACTCTCTGTCTGTCATGCTGTCTTTAGATAAGCTTGCGAAAATCGGAGATGATGGCGTGAAGGAGGAGCTTATCGCGAAAGGGTTGGCTTTCGAAATGACTGCTTCGATTATGGAGTTGATTACGATGGAGGAACCGACTTTGGATGCGGTGCTGGACAAATATGAGCTGCAAAACAGTGCGGGGGCGCAAGAGACCATTGCTGTACGAGATATTCTTCGTAAGCTCGGATTAGAGTCGGTCTGTACGTTTGATCCTTTTCTTGCGTGCGGGTTATCGTTCTACACGGGTACGGTTTATGAAGTATTTGATGTATCAAAAGGTTTTTCATCGAGCTTGGGCGGCGGCGGACGTTATGAAGCAATAATTGGACAACTAGTCGGCACAGACGATGTTGAATATGGTGCGGTCGGATTATCGTTTGGCATGGAGTCTATGATGGCATTGCTTGAGGAACGTGAAAAAGAAACGGTTGCAGCAGCAGCTTCCGTTATTCTTATTCCTATAGGAGTGACAGCTGCGGAGCTGCTGCAAACTGCAGCGGAGCTCCGCGCTGGCGGCATTAGAGTGAAGATAGATACAAGCGGGCGGAAACCTGAAAATATTCTTGCATCGGCAGCGAGCAGCAGAACTCGTTATGCGCTGATGGTAGGAGAAACAGCATGGCAGGCCGGCTTGGTGCGGCTGAAGGATATGAAGGAGCAGGTAGAGCGGGAGATGAGCGTGGATGAGGTTATTTATATTTTAGAGAATCAATGAGAATGGGCTTAATTTAGAATTAGAAATCAAAAGTTAAGATATTTGCAGCAGCTTCTGGATATGGCCTTCGATTTTCTCGGGCGTATCCTTGGAGCCGAAGCGCTTTAATACCTTTCCGTTCTGATCGACAAGAAACTTAGTGAAATTCCACTTGATTGATCTTGTACCTAGAAAACCGCGCGCTTCATTCGTTAAATGCCGGAAAAGAGGGTGGGCAGTACTGCCGTTTACATCGATCTTTGCGAATAACGGGAACGATACTCCGAAATTGAGCTCACATGCTTCTGCGACCTTGCTATCGTCGGCTAATTCTTGGTTAGCGAATTGTGAGGAGGGAAAACCAAGGACGGAAAATCCCTGCTTGTTATACGTATCGTGTAGCTTCTGAAGACCCTTGAACTGCGTCGCGAAGCCGCATTTGGTTGCGGTATTCACGATCAGCATCACTTGTCCTTTATAGGGAGCGAGTGTCTGAGCTTCACCTCTAATAGTCGATACTTCGATATTGTATAAGGACATTTGAAAACCTCCAAAAACCGAATTTTATATTTTTTAATCGAGAGGATGACTTACCGAGCTGCTAATTTTGAAGCTTCGCTGATTTCACGGATTTCATCTGCTGTCAGCTTGAAGTGCATTGCTTTCACGTTCTGCTCGGCATGATGAATTTTTGATGCTCCCGGAATAGCAAACACCGTGTCGCCATGCGCGTGGATAAGCCAGTTTAGCGCGACTTGTGTTGCAGTAGCCTCGTAACGGACAGCCACCTGCTCTAATGAATCGATCAACGGCTTTGAGCGTTTGAGGCCGCTGGCTTGAAATGCAGGTGTCCATTTGCGAGGGCCGCTAATAGCACTGATCAGTGCGGGATCATGATGAAACTTTCCGCTTAATATGCCCTGCTCCAGCGGAGAATAAGCGATAATCGCACAACCTAGCTCTTGTGCTGTTTCGAGTATGCCGTTGTGCTCAATGCGACGATCCAGCAAATTATATTTCACTTGATTTGAAGCGAGCTGCAAGCCGTGCTCCCGAAGTACTCGGTCAGCCTCGCGCATTTGCTTAGCGGAAAAATTACTTACACCGACATGCTGGATTTTACCGGCAGCAGCCAGCTTCGCCATTTCCTTCATCTCGCTGCTCACGGTGGAGAAGGAGAAGGGCTGATGCACCTGATGAAGATGGATGGTACGCCCTTCAAGCAGCTTAATTCTTTCATCAATCGTACGTCCGATGCTGCTGGCGGTACGCAGGATTGGCCACCATTTTGTTGCGATAAAGACGGGATCATCCGCAGGAATCGTCTCCCGTAAGGCTTGAGCGAGCAGCTGCTCAGATTGGCCATTTCCGTAAATTTCAGCGGTGTCGAACCAGTTAATACCGCCTTCATAGCTTGTTTTGACGATATCATTAATGATTTCGCCCTTCAGAACAGGCCAAAACCTTCCGACAAGACCTTTGCCATTGCTGAATTGCCAGCAGCCAAGGCCAAGTGGAGATAACTGCAAATCCGTCTGGCCAAAGCGCCGGTGAATAGGTGTAGCCATGGTTAAATCCCTCCTGAATAGGTGGTGTGGGAGCGAATATTTTACTGTTAGTCTTTGACTGGGCCTTGCTGTATTCGGTGTAGGAACTGATGCATGAGCTCAAGCATAGCAGCGCCTTCTTGAGGTGTGCCGTCCAGCTTGCATGCAAGCTGGTAAGGAATGTCGATGGCTTGCTCCTTCAAAGCTCGGCCCTGCTCTGTAAGCTCCACCAGCACGCTGCGCTCATCGTTGCGGTCACGCGTACGAGTGAGGTGTCCGGCAGCTTCAAGCTTCTTAAGCAATGGCGTCAAGGTGCCGGAATCGAGATAAAGCCTGTTGCCGAGCGCAGTTACGGTCACGTGGTCCTGCTCCCAAAGAGCAAGCATTGTGACATATTGCGTGTAGGTTAGGTCGATCTTCTCCAGCATTGGGCGATACAACTTTGTGATCTCTCTAGAGCAGGCATAAAAGGCGAAGCAGATTTGATTGTCGAGTTTTAAAATATCGTTGCTATCCATGCTGTTGTCCTCCGTAGGAAGGTGAATTTGTTTGTGTATGTCATACATGCGCTAATTCTAAATTTAACAAAATTAAATTGTGATAAATATAATATAGAGGAAATTACGATAGACTGTCAATTCGCTTGGAAATGTGCCTTTATTGAAGAATGACATCGAAGTATGCTATAGTTACAGCGTTTATTTGATGAAGGGGTGAGCGTAATGTCTTATACCGCTAATGAGGTTGCAGATTGGATGCTGAACGAATTAAAGGAAAAAGGAATATTGCATCAAAGTGCTGCAGTTGAGCATATTAAGAGCCATTTTGGCGAATCGTTTATATATGTGAATGAGCATGGCAATGCTTCGATCGACAAAGAAGTAAAGAAAGTCTTCCGTAAGCTGCATAAGGGGAAGGCTGCTTGGGAAAGAGACGGCTTCTTCTGGGGCTGGAGCTAAAACAAGCGGTTCGGCGAAAAGAGAGGCGTTATAGTGTGTTGGGTTAAGGAAAGCCGACTATTTGCAGCTAATAACGCCTTATTTTTGAGATGAAGTTTTTCGACATTACTGTTTGCTGCCGATAATAATGCAGTGATTATATAAGAAATCAGATGCTATCCAATCGTATAAGAAATAAAACTAAGTTTAGGTCAAAAGAATACAGGCATCATTGTTATGGAGAACAGTCCAATTATGATGAATACCTTGACAAAGGTAACTGTAATTATTAAACTTACAGTATGGAAGTCACCAATAGGACGTTACTTGTGATCATGAATGTGAATGAGTCGTCTACTTTTTTGAAGCAAGTGTACCGAAAAAAGTTACAGTTAACGGGTATTCTTACTATTAGGGGATAGGTGGTGTTTGAAGATGAAATTCAACATAAGCGACTGGGTACAGGGGAAAACGAAAGATGGCGAGCTAATTCACGGATTTGTCGAAACCGTCGATATTTTGCAAGGATTTGTAACTGTGAATGTTGTGAAATCGGATAACGAGGAAGTCATAGGGAAAATTGTTGCCGTGCGCTCATCTTGGCTCAAAAACATATCCGGCATTACTATAAATGACGCTCAGGTTTTTCAAAACTCAATTGACTTAGCTTTGGATACATGGGATGAGGCTTGGTTTATGGAGCTGACGAATTCGAAGAAAGCGAGCGAGGATGCAGCTCAAGCTGGAGATCGTTCAAAGCTCTATTCATTTCCTGTCAATCGATTGGGGCAGTCTGCTTAAACCAAGCGGGCTTGTCTGTTAAAACATAATGGAACGTAAAAAAGATGATGTCATTGCTGGCATCATCTTTTTTATGCGAGAGCGTCCTAAATTAGTATCGATGGGGAAAGAGGATGCTTAGTCCGCTGTTGTTAATGGAGCGTTATTTAAGCTGTAGTCCTATCCCGAGCGCTTTCGCGCGTTCTACGAAATAATCAGCCACCGCCATATCAAATACTGCCATACCCATCGGGCAAAATAATACGGTTTCTGCGGCGGAGAATTTCTCCAATGCTC
This sequence comes from Paenibacillus sp. J22P15, assembly GCF_056269345.1. NCBI lineage: Bacteria > Bacillati > Bacillota > Bacilli > Caryophanales > Paenibacillaceae > Paenibacillus > Paenibacillus sp. J22P15. The sequence continues at coordinate 88,075 of NZ_JBWDNT010000009.1, forward strand.
CGCGGCATACGACATCAGTTAAGGAGTTAGTTTGTGCCTTGGTTAAGCCTTGTTCGAGATGCAGCAGCTCAATGTCGGTATTCTCGCGGCAAACCTCATCCCAGTCGTCAACGATAATCGCATGAATACCTTTTAAAGCCGTTGAAGTGTAATCCCGCAAGGACACATCGAGCAGAAGACTGCCTCCAGCCGGAGGGATATCGATATAGCGCTGGTTACTCACGGTACAAGTGATAATGATGTCGCAATCGTTATATAATTGCTGCCAGCTGCTGACTAGTCGCGTTCGGCTGAGCAGAAGGTCATCCACATGAGTGAGATCAGGATGCGCGAGTTCACATCCTCGTATATCGTAGAGCTGCACCTCCTCAAGCTGTGCCCCGAATAATCGACAGCACATGTCGTAATGAAGCCGCCCAACAGGTCCGAAGCCAATAATTCCGAGTTTTAGATGTTTCCTTGCGCTGTTCACCTTTAAATATTGGCGGATAAGCAAACCGCTGACCGCCGCAGTTCGAGCAGCACTTGGCGTAGTGGTGCACAGCATGGCATAGGGGATACCTGTGTCAGCGTTGTTTAGCAGCGTAACGCTGTGCGCACGAGGCAAACCTGCGTCGATATTGCCGGGAAAGCTAGCAATCCATTTAATGCCGGCAGTCTGCACGGAGCCGCCGATGTAAGCGGGCATAGCGATGATTCGATTGGCTGGATTGTGGTAACGCAAGTATGGTTTTATCGGCTGCGCATAGTCGCCTGAATCGATGATTCGCACCGCATCCTCTATGCTGTCTACTAACTCTCCCCAGTGCAAGCCGATGTTGCGAATATGATCATCGCCGAGATATAGCACGTACATTATCCTCTCGTTGTTTAGAATATATGATTGCAGTAACGTCCTATAAGTCAGTTGGTAATGGGATGTCGCCGAATTGCTGTGCCACCCATTCATCATTGTATACGGTATCCATATAACGTTCGCCGCGATCATGCAAAATAACGACGCATACCGATTCATCCGGCAGCTCATGCTCGATCGATTTTAACGCATGGATCACTGCGCCTGAGGAGGGTCCAGTCAGTATTGACTCATTCGCAGCGAGCAGTCTGCAGCCCTCGACCATGTCCTTATCAGCTACCTTAATGGCATAATCCATAAACTTCGTGTGGCCAAAAGGAGGGATAATCCCTGTGCCTAGGCCGGGAAATCGACGATTGCCGTTGACTCCGCCAAAAATAACACTGCCGGCTGCATCGACAGCGACGATTTTAGTGGTAAGCATGTGATCGCGCACATATTTGGAGCACCCTAGCATGGTGCCGCAGGTGCTGACCCCGCCGACAACGTAATCGACATGGTCAAGAGCATTAACAATCTCGGACATTGTTCCTTCATAGTGAGATAGGTAATTGTCCTTATTAGCATATTGATTAGGCCAGAAGCTATTCGGAATACGCTCTACTAATTGCTGTACTCGATGTAATCTTGCCGGAAGGAACTCCCCTGTTTCAGGGTCGGGTTCTTCCACAAGTTCAATTTCAGCACCGTAAGCACGCATAATACGAATGTTCTGCTGTGTTGTCCTTGGATCAATGACACTTATGAATCTCATACCGAGATAGGAGCTGATTGCCGCTAGGCTGATAGCCATATTCCCAGAGCTGGACTCAACAATGACGGAGCCTGGACCGATTAGACCTTCATCCCAAGCATTCTGAATAATGCGCACGGCGGATCGGTCTTTTGCACTGCCTCCTGGGTTGAGTAATTCAAGCTTAGCATATACCTTTATGCCGCGATTATTTGCGAACAGCTTCGTGAGCTGAACGAGCGGCGTGTTTCCGATGATAGACAACCAATTTCCTGTCATGGGCTAGCACTCCTTAAAAATAAATTTTTTTGGATTTCACCGTCCCTCGCTCAAGCTGCTCGTTTTCTGCTGCGCGTGTTACTGTAATTCCTTCCAACATACGGTTTTGAATCATTTGTCCAATCTCCCCAATTTTATGCTCAATAGCATGTTGAATATGAACAAGCATCTCATCTTTCAGCGATTTACTTCGGATATGAACGGAGAGACTGTTGCGGATGAGTTTTACTCGAAGCTCTGCATCGTGAACGAACTGGTGCACCACACTCTCGATATCGTAAAGGCTAATTTTCTCTCCATGCTTCAGATCAGTGCCGATTCGTTTAGAGAGGCAGCTGAAGCATTGTCGTTCCCGGCCATCTATGATGACGGTTTGAAAATCACGCACGACGTCATAGGTTACGTAACGAATGGCAGGAAATAACGAGCGGACAAAAGAGGTTAATACGAGAACCGATTCGTTCTCTTGGAGCGGCTCAAAGCGATCATCAATTTGCTCGGCAGGCAGAGCCTCGGCAAATAAGTTGTCATCGATGATGTATTGCCCGAGCGCATGAGAATAGGAGGCGATAGCTCCGATCTCAATCGATCCATAAGTGTCTAAAATATGCTGCGGCTCAATTCCGAAACGTTCCGCTATGTTGAGCTGCCAGTGCAGCGGTGCGATTTCGCCGACCAATATTATTTTTTGGATGCCAAAATGCCGGGGCTCTTCGGAGTTGGATACGATGGCGTCCAAAATCGACGGCATTGTATATAGAAGTTCGGGCCGAGTCGATTCCAGCTTGGCGATATGTTGTTCGATTGGGAGGGAGAAGGATAGGGAGTCTGCCTGCAAGCCAAGTCTATTAAAGATGATCATCGCGGTATTGGCTGCATGCCCAGTTCCCATGTCGGCTAATGCTTTGTGAAGGGCCGCTGGCTGATGCTTAGAGGCGTTTAAAGTTGAAAGCCATTCCCGAAAACAAGCTGTTTTTGCCTCGATATAGTGCTCGTCATCTTCTTCTGAATAATAAATGGCTTTGCGAATACCTGATGAGGTGCCAGAGGTTTTGTAAATGGATAACCCATCCTCGGTTCTTGCTTCCTGTGTGAAATAATATTTCTCTAAAATGTCTGACGTGATAAGTGGCAGTTCGGACAGCTGACACGCTTGCGGCTCTATTCCATCCTGTACGAGCAGAGTTTCATACCAAGGGTGAAGCTGGCTTATACGCCTGATTTGTAGCGGAAGACGTGTTAATGGTGACATTCGGACTTGAGCCTCCTATAAGACAAACCTCTTGGGTGAATGTGTTAATAAAGCATATGTGGCTTGCGCTTACAGGTTCGGATTATGCCGACAACAGCCTAAATCCATTTCGATTAAGGTTCGTATGCTATTAGGGGAAGAAGACAGGAGGATGGGATATTGTGAGAAAAAAGCATGCTGCTATTTCGTCTGCCCAAAAATATAGCCGCAGTGTAGCGAGTAAGTGGGCAAAGGAAAACGTGTTGAAACGCGATTCAAAGCTAAAGAAGCACCTGCCGCGAGCTCATCTGATGACAAAGAAACGTTTGTTTGTAATGCTGCAACAGTTTGGAATGGTATACGTAAAGCCGACCAGAGGATCACAAGGAATCGGCGTGATGAAGGTAGAGAGGAGCCGGAAAGCAAGACGTTATAGATACCAGCTTGGGGTGAAAAGGTTGTCTTTCTCCTCGTACAATGCAGCCTACCGTTCTATCTTGAAGGACACTAAAGGTAAGGTGTATCTCGTTCAGAAGGGCATTAATCTGCTTAGGCATAAGGGGAATTCTTTCGACATTCGTCTCGTTATCCAGCGATCGCCGCGCGGAGTTTGGGAAGCTACGGGAACATTAGGCAGAGTAGCTCATCCTCGTAAAGTTGTAACGAATGGCAGCCAAGGTGGATCGATATACCCGACCGCGTATTTGTTGAAGCGCTATACGACTGCTTCGAAGAGGCGGAGTATGCTGAGGGGAATGGATAGGATCGGCATCTTAACAGCGAAACGGCTCCATCGTGTTTATCCGCGAATAAGGGAGTTAGGGCTTGATCTGGCCGTTGATCGTCATCGTAAGACTTGGATACTTGAGGTGAATACTTCACCTGATCCCTGTCCGTTCTCGCTGCTCGCTGACCAGTCGATGATCCGCAAAATTGTACGATACGGCAAGTCTTACGGAAGAATCTACAGGTTAAACTGTAAAAAAGCGAAGCGAGGGAAGCCGCTGTAAACACAAATGTGCTCTAACGGCGTAAAACAAACCCGAGTTTGTGGTCTGTAAGCACATATAGGTGCTTATTAGGGTGCGTTGGCTGTTGAGCCGGCTCAGGAATGTGCTGTAAGCGCACATATGCGCTTACAGCACCAAAGTAACCCGAGTTTATGGCCTGTAAGCACATATAGGCGCTTATTAGGTTGCGTTGGCTGGTGAGCCAGATCAAGAATATGCTGTAAGCGCACATATGCTCTAACAGCCCCAAAGTAACCCGAGTTTGTGGCCTGTAAGCACATATAGGTGCTTATTAGGGTGCGTTGGCTGGTGAGGTAGCTCGAAATAACGCTGTAAGCGCACATATGCTCTAACAGCCCTAAAGTAACCCGAATTTGCTGCCTGTAAGCACATATGGGTGCTTATTAAGGGGTGTTGGCTGGTGAGCCAGCTCGAAATAACGCTATAAGCGCACATATGCGCTTACAGCACTAAAGTAACCCGAATTTGCTGCCTGTAAGCACATATAGGCGCTTAATAGGGGGAAATGGCTGGTGAGTCAGCTCGAAATAAAGCTGTAAGCGCACATATGCGCTTACAGCACTAAAGTAACCCGAATTTGCTGCCTGTAAGCACATATAGATGCTTATTAGGGTGCGTTGGCTGGTGAGTCAGCTCGAAATAAAGCTGTAAGCACACATATGAGCTTACATCCCCAAAGTAACCCGAGTTAGTGGCCTGTAAGCACATATAGGTGCTTAATAGGGGGGATTGGCTGGTGAGCCAGCTCGAAATATCACTGTAAGCGCACATATGCTCTTACAGCCCCCAAATAACCCGAGTTTGCTGCCTGTAAGCACATATGGGTGCTTATTAGGGGTGCGTTGGCTGGTGAGCCAGCTCGAAATATCACTGTAAGCGCACATATGCTCTAACAGCACCAAGGAATTCTCCCTCCTCATAGCGTAGAAACGAAAAAAACGTCCCAATGCCACGAGGCAGAAGGACGTTCTTCGTCGTTTTCCTATTAATGAATCCTATTGATGAAAATTAGTTGTTAATATAACGCTCGAAAATAGCACCAAAATCTTTGATGCGGTATTGTTTGTGCGTGTTGACGAGCCAGTTGAATGCGGATTTGTTCAGTCCGTCGAATTGCTCGACGACATTGAAGTCACCTTTGTGGATTTGCTGAAGTGTCGTGGATGCGAGATCGAGACTGCGTCTAGCATATTCGAGCGTGATTTCGTTCTCGCGTGTAATTTCAGAAATTTTAATAAGTGCTTTATAAAGATCCTTCAGTTCTTCGATGTGCTTCTTATTCACGTCGATAGAGAAAGGGACAGAGCCAATTGAGAACTTGATCTCGACATCAAGATCGACAGTGCCTGCTGTTTCTAGTGCTACCTGAGAGATTTGGTTAGCGCTGTAGGAATAACGTTTCAATATCCGTTTTTTGCTTAGGGCGCTTTTGCCATCTAGATGAATGAGTGCAATGTTAGTGAAGCAATATTCGTCAGTCTTTGATTTGATGAGAAAATAAATTTTCTCATTATCCTCGTGCATCACATAATCGTCTGCATCGGCTTTGCTGAAATCTGCCGGTTTGATGATCGCGCCAATATCACTTATTCCAAGCGCGTCTGCAGCTAATTTCCCAAACATTGTACCATTCCTTTCATGATTGCATTGGATTCTTACCTACTCATTATATATTTAATAATGGAAATTATGATAGTCCATTTGTCGTATTTTGGTGCCGTGTATTCGCATCCAAAGTTACATTGTACTTTGTACAACGTAGCGAACTCTACTAAGCAGTTGCTCTTGCTACGTTGTAGTTTCTACAATAGAAAGCTCCGAATCCCGTCCATTTAGCACATGGGAGGCTTTTTCTGCTGCATTTCTGCAATGTAGCCTCAAAACGAGGCACTCATGTAAGGTTTCTGTTGTACAAAGTACATTGTAGCGAGTCTTCACGAGCTGAGCGCGTAAGCTTAGCTGTACTAAACGCAACTTAGCGAGTTGTCACGGGCAGATCACGCCTATGGCTGAGCATGCGAACTTAGCTACACTAATCACAACTGAGCGAGTCACCTGAAGCTGCAGTCGCCTAAGGCTTAGCGCGTGGGCTCAGCTTTGCTAAACACAAATTTGAGAATCGTTGGTGCTGCGGATGGATAAAATACGGGGAATTCACGAAACTTAGGAGATGGAATGTACACCTGCACAGGAAAAAAATGTTGTGTTGCGGAGCAGCCCGACTCAGCTAAGTCTAACTAGACCCTGCAAAGTCCAGCTAGGTCTAACTAAGTCTAACTAAGCTCAGCAATACAGCATTAACGATATAAGTTACGCACGAAAAATGGAGGATTGCGCAAATGAGTGAGCAACAAGAAGATACGAACAAGCTGCGCAGAGGGTTAAAGGCTCGGCATATGACAATGATTTCACTGGGAGGCTCTATCGGTACGGGGCTTTTTCTGGCGAGTGGAGGTGCGATTCATTCTGCTGGCCCGGGAGGCGCAGTGTTAGCCTATTCGCTGATCGGTGTTATGGTTTATTTTCTAATGACAAGCTTGGGGGAAATGGCTACCCATATGCCGGTATCGGGGACGTTCAGTACCTACGCGACCCGCTTTGTTGATCCCTCGCTTGGCTTTGCCTTGGGTTGGAACTATTGGTACAACTGGGCGATTACGATTGCAGCGGAGCTGTCTGCGGCTACGCTTATTATGAAGTTTTGGTTTCCGAACAGTCCTTCTATATTATGGAGTGCTTTATTTCTCATACTGATGCTAAGTTTAAATCTCTTGTCTGTTAAGGGATACGGCGAATCGGAATATTGGTTTGCCATGATCAAAATTGTAACGGTGATCGTGTTCATCGCTATAGGCTTGATGATGGTGGTCGGTATTTGGAGCGGGAAGGCGGTTGGCATCAGCAACTTGACCGATAATCCATTTCCAGCTGGATTTTTAGCTACGCTAGGTGTGTTCATGGCAGCTGGCTTCTCGTTTCAAGGTACGGAGCTGATCGGGGTGACGGCTGGAGAAAGCGAGAATCCTCGTGAAAATATACCTCGGGCAATCCGTACAATTTTTTGGAGAATTCTCTTGTTCTACATATTATCTATATTGCTTATCGGTATGCTGATTCCGTACACGAATGAGCAGCTGGCGAGCGGTGACATTTCGACGAGCCCGTTTACGATTATTTTCGAGAGAGCGGGGCTTGCGGTTGCTGCTTCTATTATGAATGCTGTCATTTTAACTTCGGTATTGTCAGCGGGAAATTCAGGGATGTATGCTTCTACGCGCATGCTCTGGGTGCTGGCGAAAGAGGGCAAAGCACCTCGCTTCTTAGCTCGGCTTAATGCACGGGGTGTTCCGGTAGCGTCGCTGCTAGTGACAGGGGCGCTCGGTATGCTGGCTTTCCTGGCATCCTTCTTCGGTGACGGCACCGTCTACATCTGGCTGCTCAACGCGTCGGGCATGTCTGGTTTTATCGTCTGGCTTGGTATCGCGATTAGTCATTATCGCTTTCGCAAGGCTTATATAGCGCAAGGATACAAGCTTGAGAATCTAGCCTATTTAGCAAAATGGTTCCCTTTTGGTCCGATTCTCGCTATGCTGCTCTGTATCGTTGTGATTTTTGGTCAGTTCGTTGGCGCTCTAAATGATGGCCGTATCGATTGGGCGTATATCGTTGCTTCCTATGTCGGAATCCCGCTATTCCTCGCCATCTTTATCGGACACAAATGGAAGTATCGTACTCGAATGCTCACACTTGCAGAGTGCAAGATCGATCCGGAGGAGTAGAAGGTTGCCGCTATAGATTGCTTTTATTTTTTGGTGACACGCTCCAGCTTATCGCGAGCGCCGAACATTTAAGTAAATATAAAAAAGCTCTCAACCTTACGCGCGACGGCGCAGGGCTGAGAGCTTTGTTTTTTAAAAATTTCAACGAAAAATATTAGTCAAGTACAGCTGCGATATGAGCTTTTGTAACCGACCAGTGGGACGTCGTCCACACTTTTTCTTTTTTCTCGATAAACATAATTTGCGGAGATTCATGCTTCACAGACGTGTCTTCAGCAATTTGGTTGGAGACTGGACGTGATTCGATGACCTTCACAAGTACGTATTCAACATCTTCTCTTGGTTTCCCGTCTAGATATTTAGTAAACTCATCGTGAGCGTTAGCGCTGACCGGACAAGTTGTGCTGTGTTTGAAAACAACGAGCGGACGAGTGGCAGAAGCCTCGTAAACGTTGTTCCATTCTTCAATCGTTGTAATCTCTTTGTATGACATAAGGGAAACACTCCTTTTAGCTAAGTTTGGACAGGCCATGATGACCGTGTTCACTTATTATATCGCTAATCAAAGTGTAAAGTCACCTCGCTCTGTAAAAAGTTGCAATGCAGCTATTGCAATATGGAATTCGCCATGCTAAGATACGTTATACGAAATGACCGAAATGGTTTTTTGGTCAGTTATTCAGGAGGTGACAAAATGGCAGTTGACCGACGGCAGCAAATTATCGATGCAGCGGCTAAGTCGTTTGCATTATTCGGATATAAGGCGACGACAATGGACCAGGTAGCAAAGATTGCTAACGTAGGCAAGGGCACCATTTACACATTTTTTGCGAATAAGGAAGTGCTGTTTCAGGAAATTATGAATCGAATGATTCAAGATTTGAAGCATGTTGCGGAGCAGGTTGTTGATCGTGATCGGAAATTTTTCGACAATTTGAATGCTGTGCTTGAGCGAATGTTTGATTTTCGTGAGGAGCATGAGCTGGCGATGAAGCTGGCGCATGAGGTGAGAGAGATTGGTACGCCGATGGCGCGTGAAGGTATTGAGCAGCTGGAGCGTGCGGTTGTGAATTACATTCAGCATGAGGTGCAGCTCGCGGTTGACAAGGGAGAAATTAAACCGTGCAATCCTCAAATGACAGCCTTTATTATGCTGAAGATGTATATGGCGCTCACCGTGGACTGGAAGCAGAGATATGAACCGCTGGATAAGCGCGGGGTTTCAGAGCAGATGAGTTTTTATTTGCAGGGAGGATTGGCTCCGGAGTAGGTCAGGTGCCTTTTTTTTTCGCCATAAAATGACCGTATGAGGAAAATGGTCAATTAGTTAGTAGGAGGGTGAAGGACTTGAAGTTGAAAGGTATACAGCAATTTGGTCAGGAACTAGCGTCAATCGTTCGTAATAAGAAGGTACTCATCGCAGTTATTGGGGTACTAGCGATTCCGGTATTGTATACGGCGATGTTTCTTATGGCATTCTGGGATCCCTACGCGAAGCTGGCTGATTTGCCGGTCGCCATCGTAAATGAAGATAGAGGTTTCGAGTTTAATGGTACGGAAATGCAAGTCGGTGCAGAGTTCGAGGAGCAGCTGAAGAAAAATCCTAAGTTTAACTGGGTATTTGTAAGTAAAGAAGAAGCGCAGAAAGGTCTTGAAGGCAACGACTATTATATGGCGATAGAAATTCCAGCGGATTTCTCCGAGAAGACAACTTCGCTTACTTCTGATAAACCGATGCCAGCTGAGCTCAAATATGTTCCGAATGAGGGCTATAACTTCCTAGCCTCGCAAATCGGTACTTCAGCTATCGATCAGCTTAAAGCGTTGCTTAACAAAGAGGTAACGTCAGCTTATACACGTACCGTGTTCGAGCAAATGGAAGAACTGGTTGATGGTATTGGTCAGGCAAGCGATGGAGCAGGTGAGATCGCGGATGGCACAACAAAAGCGAAGGATGGCGCAGTGCTTATCGAGCAAAATCTTAGCAAGCTCGTTAGCGGCTCACTGACGCTGCAAGAAGGTGTAAGCAAACTTGAGGCAGGCGGTCAGAAATTGGCGACAGGAAGTGCTGAGCTTAACACGGGTGCTGCTAATCTTGCGAGCGGGCTAGGTCAGCTTGGCGAGGCACAGAAGCAGCTTGGTGACGCGGCTTCATCGCTTGGTGAAGGTGTGAATCGTGTAGGAACCGGCGCAGAGAAGCTGAGCGCAGGTTTGTCAGAGCTGTCGGGCGCTGGCGGTCAACTGGCGACAAGCGCATCGAGCGCACAGCAAGCGGCGGAACAGCTGTCTGGCGGGCTTAAAGAGTCGGCAGCGGGTACTGCTGAGCTGGAGAGCGGTGCAACGAAGCTGGCGAAGGGACTTGAGCAGCTGGCTCAGTCGAATTCGGAGCTGGCACAGGATGCGAACTTTAGTGCTTTGCTAGCTGCAAGTAAGCAGCTAGAGGCGGGATTAGCGAAGTCCGCTGAAGCGCAGAAACAATTAAACGGCGGTGCAAGCCAGCTGAACGAAGGACTTGTGAAGCTTTCGACAGGTCTAGGTACTTTCGATACGAAGTTGAAAGATGCTGCGACAGCTGGTAATCAACTGGGTGCAGGCGGCAAACAGTTAGTTGAGGGTTCGGCTAAATTTACGAGCGGAATGGAACAATTCGGCGTGAAGTTTGGCGAGGCAAGTGCTGGCGGTACGAAGCTGGCGGCAGGCGCTAAACAGTTGAACAGCGGTGTTTCTGAGCTGACAGCCGGTCTAGGTCAATTGTCAACAAACGTTGTTCCTTTCGTAGATGGAACGTCGCAGCTTGAGGATGGTGCACAGCAGGTTTCATCTGGTTTGCTTAAGCTTGATGAAGGTACGCATGAGTTGTCTGGCAAGCTGAGCGAGGCTTCAGACAAGACAGCGGGTCTAGAGCTTACTGACGACATGGTAGATATGTTTGCAGATCCAATTAAGCTTGATGTGGAGAGAGTAAATGAAGTTCCGAACTATGGTACAGGTTTTGCGCCATACTTCCTGTCACTTGGTTTGTTTGTAGGTGCACTATTGATTACAATCGTTTATCCAGTACGTATTCCGGCTATTCGTCCGCCGAATGCGTGGAGCTGGTTTGCGAGTAAGGCGTTAATGCTAGCTCTAATTGGTACGATACAAGCGCTCATCGCTGACGCAGCACTTTTCTTCATTCTTGATCTCGAGGTGCAAAGTGTACCATTGTTCATTATGTACTCAATCTTGGCTAGTATTACATTTATGATGCTCGTACAGTTCTTTGTGGCAACGCTCGGTGATCCGGGACGCTTCGTCTCAATCATTATATTGATATTCCAATTGACGACTTCGGCTGGCACGTTCCCGCTAGAGCTTATTCCAAATTGGCTTCAAAAGGTAACGCCTTGGCTGCCTATGACTTATACAGTTGCGGGCTTTAAGGATGTTATCTCCACCGGAGATTTCGATTCCATGTGGAAATACGCTGCTTTGCTGGTTGGCTACGCTGTATTGTTCGGAGCATTGACGCTTACGTTTTTTACCGTATCCTACCGCAAAGAGAAGAATGCAGACGGTGCAGTAGCGCCGGCAATATCTTAATAGAAATAAAATAATGAAAAGTACGATTAAAACCGGCCCTAGCGGCTGGTTTTTTTTCGTGCGCGGATACATTGCTAATGAAGGTCATATTTATAGTGGGAAAAGTAGGTAGAAGATAGCTGGTACTGGATTTACATCTATCCATAACTTTCTATTAATGGCTGTCTTTCCGCTTATTCTGTGTGAAAAAACGTAATAAGCTGCGTTTTCCTCTTTTAGTGTTGCTGATTTTCGGGGATGCTGTATAATCACTATTGTTTCTTCTAACAAATGCAAAGGGGAATGCGATATGCAAGACCAAACGATTATTCGCTTTGAACATGTGACAAAGCAATATGCTCATAATGCTGCGGCTGTCCTGAAGGATGTCAGCTTTACAATAGAGCGAGGAAAATTTTATACGCTGCTTGGTCCTTCCGGCTGTGGGAAGACAACGGTGCTCCGGTTGATTGCGGGCTTCACTGAGCCTTCTGAGGGACAAATCTATTTCCACGGGAAAGTCATCAACCGCGTACCTGCGAACGAGCGCCAAGTGAATACCGTCTTCCAAGATTACGCGCTGTTCCCTCATCTTAATGTATTCGAGAATGTTGCCTTTGGCCTTCGGATTAAAAAGATGAAAAACGCCGATATTGCAGCTAAAGTAAAAGATGCGCTGCGCTTCGTCAATTTGGGCGGATACGAATCGCGGGAAATTTCTGAGATGTCCGGCGGTCAGCGCCAACGTGTGGCGATCGCTCGTGCGATCGTGAATGAGCCGGAAATTATTTTGCTAGATGAGCCGCTCTCTGCGCTTGACCTTAAGCTTCGTACGGAAATGCAATACGAGCTGCGCGAGCTGCAGCGCCGCCTTGGAATCACGTTTATTTTTGTTACACATGATCAAGAGGAAGCGCTGGCGATGTCTGACGAAATTTTCGTTATTAATGAAGGAAAGATTCAACAAAGCGGAACGCCTACCGACATTTATGATGAGCCGATCAATCGCTTCGTCGCTGATTTTATCGGAGAATCCAATATCGTACCTGGCCGAATGGCACGCGATTTCGAAGTTGAGTTTGCGGGTCGTTCTTTCGTATGTGTTGACCAAGGTTTGATGCCGAACGAAGCAGTTGATATTGTGATCAGACCAGAGGATTTGGAGATTACTTCATCGGAGAACGGCAAGCTGCAGGTGCGTGTCGATTCACAGCTGTTCCGCGGCGTACATTATGAAATTTGCTGCTACGATGAATCTGGCAATGAGTGGCTAGTTCATTCTACTCGCAAGGCAACGGTCGGGGAACAGATCGGTCTAACCTTTGATTCAGAAGCAATCCATGTCATGAGGCTTGGTGAGACGGAAGAGGAATTCGACAAGCGTCTTGAAGCGTATAGCGAGGCCGCAGATGACGAATAAATCACGCAGTTTTTATCTCATTCCATATATGGCCTGGATCGTATTATTCGTTATCGCTCCCATTGTCTTGATCGCGTATTACTCCTTCTTTGATGTGGAGGGCAACTTCACACTCGGGAATTACGCGAAGTTTTTCACACCGGTTTATATGAAAATGACGCTAAGCTCTTTCTGGTATGCGTTTCTCATAACCGCAATATCCTTGCTCGTAGCTTATCCTGCTGCCTATTTATTAACGAAGACTAAGCATAAACAGCTTTGGTTGCTGCTCATTATTTTGCCGAGCTGGATCAATCTTCTTCTCAAAGCTTATGCATTTATTGGTTTGTTCGGTACTTACGGCTTGGCGAACTCGGTTCTGGATGCGATCGGTATCGGGAAACAGCAAATTTTGTTCACGGATTTCAGTTTTATATTCGTATCGGTCTATATCTTTATACCGTTTATGATTTTGCCGATTTTTAATGCGCTGGAGGAAATGAATCCGACGCTTGTGTATGCTGCGCGTGATCTTGGCGCATCGTCTTGGACGACATTTCGTCGTGTCATCTTTCCGCTTACGATCAGCGGTGTAAAGTCTGGTTGTATGGCTGTGTTTATTCCGGCGCTGTCACTGTTCATGATTACGAGACTGATTGCGGGCAATCGGGTGATAACACTCGGGACGGCTATCGAGCAGCATTTCCTTGTGACACAGGACTGGGGCATGGGTTCGACTATTGCGGTATTCTTGATCCTTGCGATGGCTGCTATGATGCTGCTGACCGGCAATCGAAAGCGAGGTGCGGCAGATGCGCCGAAAAAATAAATGGTCGAACATCTATTTGGTTCTCGTATTCGCTGTGCTCTATGCGCCTATTTTCTATTTAATGTTCTATTCATTCAATAGCGGCGGATCAATGCGTAACTTCGAGAGCTTTACGCTCGATTACTACAAAGAAGTATTCGAGGATACGAGGCTGCTTATCATCGTGCTGAATACGTTCATAATTGCGCTGTTGTCCGCTGCGATTTCGACGATTTTGGGCGTTATTGGTGCGATCGCTATTCATCACATACGAAACAATCGGCCGAAGCAAACGCTTCTGACACTCAATAACGTGCTTATCGTCAGCCCGGACGTTATCATCGGAGCTTCCTTTCTTATCTTGTTTACGATGATCGGCATTAAGCTTGGCTTCGTCTCGGTATTGCTGTCGCATATCGCATTCAGCGTGCCTATTGTCGTCATTATGGTGCTTCCGAAGCTTCAAGAAATGAGCTCGACGTTGATTGATGCAGCGCGTGACCTTGGCGCAAGCTCATGGCAGGTGTTGATGCGCGTCGTGCTGCCATTCATTAAGCCGGGCATATTCGCAGGCTTCTTCATGGCGCTGACGTACTCGCTCGATGACTTCGCAGTGACGTTCTTCGTGACTGGCAATGGTTTCTCGACGCTGTCAGTCGAAATTTATTCGCGGGCACGCCAAGGTGTTTCCTTGTCGATCAATGCGTTATCGACACTTATTTTCCTATTTACGATCATCCTGGTCATTGGCTATTACTTTATTAATCAGCGGAATGTGAAGCCGTCTGGCAAGGAGGGACACTAATGTCACAGCTAGTGCGTATGTTTGTAGTCGTGTTTGTTGTTTCATTCGGTCTCATCTACTTGACTGCGTACCTGAACGATAGTGAGGGCTACTCAGGTGACAACACGCTGACGATTTATAACTGGGGCGATTATGTCGATCCTGAGCTGCTTGAACGTTTTGAAGACGAGACAGGTATTAAGGTCATTTATCAGACTTTTGATTCGAATGAAGCGATGATGACCAAAATTGGGCAAGGTGGAACGACGTTTGATGTGAGTATCCCCTCCGAGTATGCCATTAGCAAAATGAAAGAGGAAGGTTTGCTGCTAGAGCTCGACCATTCGAAGCTTCCCAATTTGAAAAATATTGATCCGAGCTTTATGAATTTGTCGTTTGATCCCAATAATGCTTATTCCATCCCATATTTCTGGGGAACGGTTGGTATTGTGTATAACCCTGAGCTTGTTGGTGATCTCACCTTCTCCAGCTGGGATGATCTATGGGATAAGAGTCTGAATAACCAAATCCTCTTGCTGGACGGTGCGCGCGAGGTGATGGGCATGGGACTGAATTCCTTGGGTTACTCGTTAAATGATACAGATGAGGCTCATTTGCAAGAAGCGAAAGCGAAGCTTCTTCAGATGACTCCTAATGTTAAAGCCATCGTTGGTGATGAGATCAAGATGCTGCTTGCCAATGAAGAAGCGGCAGTAGGGCTTGTCTGGTCAGGGGATGCATCGGAAATTATGGATGAGAACGATAAGCTTGATTATGTCGTTCCGGATGAAGGCTCGAACCTATGGTTCGATAATATGGTTATTCCCAAAACAGCCAAAAATATCGAGGGTGCCCATCAATTCATTAATTTTATGCTGGATCCTGAGGTAGCTGCACAGAATGCGGAATATGTGGGCTATTCGACTCCGAATGATGCTGCGCTGGCTTTGCTGCCGGAGGATATTTCGACCGATGAACGTTTTTATCCTAGTGAAGAGCTGACCGGCAGGCTTGAGGTTTATGACAATCTCGGCAAAAGGATGCTGGCTCACTATAACGAGTTGTTCCTTGAGTTCAAAATGCATAAGAAATAAATCAAATAAAAGGCATTTTTTCCTGCTCTCTCCCATGCTATGATGGGTGGTGTATTTCCAGTGTAGTCGACTATTGTTAATAGATGGGGCGGAGAGCATGAATAACAAGTGGATGAATTACGGCGGTCTTATTCTAATCGCTGTTGTGTGGGGAGCAAACTTTGGTATATCGCGGCTCGCGATGGAGTCGTTTAATCCGATCGTTTTCTCGTTTTTGAGATTTGGGTTGGCTGTTCCGTTTTTCTTTCTCATTCTGAAATTGACTGAGGGCAGTATTGGAATACCGTGGCGAATTGTGCCTAGGCTTATTATAATCGGGGCTGTCGGCATTACGTTGCTCGAGATTACGGTGATGTATTCGATTAAATATACGACACTAGCGAACGCTTCTCTGCTGAATGTAGCGCCTTGGCCGATTTTCGCTGCGTTGTTTGCGCCGTTGTTCCTGCGTGAAACGATAACGAAACGTCTCGTTGTAGGCGGAGTGATATCCATTATAGGTGTTTGCTTCGTCATTCTTGGCGGCGGCGAGAGCTTCAGCCTTTCTTCAGAGAATATGCTGGGCAACGCAATGGCGCTTGGCATCAGTATCGTAGGGCCGTTATTTAATCTGAGCTCCATGTCGCTGATGAAGCAATACTCGGCACTTCGTGTAAGCACTTGGACAATCGCATTTGGATCGTTATTCATGCTTCCGCTTACCTTTGGTGCGTGGGGGCAGACCGATTGGTCGGCTCTAAATACAGGACATTATTTATCCATTGGATATAATGTGTTGTTATGCACGGTACTGGCCTTTGTGGTTTGGAATGCTTGTATGTTCAAGGTTGGAGCGACGCGTTCAAATTTCTTTCGTTATGCGGTTCCAGCAGCGGCTGTCGCGGCGGGCTACTTCATGTTCGATGAGAAAATCGCACTGCTTCAAATATGCGGGGCAGGCTGTATGGCAGCGGGATTGATTTGGATCAGCTTTGAACGTAAGCAGCGAACGGATCTGGCTGTTCAAACGGCGAAGATTGACGGCCAAATGCTATAATCATTGTTTAAAATCGAAGTGGATGCGGACAGGAAATTTAATAAATGGAAATTAAATACAAGGATTGTTCGGTGATCTGTGACAGATTACCGAACAATCCTTTTATTTTTTGGTAAAAAAAGGTAGATTTATGCTAGTTTTACGTTAGAATCCCTAACATTACGTGAAACAAAACATTACAATAGATAAAAATGTCGAATTTTTGCACTAAATAACGAAATTTTTCTTTTAAAATAGCATAGATATAAGGTAAAATACTTACAGCGGCTAATCCATGCAATGGGAGTCGGACTCTACGATGAAGGAATGAACTAAAAATGACAGTAAGTACAGTTCAAGAAACATTAAATCCTTACCAAATCGCACAACAGCAAATCGATACTGCAGCAGCGCATCTCTCATTGCCGAAACATGTTACGGACATCTTGAAGCAGCCGCGTCGCGTGCTTTCAGTTAATTTCTCTGTTCGTATGGATGATGGCTCTATTCGCGTGTTCGAAGGGTATCGTTCCCAACACAATGACGCAATTGGACCAACTAAGGGCGGCATTCGTTTTCACCCCGATGTAACTCTTGATGAAGTAAAAGCACTTTCCATGTGGATGAGCTTCAAGTGCGGCGTTGTTGGTCTTCCATACGGCGGCGGTAAAGGCGGCGTTATTTGTGACCCTCATTTGCTTAGCAAAGGTGAGCTAGAGCGTGTTAGCCGTGCTTTCATGGAAGCTATTGCTGATTTTGTAGGTCCTGACAAAGATATCCCTGCACCAGACGTATACACGACTCCGCAAATCATGGGCTGGATGATGGATACGTACAGCAGATTGAAAGGTGTTAATTCACCTGGCGTTATTACTGGTAAACCGCTTATTCTTGGTGGCTCACAAGGTCGTAATGAAGCAACAGCTCAAGGCTGTGTTTATACGATTCTTGCAGCACTTGAAGATAAGGGTATTCCGGTTCAAAATGCGACAGCAGCGATTCAAGGATTCGGCAACGCAGGCCGTATCGCAGCGCGCTTGCTTAGCGAAGCTGGTATTAAAGTAGTAGCAGTCAGCGATTCCAGAGGCGGAATTTACGATCCGAATGGATTGGATATTGAGCAAGTATCCATACTAAAGGATACGTCTAACATCCGCGAGTATGGCGAAGCTAACTACATTTCAAACGAAGATCTGCTTGAGCTTGAAGTTGATGTATTGGTACCAGCAGCTCTAGAGAATGTTATTACAGCTAAAAACGCTGATCGCATCAAAGCGAAAATTGTTGCAGAAGCTGCAAACGGTCCAACAACACCAGAAGCGGATCGCGTACTTGCTAGCCATGGCATCACAGTAATTCCTGACGTACTAGCGAATGCTGGTGGCGTAACGGTTTCTTATTTCGAGTGGGTACAAAACTTGGCTAACTACTACTGGAGCGAAGCAGAAGTACTTGAGAAGTTGGAGAAGAATATGATTCTATCTTATGTAGCTGTTCGTGACCTTGCTAAAGAGCACGGTACAGATCTTCGTACGGCTGCTTACATGATTTCAATCAAACGGATCGCAGCAGCAATGGAAGCTAGAGGCTGGATCTAATATTTATATAAAATAAGAAAAGGTGGCTGCATCATGTCAGAACAGATTCGCATCGGAATTGTAGGTTACGGGAATCTAGGACGGGGCGTAGAGCTCGCGATCAGACAAAGTCCGGATATGAAGCTGGATGCGATATTTACTCGCAGAGACCCGGCGTCTATCCCGTCTGATACAAAAGCATATACCATTGAAGATGCTGAGCGCTTTGTTAATGATATCGACGTAATGATTTTATGCGGTGGATCAGCAAAGGACCTGCCAGAGCAAGGTCCTGCTTTTGCCCGTTTGTTCAATACGGTAGACAGCTTTGACACGCATGCGCGTATTCCTGAATATTTCGATCAGGTTGATGAAAAGGCTAAAGTCGGCAATAAAGTAAGTGTTATATCAACGGGCTGGGATCCAGGCTTGTTTTCATTAAACCGTCTGCTTGCAGAAGCTATTTTGCCAGAGGGTAATGAGTACACGTTCTGGGGCAAAGGCGTAAGCCAAGGCCATTCGGATGCGATTCGTAGAGTGAAGGGTGTAAAGAACGGCGTTCAATACACAATTCCAAGCGAAGAAGCAGTGGCGCGAGTTCGCGGAGGGGAGAACCCTGAGCTTACAACACGTGAGAAGCATGTTCGTGATTGCTACATTGTAGCAGAAGAAGGCGCTGATCAAGAAGCAATTGCTGAAGAAATTCGTACTATGCCGAACTATTTCTCTGATTATAATACGACAGTTCATTTCATTGATGAAGCGACGATGAGGGCTGAGCATTCCTCTATGCCTCATGGTGGTATGGTGCTTCGCAGTGGTAAAACGGGTGAAAATAGCACGCAGATTATTGAGTTTGGTCTGAAGCTCGACAGCAATCCTGAGTTTACAGCAAGTGTGCTCGTTGCTTATGCGAGAGCTGCTTATAAGTTTGCTCGTGAAGGTCAAGCTGGAGCGAAGACTGTGTTCGACATTCCGTACGGCTACCTTTCACCAAAATCCGCAGCAGATCTGCGTAAAGAATTACTGTAAAACTGAGGTTCTTCTAAAAAGCCCATAGATTGACAAAAATTTACTTACACTTTTGGTAATAGTAGGATATAATGAAAAAAGTGAGAGTAAATACTGTCGATTTATAGCGAGAAGTGCTGAAAGTTCTATTTTCCTATGGTAGAATAGGTGCGAGACTGCCTATCAGGCGCTTTCGATCAAATTCTACTGGGAAGTGAATTCAGCATGATAGACATCCATACACATATTTTACCTGGATTGGATGATGGTGCGGCGAGTTTTGATGATACTTTGAATATGGCCCGGGCAGCTGTATCAGAGGGAATTACAACAATCATCGCAACTCCGCATCATGCCAATGGAACTTATACTAATAAAGCGGATGACGTAGCTAAGCACACTCTCTCTATTAACGATCGGTTAATAACTGCGGGTGTGCCTCTTGCTGTGTGCACAGGTCAAGAAATTCGTGTTCATGATGACCTGCTTGATGCTTGGTATAGGAATGAATTGCTTCCCTTAGCCGGCTCTAGTTATGTATTAATCGAGATGCCATCCTCGCGTATTCCGAAGACGATGATTGAACTCGTCCATGAGCTTAATGTGTTGAAGCTGAAACCCATTATCGCTCATCCCGAGAGAAATGCAGAGGTTGTGCAGCACCCGGATCGACTAGCCGAGCTCGTAGAGGCGGGAGCATTCGCACAGGTTACAACCCATTCTTTGCTTGGGGGCTTCGGCAAACGCATTGAACAATCCGCATGGTCATTGCTCAAAGCAGGCCATATCCATTTCGTTTCTTCCGATGCTCATCATATTGAGCGCCGCGGCTTTCGTATGGGTGAAGCTTATGATGCCATTGATAGGCGGATGGGAGAACAGTGGGTGAATTATTTGCAGCGGAACGCTCAGTCTGTGTTAGAAGACAAGTCCATACATAATCAGCCTGTCCAATCGTCATCTTCAGAGGGAGCTTTGCGTCGTTTCTTTTCCTATTTTAACAAAAAATAGAACGAACTAGAAATGATGTCAGTTAAAGGGAACGTGTGCTATGCTGTAATGCTACTGGCTTTATTAGTCATTCATCTATTAGATGGGTGCAACTATTATCATATAATTGGAGTGATAGAAAGTGACATTAAGAAAAAAACTAGCAGTATCT
This sequence comes from Paenibacillus sp. J22P15, assembly GCF_056269345.1. Taxonomy (NCBI): domain Bacteria; kingdom Bacillati; phylum Bacillota; class Bacilli; order Caryophanales; family Paenibacillaceae; genus Paenibacillus; species Paenibacillus sp. J22P15. The sequence continues at coordinate 108,395 of NZ_JBWDNT010000009.1, forward strand.
ACGATCGCAGCAAGTGTAGCTCTTACGGCTCTTGCTGGTATTCCGCTAAGTAGCAAGGGTTTGGCTGAGAAGCTAGGAGTAAATGGGGTTGTTTATGCATCGACAGGTGACAATGCGGATTTCTTGACAGAAGCAGGTAAAATTTATACTGCACTAGCTAACATTACTGGCGGAGTTGAAGCAGTAGATGCTTTCCGTGCAGAAATCGCTGCAGCTCTAGCAGTTAGCGGTAACTCCATTCTAGTACCAATCACAAGACACCTTCCTGCAGATAAACAAGCAGGATTTAAAGCAGTGATTGAGGATTTGCTTTCAGTTCCAGTTAGTTCTGGATGGGAAGCAGCGCTTGGACAAAAACGTGAGCAACACAAAGCATTTTTGAAAGAAGTATCGGCTGCTGCTGGGGTAACCTTAACAGTTGATGACATTGCACAAGTTGCACTTGAGCTAGAGTACAAATTGGCAGCAATAGCGGCTAACATAACTAGCTTAGGAGATGTTGATGCTTCTTTGAAGGATCAAATTCGTGATGCTGCGAAATCGGCAATTGCGACAAATGCTAATGTTAAAGCAATAGTCGCACACTATGAAATTACAACTGAGGATTTTGCAAACGTATATACAGAACTTCAAGCTAGCCCTAAAGTGAGTGCTTTGACTGCTTTTGCAGCGTTTATTGCACTAGACAAAGCATACAAAGCTGCACATCCATCTACAGGTGGCGGCGGTGGCGGCGGTATTGTTATACCAGAAACTCCGCTTCCAGAATCAACTGATAAATTGCTAAACGCTTTTAAAGAAGCGTTTGATAAAGCGACTGACGCTGAGAAGGCTGCTCTTATTACCAAATTTGTTGCAGATGCAACTGCAGAAGTTGCTAAACTAGCAACAATTAGTGCATCTTCAAGTGTTAGCACTGTAAACGGACAAGCTGTTCTTCAATTGGATGAGAAAAGTGTGTTGTCTGCGATTGCTGGAATTAATGCTGTTGCAGCTAAAGTTAAAGAAGTAGCACCAACTAATGCGCTTTCGAAATCTGCTTTGAAAATTGACCTAGGCTCAGTAACACAGAAGGATGTTGTTCTGAATCTTTCTGATGCAGTTGTGAAGGCAGCGGCGGCAGGTAATATTTCAGGCGCAACATTTATAATTGGCAAGTTTGAAGTAACTGTACCGGTTGGTGGTGCGTTCTCAGCTGCTATTGCTCTTACAATTAAGAAAACCGATGCAACTGCAGAGGTTGTTGGTACTTTGAAATCAGTCTCGGAAGTATATGACTTCGGCTTGACTGTTGGCGGTACTGCAAAAACTTCATTCGATCAACCAATCGTTATCAACATCCCGCTTGGTGACACAACTGGCCTTGATAAAGAGCTGCTATCTGTAGCAAAAATTGTTGATGGCAAGCTTGTATTCCACGGTGGTCGCGTTTCTGGTAACTCGATTATCGAATCACGTGATTCGTTCTCTTCTTATGTAGTTGTAGAAAACAAAGTAACATTCAGCGATATTGCTTCCGTAGAAGCATGGGCTGGCCGCGAAATCGGTGTAGTAGCCGCTAAAGGGGCAATCGAAGGTAAATCGGAAGGTCTGTTTGTACCAAAAGACAAAGTGACTCGCGCTGAATTTGCGAAAATGCTTATCCGTGCACTTGATCTAGAAAATGGTTCAGCGACAGAAGCATTTACTGATGTGGATGCAAGCGCTTGGTATGCTCCATACGTAGCTGCTGCAGCGCAATTGGAAATCATTAACGGTCGTTCGGCTACGAAGTTTGATCCGAATGCGACGATTACTCGCGCTGAAATGGCAACAATGATTGCTCGTGCTTTGAAGGTATCACAAGGTGCGAAAGACGTGGCTGATGTGAATGCTGCACTTAAGGGCTTCGCAGATGCTGGTAAAATTAACGCATCATTGAAAGACGGCGTTGCTTTTGCCGCAACTCACAAGATCGTAATTGGAGACGCAGGCAAGTTCTTGCCAAACAACAATGCAACTCGCGCTGAAGCTGCTGTAATTATTTACCGCGCGCTTAATTTTAACGCATAAGTTACAATAATAGTCACAATCTTCCTCTCATCTACATGAGAGGAAGATTTTTTTCGGAAACTATGTGTAAAGAAACACAAAAACATCAATGAAGATGTAAAATAAGGGATTTTATGTTTGTCATATGACATTTTTAATGACACTAGTAACTACTAACCGATAAAAAAAGGTGCTAGACTTGTAAGGAATTAGGGGATGCACTATAAATTTGTCGAAGAGAGTATACGAGGAGAGAGTTTTTAGTATATTATGTAATAGGTTATAGTTCTCGAGAATCACGAACTAATTCCAGAAGACTATATCCGGTGGAGGAGATAGAAGTGTCTAACGATCTAGATTTGCGGCAGTACATGGCAATCATTAAGAAAAGATTAGTGCTTATTATAGTGTTTATTCTTATTTGTACAGTGGCAGCAGCCGTTGTAAATAAGTTTTTCAAAGATCCTGTCTATGAGGCTTCTACGAAAATCATTGTGAATCAAACGGCTGCACAAGTGACTACGGGGCAGCTTGATCTCAATCAAATTAACTCGAATATTAAGATGATTGATACTTATAAAGAAATTATTAAGACACCAGCTATATTGGATAAAGTGGCTGAACAGTACCCGCAGCTTGGGCTGTCAGCAGCTGAGCTTTCTCGCAAGATTCAGGTTAGCTCCGTAAACAACACACAAGTAATGACATTAGTCGTACAAGATGTGGATTATAAGCAAGCCGCTCAAGTGGTAAATGCGGTGTCGAACGTTTTCCGGGATGAAATCCAACATATATTTAAGGTTGAGAATGTATCCATTCTGAATGAAGCTGTCGTAGACGCAAAGCCGAGCCCAGTATCACCTAATGTTCCGCTTAATATCGCAATTGCGTTTATTGTATCCTTGATGATTGCTATAGGTATTACATTCTTGCTTGAGTATATGGATGACACGATTAAGACGGAGGCGGATGTGCTGCAGTTTTTGGGCCAGCCTACGCTTGCGATGATCTCAAGAATGAATGCGGAGGATGCTAACTCGAACCAAAGAAGAAACACTAATCAAACATACAAGGCAGGTGAATTAGAGCGTGTCTCGATTGAAAAATAAGCGTCAGATCATTACGCTGACGAATCCTCGTTCTCCCATATCAGAATCCTACCGCGCGCTGCGGACTAATATTGAGTTTTCATCCATAGATGAGAAGCTTCAAGTGTTAATGGTTTCCTCAGCAGGTCCTGGTGAAGGAAAGTCGACTACGATAACGAATCTGGCAGTAACTTTTGCCCAGTCGGAGAAGAAGGTTGTCCTTATCGACGCTGATCTTCGTAAGCCTACTGCTCATCAAACGTTCTCAATCTCTAATCGCTTTGGGTTATCTTCTGTTATTTCACAGCAATGCTCGCTAGAGGATGGAATACAAGCTACAAATATTCCTAATCTGAATGTGATGACATCAGGTGCCATACCGCCGAACCCGGCAGAAATGATGAACTCCAAGCGAATGACTTCTATTATTGAGCATCTAAGACAGATGTACGACATTATCTTAATCGATACGCCTCCGCTGCTTGCGGTAACAGATGCACAGATTGTAGCTACGAAGAGTGATGGTGTCATTCTTGTCGTTGATCAAGGCAAAGTGAAGAGGGATATCGCGAGCAAAGCAGTAAAGAGCCTAGAAAGTGTGAATGCTCGTATTCTGGGTGTCGTGCTGAATAATGTGAAGCGTAAGGCAAATGAAGAGGCTTACTACTATTATTATGGTGTACAAGATAAATAATGGAATATATTCGTAGATGTCTTGTTGTGGAGGGATGAGTTAGTTGAGTAATAAAAATAGAATGCTAGTCATACTGGTGGTAGATATTTGTATTATATGGATAGCAATTGGGATATCCTATCTCTTTCGCTTTAATGCGAATATCCCTCCCATCTACGAAAAGCAGATGCTTCAGTTCGCTTTCTTAACAACCGTAATATGCGGGAGCAGTCTAGCATATTTCCGAATGTATAGACGAATGTGGCAATATGCCAGTATTGGGGAAATTATAGAGCTTGTAAAGGCGATTGTAATCGGTCTTGTCTTGTCTTATGGGGCAACCTACGCATTAAATGGGGAAAGAGTTCCTATCGCTATTACTTCACGTACACTTGAAATTATGCTGCTGTTAATGGGCGGCTCGCGCTTCCTTTGGCGTCTAATTAGAGTAAACAGAACTAAGAAAACTGAACTAACGAATAATGTACTTGTTGTCGGTGCCGGTGATTGTGGTGCGCTGATCGCGAAGGAAATTATGACAAGCAATAGCTTCATAGGCAACCGCATTGTAGGATTTATTGATGATGATCCACATAAACGCAATATGCATGTAGTAGGGTTGTCAGTATTAGGAACCCGCATGCAAATTGAAGAAATTGTACATAAACATCATATCCATGACATTATCATCGCAATGCCTTCGGTAAAGCGAGTGCAAATATTAGAAATTATAAATATATGTAAGCTAACCGGAGCAAAGGTTAAGATTATTCCTTCTATTAATGACTTCATTAAAGGGCGTCTCGGGGTAAAGGCATTGCGCGATGTAGAAGTGGAGGATTTGCTCGGGAGAGAACCTGTGATCACAGATCTAGAAGGTATAGCTAACTACGTATCGGATAAAGTCGTTCTTGTCACAGGTGCTGGCGGTTCGATTGGTTCAGAGCTTTGCAGGCAAATTTCTTCCTTTAAACCAGCTAGCTTGTTGCTGCTGGGACATGGAGAGAACAGTATTTATACGATTGAGATGGAGCTAAGAGCGAAGTTCCCAGATGTGCATCTGGAGACAGTCATTGCAGACATTCAGGATCGAAGTCGTTTGGATGATGTATTCCGTAAGTTCAGGCCACAGGTTGTATTCCATGCGGCAGCGCATAAACATGTGCCTCTTATGGAACGTAATCCATCAGAAGCAGTGAAAAACAATGTGTTCGGAACGAGAAACGTAGCGGATTGTGCTGATAAATATAACGCGGAACGATTCGTTATGATATCCTCCGATAAAGCTGTTAATCCTTCAAGCATTATGGGGGCAACCAAGAGAATTGCAGAGATGTACATACAGAGTATCAACACAATAAGCGAGACCCAGTTCGTAGCAGTTCGATTTGGCAATGTGCTCGGCAGTCGGGGAAGCGTTATCCCAAGGTTCAAGCAGCAAATTGCTGTGGGTGGACCTGTAACCGTAACCCATCCAGATATGGTCAGATATTTCATGACAATTCCTGAAGCGGTTCAGCTCGTTATTCAAGCGGGATCGTTCGCCAAAGGCGGAGAAATCTTCGTCTTAGATATGGGTGAACCCGTTCGAATTCTGGATTTAGCTCAGGATCTCATTCGATTGTCAGGTTATGAGCCTAATGTGGATATTGAGATCAATTTCAGCGGTATGCGTGAAGGTGAGAAGCTATTCGAGGAGCTGCTTACGGATGAAGAAGCAGTATCGTCTACTCAACATGAACGGATTTACATAGGCAAGCCAACACAAATTAATAGAGTAGAATTAGAGCTTCAGTTCAAGCGAATTGAGAAAGTACTTGGTGAGAACCAAAGTTCGATCAAGGATGTTATTGAGCATCTTGTTCCTTTTTATTCACATGTATCCTAACAGACAGTTTAATATAACGGAGGACATTACATATGCGTAAGAAAAGATGGAAGAAGATATTAATCTGGCTTGTATCGATCATCGTTATTCTAGGAGTAGGGGGCTTGTTTGCAGCTAATTATGCTGTAGATAAGCTCATTTCTACGTTAGCAGCTGACCTTGAGGGTGAGTTGTTGAATGAAGTGGTAACTCCTGATGCGAAGCCAGATCAACAGGGCGCGGAACAGACAGGCGGCCAAGATGATTCAGTTGGCACAGACGAGAAAGTGATAGACTCTACAGAATCTACTGAAAAGCCAGAGCTAGAAGGTTCGAACACGACAGATAGTAGCTTGAACGAAACTAAAGAAGAAGATAAATCAAAAGACGAATATAGCGCAGAGATATCCGTTGATAAAGCTAAAAATCTTCAAGAAAAAATAACGGTTGCTGAGAAAGCGCAGGTTTCATCTACTTTGCTTAAAGAACTTAGTATGTCTGACATAAAAGAATTACAAGCGCTCGCAAGCGGAGGCCTTAGTGTTGAGGAGAAGAAACAAGCGCGTACTATTATTTTAGGTAAGTTATCTTCTGAACAATATAATGATTTGATTCAGGTAGCTAAGAAGTATGGGATGAGTAAAGGGAAGTCTTACGATGAAGTTATAAAAGAAAAATAAAATAACAACGATATACGTTGCAAATTCTAGGAGGAATCTAGATGAAAGTTCGTAAGGCGATCATTCCGGCAGCTGGACTTGGAACAAGATTTTTACCAGCGACAAAGGCGATGCCGAAAGAGATGCTGCCAATCGTTGATAAGCCAACTATTCAATACATTGTAGAAGAAGCGATAGAGTCGGGAATTGAAGACATTATTATTGTTACGGGCAAAGGGAAAAGAGCAATTGAGGATCATTTCGATAACTCATTCGAATTGGAACAAAACTTATTTGAAAAAGGGAAATTTGAGTTGTTAAGTGAAGTGCAAAAGTCTTCCAAAATGGTAGATATACATTATATTCGTCAAAAGGAAGCGAAGGGCTTAGGCCATGCAATATGGTGTGCTCGTAAATTCATAGGTGACGAACCTTTTGCTGTTTTACTGGGTGATGATATTGTACAGGCAGAGAAGCCTTGTTTAAAACAGATGATTGAGCAGTATGATCGTTATAAATCATCGATTATAGGTGTACAGAGCGTTTCTGAAAATGAGGTTTCAAGATATGGCATTATAGACGGGAAGGAAATTCATGATCGTCTTTATAGTGTGAATAACTTAGTAGAGAAGCCCATGAAGGAAGAGGCACCTTCAAATGTTGCGATAATGGGGCGTTATATTCTTAGTCCAAAGATTTTTGGCATTCTTGAGAATCAAAAGCCTGGGGCTGGCGGTGAGGTTCAATTAACTGATGCCATTGCGGAATTGAATCGGGTAGAAGCTGTATATGCTTACGATTTTGAAGGTGTTAGGTATGATGTGGGGGAGAAGTTAGGGTTTATAAAGACTAATGTGGAATTTGCTTTGCAACGGGAAGATTTAAAATATGACTTACTCAAATATTTTAATAGCATAATTGATCAACAGGGTCTATTAATTAAGAAATAATTATTTTATTATCGATGGAATTTTCTGATAGGGGAAGATAAGAGATGGCAAGTCAGACCGATAATATGACTAAGAATAAAATCTACCTCTCATCACCACATATGAGTGATGAGGGTTATGAAATGCAATATATTAAGGAAGCATTTGATACTAATTGGATAGCACCTCTTGGGGAAAATGTAAATGAATTTGAAAAAGAACTGGCAGCAAAGGTTGGATCAAAAGCTGCAGCGGCACTCTCTTCTGGAACTGGAGCCCTCCACCTAGCACTTAGAGCAGCTGGAGTGGGAGAAGGGGATGTTGTGTTCTGTCCAACATTAACATTTTCTGCAACGGCTAATCCGATTATCTATCAGAATGCAATCCCAGTATTTATAGATAGTGATTTTGAAACTTGGAATATGTGCCCTATAGCATTGGAAGAGGCTTTTGGGAAGTACCCGGATGTAAAGGCGGTAATAGTAGTTCACCTTTATGGTCTTTCTGCTGATATGGATAAGATTATGGAGATTTGCAAGAAACACGATATTGTAGTTATAGAAGATGCAGCAGAATCTTTGGGTGCTTACTATAAAGGGCAACACACTGGAACATTTGGTGATTATGGAATTTTTTCTTTTAATGGTAATAAGATTATCACTACTTCTGGTGGTGGAATGTTAGTTTCTAATAATGAAGAAAGAATTGCTAAGGTGAGATTTTGGGCTACACAAAGTAGAGATCAAGCAAGGCACTACCAACATACCGAATTAGGATTTAATTACCGTATGAGTAATGTGGTTGCCGGGATCGGCAGAGGGCAGCTTAAGGTATTAGATAAAAGAGTTGAGAAGAAGAAATATATATTTGAGTTTTATAAGAGAGAGCTTGGAGGCCTTGAGGGTGTTGAATTCATGCCTAGCAATGAATGGAATGAACCTAACTATTGGTTAAGCTCAATCACTTTAAGTGGCCATGTTAGACCAATAGATATTATGACAGTTCTTGAAAAAGAGAATATCGAATCCAGGCCAATTTGGAAACCAATGCATATGCAACCGTTTTTTGAAAAGTACGATTATGTTGGAACAGACGTGTCGGAGAAACTATTTGAGAATGGTGTGTGCTTGCCATCTGATACAAAGATGTCAGATGGGGATTTGGAGAGAGTTGTGCAGATTATTAAAAAGTTGTGGTGGAAATAATGGAGCCTTCTAAAGGTGGTATCTATAGAACATTTATAAAAAAACCAATGGATTTTTTACTATCTTTGATTGCAATTATTGTTTTAAGTCCAGTACTAATAATTGTTACTTTGTTGGTAAGGGTTAAGTTAGGAAGCCCGGTGATTTTTAGTCAGAAAAGACCTGGGTTAAATGAGAAGATTTTTACCATGTATAAGTTTAGGACAATGACAGATGAGAGAGATGTGAATGGCGAATTACTACCTGATAGTGTTCGTCTTACGCAGTTTGGAAAGTTCTTACGTTCTACTTCACTTGATGAGTTGCCAGAACTATTTAATATCCTTAGAGGGGATATGTCAATAATAGGGCCTAGACCATTACTGGTGCAATATCTACCTTTATATAATAAACAACAAAAACGACGTCATCACAGTAGACCTGGATTATCAGGTCTAGCTCAAGTGAGTGGTAGGAATGCGATTAGTTGGGAAGAAAAGTTTAATCTCGATGTAGAATATGTAGAGAATATAAGTTTTATCAGCGATTGGAAGATTATTATTTTAACCTTTAAGAAGGTTTTTATAAGAGAAGGTATTAATTCAGGGACTGCTGTAACGATGAAACCTTTTAAAGGAAGTTCAAAGGAAAGTATGGGGTTATGAAAAAAAACATCTCATAATTGGTGCTAGTGGCCATGGAAAAGTTGTTGCAGACATCGCATTGAAAATGAATAAATGGAAAAGTATATCTTTCCTAGATGATGACGAAAGCATTAACTCATCAATGGGACTAGAATTGGTTGGCAAATCAAGTGATACCTTTAGAAATGTGAAAAATTGCGACATCTTCATAGATATTGGAAAAAATGCTACAAGAGAGAAGCTCCAGGAATGGCTTGGAGCTGAAGGGGCTAGTATACCTGTTTTGATTCACCCTAGTGCTATTATCGGAGAACAGCAGTTGGGTAGGTATTGGAAGCGTAGTAAGTAATAACATAAACATAACTAGTGATTGCAAAGTGGGGGCTGGAGCAGTGGTGATCAAAGATCTATCCGAAACTGGAACATACGTAGGAGTTCCGGCGAGGAGAGTATAAGGCATGAATATACTTTTTTTAACACTTTTGGATTTTATAACGATTGATGAAAGCGGCATATATACTGATTTGATGCGTGAATTCGTAAAAGATAACCATAAAGTATATATTATTTCTCCAACTGAAAAAAGGAAAAAACAACCTACAAGATTAATTGATAATGGAAATAATAAAATACTGAAATTACAGATTGGTAATACTCAAAAAACCAATATGATTGAAAAAGGTATTTCAACTCTTACCTTGGAATCTAAATTTCAAAGAGGCATTAAAGATTATTATTCCAATGTTAAATTTGATCTAGTAATTTATTCAACACCACCAATTACATTACAAAAAGCGGTTGAATATGTAAAGAAAAGAGACAAGGCTAAAGCATATTTATTATTGAAAGATATATTCCCACAAAATGCTGTAGATCTCGGCATAATGAGAAAGACTGGAATCCAAAGCATTTTATATAACTATTTTAGAGCAAAAGAAAAAAAGTTGTATGAACTATCGGATTATATAGGTTGTATGTCACAGGCAAATGTAGATTTTATTTTACAACATAATCCAAAAATATTACCTGATGTTGTTGAGATATGTCCCAACAGTATCGATCCATTACTAATAATACAAGAGGAACAAAAGATAAATATAATTAAAGAAAAATATAACATACCATCTAATAAGACTGTGTTTATATATGGTGGAAATCTTGGTAAACCACAGGGCGTTGACTTTCTTATTAAGTGCTTGGATGCTAATAAAGCTAATGAACAAGTGTATTTTGTTATTGCTGGGGCAGGAACAGAGTTCAATAAAATTAAAGAATACTTTGATAAAGAACAACCAACGAATGCACAATTGTTTCAACAGTTACCCAAAAGCGATTATGAAATTTTGGCAAACTCATGTGATGTTGGACTTATTTTTCTTGATAAAAGATTTACAATACCCAATTTTCCATCAAGACTTCTTTCATATATGAATGCATCAATACCAATCTTAGCTGCCACTGATATTAACACTGATATTGGCAATGTAATAGGAGATGGGAAATTCGGGTATTGGTGTGAGAGTAGAGATGTTAAGGAATTTAATCAACGTGTGCAACTACTTTGTGATGCGCAATTGAGAAAGCAAATGGGCAAAAACGCTAGGAAGTATTTAGAAGAAAATTACACAGCAAAGCATACATATGAAATTATTATGAAGCACTTTAAATAAAATGAGAGAGGTTTGACTAAATGTTTGGAAATAAAACGTTATTAATTACTGGCGGAACAGGTTCATTTGGAAATGCAGTTATGAAAAGATTTTTAGATACAGATATAAAAGAAATTCGAATCTTTTCTCGTGATGAAAAGAAGCAAGACGATATGCGAAAACTTTATAAGAGTGAAAAACTCAAATTTTATATAGGCGATGTAAGAGATTTAGCTAGTGTAAAAAATGCCATGTATGGTGTAGATTACATCTTCCACGCGGCAGCATTAAAGCAAGTTCCATCTTGTGAATTTTTTCCATTGGAAGCTGTGAAAACAAATGTCATAGGGACAGATAACGTTCTGACAGGAGCAATTGAAAGTGGTGTGAAGAAAGTTATCTGCTTATCAACAGACAAAGCTGCTTACCCTATAAATGCAATGGGAATCTCTAAAGCAATGATGGAAAAGGTAACTGTTGCAAAATCAATGACGGTAGATCCAGATAGGACTTTAATCTGTGGTACACGTTACGGGAATGTTATGGCTTCTAGAGGTTCTGTAATTCCATTATTTATTGAACAGATAAAAAATGGACAGCCGTTAACGGTTACAGATCCTAATATGACAAGATTCTTGATGAGTCTTGAAGAAGCTGTAGAACTTGTAGTATTTGCATTCGAAAACGCTGAACCTGGGGATATCATGGTACAAAAATCACCTGCATCGACTATTGGAGATCTAGCAAAAGCAATCAAGGAGTTATTTAATGCAGACAATGAAATAAAAGTTATTGGCACTCGTCATGGTGAAAAACTATATGAAACCCTACTCACTAGGGAAGAACATGTAGTTGCACAAGATTTAGGAGGATTTTATCGAGTACCCGCTGATAAAAGAGATCTTAACTACGATAAGTATTTCGTAGACGGTGATGAGAAATTATCTTCTGAAGACGAGTACAACTCTCATAACACAGAGAGATTAAATATTGAGGAGATAAAAGATAAGTTACTAATGCTTGACTATGTTCAGGAAGAATTGAAGGGTTGGAATAAACGATGAAGATACTAGTGACCGGAGCAAAGGGGTTTATTGGTAAAAATCTTGTTGCAGAATTGAGAAACCGGAACTATACAGATATCTTTGAATATGGTAGAGACACTGATTCTACTTTATTTGATGTGTATTGTAAGGAAGCAGATTTTGTATTTCATCTTGCTGGGATAAATCGTCCCCAGGATCAATCCGAATTTATGGACGGTAACTATGGTTTTACATCAACACTACTAGAAACGTTGGAAAAACATAAAAACACTTGTACAGTAATAACCTCATCTTCTATCCAAGCTGAAGTGGATAACCCATATGGAATTAGTAAAAAAGCAAGTGAAGACTTACTTTTTAAATACAGTAAAGAAACAGGAGCAAAAGTGCTCGTATATCGTTACCCAAATGTTTTTGGAAAATGGTGTAGACCGAATTACAATAGTGCAGTAGCAACATTCTGTCATAACATTGCTCATGAATTCCCGATCACTGTAAATGATCCTAGTGTAGTGATGAACTTAGTTTATATTGATGATGTAGTGGAAGAACTGATAAATGTTTTAAACGGTAATGAAAACTCAGTTGGGGATTTTTGTGAAGTCCCAGTAGTTCATACTATTACTCTTGGAGAAGTCGTTGATTTGATTTATTCTTTCAAAAAAAGTCGGGAAGAACGTTCTATTCCTAATATGTCAAATGCATTCACGAAAAAATTATATAGTATGTATTTAAGCTATTTGCCAGAAGATGAATTCAGTTACGATCTTAAGATGAATGTAGATCAAAGAGGTTCTTTCACAGAGTTTATTAAGACCCCTGATAGAGGGCAAGTGTCTGTTAATATATCTAAACCTGGTATTACTAAAGGGAACCACTGGCATCATACAAAGAATGAAAAGTTTCTTGTGGTAAGTGGAAAAGGGGTTATTCGTTTTAGAAAGATTGACTCAGATGAAATCATTCAATATTTTGTAAGTGGAGATAAAATGGAAGTAGTGGATATACCTATTGGCTATACACACAATATTGAAAACCTTGGTGAAACCGATATGGTCACTATTATGTGGGCAAATGAGTTCTTTGATCCAAAGAAACCAGATACTTACTTCTTGGAGGTATAAATGATGAAGAAATTAAAAGTCATGACAGTCGTAGGTACCAGACCTGAGATTATAAGACTGTCAGCTGTAATTAATAAATTAGAAGAATCAAATGCAATAGAACATATACTTGTTCATACAGGACAGAATTATGATTATGAATTAAATGAAGTGTTTTTTAAAAATTTTAAATTAAAGAAACCGGATTATTTTCTCAATGCAGCGACTGGAACGGCAGTTGAAACAATAGGGAATATCCTGATTAAAATTGATCCTATTATGGACGAAGTTCAACCAGATGCGATCTTAGTGCTGGGAGATACAAATAGTTGTTTATGTGCTATCGCTGCTAAGAGAAGACAAATTCCAATCTTTCATATGGAAGCAGGAAATAGATGCTTTGATCAGAGAGTACCAGAAGAAACTAATAGAAAGATTGTCGATCATATAGCAGATATTAACCTAACCTATAGTGATATAGCGAGAGAATATCTATTAAGAGAAGGGTTACCTGCTGATAGAATCATCAAAACAGGAAGTCCTATGTTTGAAGTAATAAATTCTAGAAGAGATGATATAGAAAACTCAGACGTACTAGAAAGATTAGACCTTGAAGAAGGAAGATATTATGTAGTGTCTGCTCACAGGGAAGAAAATATCAATTCGGAAACCAATTTCTTAGATTTAGTTGATAGCTTGAATGCTATTGCTGAAAAATACAGTATGCCTATAATTGTAAGTACACATCCTAGGACAAGAAATATGATAAATGCTAAAGGAATAGAGTTTAACCCATTGGTCAAAACGATGAAACCTTTAGGATTTAATGATTATATAAAACTCCAATTCAAAGCAAAAGCAGTACTTAGTGATAGCGGAACTATAAGTGAGGAATCTTCTATTCTTGGGTTTAGGGCTTTAAATATTAGGCAGGCTCATGAAAGACCTGAAGCGATGGAAGAAGCATCTGTTATGATGGTAGGCTTAAAGAAAAAAAGAATTATGCAGGGACTGGAGATTCTAGAAACTCAAGAGAAAAGTACATTAAGGCTTGTTGGGGATTATAGTATGCCTAATGTATCAGATAAAGTACTAAGGATAATATTATCATATACAAATTATGTGAATAGAGTTGTTTGGGGGAAAGTTGAATAATATGAAATTATATGAAGCAATAAAGAATAAAAAAGAAAAAATCTCTGTAATTGGGTTAGGATATGTTGGTATGCCGTTAGCTGTAGCTTTTGCTAAGGTCGCGAATGTAGTGGGATTCGATATGTCAAGAGAAAAGGTGCAAAAATATATAGAAGGTATAGATGTAACTAATGAAGTTGGTAATGAAGTTATTCAGCAAACAAGTGCTATGTTTACGTGGGAAGAGGAGAAAATTAGAGACTGTAAATTTCATATAGTAGCAGTACCAACACCAATTAATCAGGACAAAACCCCTGACTTAAAGCCTGTATTGGGCGCAAGTAGAACAGTGGGAAGGAACTTAGTAAAAGGTTCCATTGTGGTTTTTGAATCAACTGTATATCCAGGGGTTACAGATGATATTTGCATTCCTATTTTAGAGGAAGAATCAGGATTAACATGTGGAGTAGATTTTAAAGTCGGCTATTCACCAGAAAGGATAAATCCAGGAGATAAAATCCATAGGCTCGAAAATATTATTAAGATAGTTTCAGGTATGGATGATGAATCTTTAGACGATATTGCAAGGGTTTATGAGATGGTAATCGAAGCAGGTGTGCATAGAGCAGAAAGTATAAAAGTTGCTGAAGCAGCAAAAGTAATAGAAAACTCACAAAGGGATATTAACATCGCCTTTATGAATGAGTTATCAATTGTTTTTAATAAAATGGGGATTGATACCAGGGCAGTTTTGGAAGCGGCAGGAACAAAGTGGAATTTTCTTAACTTCACTCCGGGACTTGTTGGAGGACATTGTATTGGAGTTGATCCGTATTACTTCATTTATAGAGCAGAGGAACTAGGATATCACTCACAAATTATACTTGCTGGAAGAAGAATTAATGATGAAATGGGTAAGTATGTGGCAGAAAACACCATCAAAAAATTAATAAAAACAGGAAAGCAAGTAAAAGGAGCAAATATTGCTGTCTTTGGAATAACATTTAAAGAAAATTGTCCAGATAGTAGAAATACAAAGGTTATAGATATTATCAAGGAACTAGAAGATTACGGAGTAAACGTTATGGTAGTAGATCCAGTAGCAAATAAAGATGAGGTATGGGAAGAATACTGTATTGATCTTCATAACATAAAAGAAATCAGGGATGTAGATGCAGTTATTTTTGCTGTACCACATGATGAATTTTTGAATATTACATTGGAGGATGTTGGTGAGTTTTATAAAAAAACTGGGGGTAGCCTCAGTAATGACAAGGTTGTATTAATTGATGTAAAGGGTATTTTTGATCGTAAAAATGTGGAGCTATTGGAGTATTCATACTGGAGACTTTAATTTATTTGATGAACTGTTTGAATAAAAGTGTTAAGTTTTTGGGGAATGAATCTACTAAATTAAAATCCTATTTTATCATTCATGTATCAATTTCATAAATCTGAGCCCAAGAAGCTCAAAGTTTTTAAGCGTAGAAAAGGAGTACCTCTCCAAATTTCGAATAGTGTCTATATTTTCGACCTTGAACATTTGAATCCATGCTTATCAAAATCTCCAAAAATACGATCTATGGAGCACCTACAGAGTATGCTATGGTCACCCGAATCATCGAGCGAATTCCTACCATCAAAGACTTGCAGAAACGTTTGAAAAATGACTTCATTTTACATTCGGATTGCGAATTTCTTTTCTCTGATCAGCTCCCTTCTGAGTCGGAATTTGGTCACGAAGGTCATTGAAAGGAAAATCAAGTTGAGTAGCAATGGATTTTTCAAACAGGCCCTGTGGAGTAGGTTTTTTCTCTTCCGATTTGGCCTGGTCTCGCGATTCAAAGTGCGTGGAATCGATGCCAACAGCATCATCATCAACGAAAACTTTTTGAAAGGCTTGAAGGTGAATATAGTTTTTCGTCATTTCATGGACTATGCAGTTCTCTAGTTATGTATCAAGCGGAAAATGACATTGGAGCCCACTTGGGTAATCAATAAAAGTAGCGAAGGAAAGAACATCTTTTAGTATGGATTTAAAGGGTGTCTTGCGGTAGGAACAAAAAGCCAGTACATTTTGGATTCATTGATCTCATCGGGTATCTTAAATGATGTCTAAGGAGCCATTCCAATACTGAATGGATCGAGAAACTGCCTCTTTCCATACGCTACATGATGGACGTAGGGTGCGACTATGTCGCCATCTATCAATCGATTCATCGCAAGGAAGCTCAATCCATTATCTCGAACAACAAGAGAATGAACAGAACTGGTCGGCTTTAATCAAAATTTTGCTCCAACCTGAGTTGCGTGAACATTCTTATCGATAAGACACGATAAGACAGCTATGACACAAAGTACTAAATGCTCAAGAGTACTCGTCCAGAAGAATATAAGTATTGTCCATTAGCCCATGATTCATTATGCCAAAGGTTTACAAAGTTCGAATGGAGACTGATTTGCCTTGCTAATTCGGCACCTGCCGCGGTAGTCAAACATGGGAAGAGAGTCAGAGTCCATTTTGATCTTGTCACCCTTGTTTATAATGCATCCTATTTAGCTACTGATCGTATTCGAAAGCAGATGGAAAAGCAGCAGCTTAATTAAAAAACTTAATATTCGCCATAAAGAGCAGTCTAGGTTTCTACAAAAGGCAATCATGAAATTGATTCGTCTATTAGACTTTACTTTTAGAAAAGTTGAGATGTTTTTTGTAGATTATTAAAGGTTAAGAGTGTATAGTGCGCTTTATAATCGATACTTATGTTTTATATAATTTGGAGGAGAAAAATTTGAAATTTGTTGTAGTTAATGTTGCTGCTTCTACTAGTGGAGCCCTCTCAGTACTAAATGATTTTTATAAATATGTTTCAGAAAATGAAAAACATCATGAGTGGTTTTTTATAGTAAGTACCCCATTTCTTAAAGAATCCGAGAATATACATGTATTAAGATTTCCATGGATTAAAAAAAGTTGGTTACATCGTATTATTTGGGATCTTATAGTGGTAAGGAAAATAATTCGTAGTTTAAATCCAGATAAAATCTTATCACTTCAAAATTTATCAATCTTTAATATTTCTATTCCACAGGTTGTTTACTTACATCAAGCTATTCCTTTTCAAAATATAAAAAGGTTTAGCTTTATTAAAAAAAATGAATTGATGCCTGCAATTTACCAACATATTATAGGTAATTTAATTAGGTTTTCTATAAAAAAATCAAATACAGTTATAGTGCAAACAAACTGGATGAAGCAAGAAGTTTGCAAAAAGTCTAATATTAAAGCGGAGAAGATACATGTTATTCCACCTCATATTTCTGACATAGTAACAATTCAAGAAAGAAATATAAACCAAGGAGATACTTTAAAAGTAAATGAATTTTTCTATCCTGCATCTCCATCTATATATAAAAATCAAAGCTGTATTGTTAGTGCAGTGAAAAACCTTGCTGAACAAAATGTTGCTAATTTCACAGTTAATTTAACAATGAAAGGAAATGAGAACGAGTATTCAAAAGGTGTATATGAAAAATCAAAAAAATTGGAGGGATATATAAATTTTGTAGGATATTTAGATAGAAAAGAAGTTATTAAAAGATTAGGAAGGTCTGTCTTAATATTTCCATCTTTTATTGAGTCATACCCTCTACCTTTAGAGGAAGCAATGAACATGAGGAGTATAATATTAGCTTCTGACTCTCCTTTTTCACATGAAATATTAAAAGACTATCCTAATAAATTATTTTTCGATCCATTCTCCCCAAATACACTATCAGATGCGATGCTCAAAGTACTAAATGGAAGTTTCAAATATAGTTCTTATGATAAACTTACAGAAAAAAGAGTGAATACTTGGAGAGATGTAGTAAAGGTACTAGAAAAAAATTGCTAATTTATATTAGTGTAGAAAGGAAAATTAAAAAGTGAGAATTTTATATCTAACAAATATCCCTGCACCCTATAGAGTGGATTTTTTTGATGAATTAGGAAAAATATGCGATCTAACTGTTCTGTTTGAGCGTGGGACAGCGACTAATCGCGAAATTGATTGGATTTCTAAGGATATGAAAAATTTTAAGGCTGTATTTCTTAATGGTATAAACTTTAAACAAGAATCAGCAATATGTTTCTCCGTAACAAAATGGTTGAGAAAAGATATGTTTGATTTTTTCATAATTGGAGGTTACAGTACTCCAACTGGTATGATTGCAATTGAGACTCTAAAGTTGCGCAAAATTCCTTTTTTTATTAATACTGATGGGGGCATAATTAGTAATGAGAATAAAATAATTGCAACTATAAAAAAACACTTTATCGGTAGTGCTGCTTGGTGGCTCAGTACTGGAAATGAAGCTGATAAGTATCTACATCATTATGGAGCGATTAAAAAAAAAATTTATAGATATTCATTTACATCTTTAAAAGAAAAAGACATTTATATACATCCTGCTAAATATGAGGAAAAATATACATTGCGTTCACAATTAAATGTTACTGGAAAGATGATTGCTGTGGCTGTAGGACAACTTATAATACGTAAAGGGTTTGATACTCTAATAAATGCTTGGAGAAAATTACCAGAAGACTCAGTGTTATTAATTATCGGAAGTGGCCCAGAAGAGAAAAATCTTAAACAGCTAATAAATTTCTATAATCTAGAAAATGTTCACCTACTAGGTTTTAAGAGTAAAGAGGATCTAAAAAAATATTATCGTGCTGCAGATTTTTTTGTTTTACCTACACGAGAAGATGTTTGGGGACTAGTAATAAATGAAGCAATGGCTTGCGGCCTTCCTATAATATCTACAGATAAATGTGTAGCAGCACTTGAATTAGTTAAACCAAATTATAATGGATTTATTGTACCTGTAAATGAAATAAATACTACTTCCGAAAGATTAATAGAATTGTGTAGCTATCAAGAAGAGAAACTTCTAAGTATGGGTTGCAATAGTCTTAAAACAATACAAAAATATACGATTGAAAATATGGCGAAAGAACATATTGATATATTAAGTCGATTATAAATCAAAATTTCGAGAAATTTTAAAAAAACGCTTTACAAATAGCGTTTACGGTTGTATTAGGTATTTTAATATCAATATTAGAGTAATCAGTAATGTCCACTCTATGTCAATTTTTATTAATATTTTTATGAAAAGGAGAAAAAGTAAGTGGATAAACCCCCATTAAAGCTAATATATACTCTTGATTATCCTATTGATTCTATCGGAGGGGCACAAACATCAACTTATGTCATAGCTAAATATATGCTATATAATGGATACGATGTAGTTATCCTTACTCCCGAATTATTGGGAAATTCGAATATTGAAATTGATAAAAATTTAAAGATATTAACATATAAAAGTTATGAAAATTTTTTAGTTAATTTATTTAGTAAATTTATAGTATTTAGAAGAGTTATAAAATTTGAAAAAGCAGATATAATTCATGCTCAAATGCCATTATCAGGAGTAGTTGTTGGTATGTTAAGTAAATTTAAATTAATATCAAGAAAAATAAACATAATTTATACAGATCGGGGACTATTATCAAAATATAGAAATCATACAAAATTTTTGTTGTATAATCTTAAAAAAGTCGCTAATTATGTAATTTGCACTACTAATTTGAATAAATTAGATTGGGATAAGATGGATAATGGTAATAAGAATGTCAAAGTAATTCCGAATACCGTTAGTGATTATTTTAACATTTACAATAATGAAAATAGAGAGAGAGAAAGAAATAAACATAATATAACGGAGAATAAAATAGTATTGGGTTTTTCAGGTAGAGTAACGGGGTTTAAGAATTGGCCATTAGCCCTAAAGATATGCAAATTATTAAAAAATGATAATCGTTTCAAGGTTATTGTAGCTTTTACTGCATTTGCCGAAGAAGAAAAGAAACAAATGAATGATTATATAGAAGAGTTACAACAATATTTAGGGAAAGATAGGGTAATAGCATATACTGAATTAAATCAAGAAGCAATGAGTCAATTTTATTATAATGTAGATATTTTTATCGTTACTTCACTTTTGGAATCATTTGGTAAAACTGCTATCGAAGCAATGAGTAGACGATGTGCTGTTATTTCTACTAATGTAGGTGGCTTACCGGAAGTCATAAAGAAAAAGGAAAATTTGTTTGATATAAACGATGAACAAGGTTTTGTAAATAGAATTTATTCTTATGCAAACGATAGGATCCAACTGGATCTTGATAAAGAGTGGTTTTTGTCAAGATTTCAAGAAAATTTTACTATAGATTCAACAATGGGAAAATATAATAAATTATATCAAAGTTTGGGTAAACCCAAATGAAGCAAAGGTATTTTACCATAATTTTATATATAATTACTATTGTGAGTTTAATCTCATTATTTATGCCAAATGGATGGATGGTGCGAGATCCCTCTGTTATAGTTGTTATTATCATTGCCTTGCTGTATAAAAGAAAATCTTTTTCAAGGAATATTATTCTTTTACTATTATATAGTACGTTTAGTGTTTTATTATATATAATATTTAACGGGCTTGACCTTTTAGCTTTAATGACAATAAGGTTTATTTATATATATCCATTGTTAATGCTTTTAGGTATGGTTCTAAAAGAAAAAAATATTCAAATCAAAAACTATATTACCTTTCTTAATATGATAATAATTTTTGTAGCTATTGGAGGATTAATTGAGCTAATTTTACCTAATCTTTTTAATAATTTAGTAGGAATAATAAATAAAAATTATTCTAATCTATCTCTATTACGTAGTGGATTAGGAATTGGATTAGGTTCATGGTTTGGGAGCCGGATACTATTATCAATGAGTGTCTGTTTTGGCCTAATCTTAGTATTTACTGATGAAAGGTTTACAGGGATTGTTAAACTAAGTCTAACGGTTTTATATGCAATATTGGTTGTTTATTCCCTTAATAGAACAGCTATTTTAATATTCTTCATTTTATTGTTATATCTATTAATGAAAAACCCAAATAAGTATTTAAATAAGAAAATAATTATTATTTCACTTTTTTCTTTTAGTTTCTTTAGTATTTTTTTATTTATATTTTGGAGTCAACCTATATTAAATTATATTTATGTTTTTCAAAATTCTTTAGGTCATATGGATTTAACTATGTCAGGTCGAACTTCATTATGGGGAACTATAATAGATGAAAAGTTAAGTTTTGGACCAAATTTCAGTGTTTTTGGCTCTTCTGATTTACTTCAGGAGAAGGCTGGAGTAGCTGACAGTTCGTATATTAAACTTATAATAAGCTATGGCATACCATTTATAATTCCTTTTTTACTGACTTTATTTAATTTTCTTAAGAAAGCAATTCCAAGTAAGGATACTTTACTAATTGGTATTCTAATCTTTTTGGGGGGGTTTTCAATTACGGTTGATATATTTCATGTGATAATTGTTATGATACCAATTTGGATAATTATTGGATATAAGGTGGGAGAATTTAAATTAAGAAATCAATGTCAGTAATTCGGTTAGGAGCCCATTTTATTAATATAAATAAATAGAAAGCGAGAAATTTAATATGAATATTGGTTTTGTTTCAACATGGTTTGAAAGAGGTGCAGCGTATGTTACCAAATCATATATTGAAGCCATACAAGATGGGCATAATGTATTTGTATATGCAAGAGGAGGAGAAAGCTTTGCGAAAAATGATTTAGCTTGGGATAAGACTTATGTAACTTGGGGGTATCAGTTACCCGGTACAAATATAAATAAAAAGCATTTTTATAGTTGGATTAGGGAAAATCAGATAGAAACAATATTTTTTAATGAACAGCATGAGTTTGAAATTTTGTTATATCTAAAAAAAGAATACCCGAATATAAAAATAGGTGCTTATATTGACTATTACAAAGAAAATACTGTTAAATTATTTAGTATTTACGACTTTCTTATTTGTAATACAGAAAGGCATTATTCAGTATTTTCATGGCATCCACAATGCTATTATGTGCCTTGGGGAACAGATATTGAGTGTTTTTCTCCAAAAGAGAAACCTAAGGAATATAGTAACGAATTAGTATTTTTTCATTCCATGGGGATGTCACAAAGAAAAGGGACTGATTTGTTAATAAATGCATTTATTGATGGCGAGTTATACAAAAAATCAAAATTATTAATTCATACTCAAACTAGTTTGAAGGAAATATTGAATTTTTCAAATGAAAAACTGAAAGAGTTTAATATAGATATTGTGGAAGATACTGTAACGGCTCCTGGGCTTTATCATTTTGGTGATGTTTATGTGTATCCAACTAAGCTCGAAGGACTAGGTTTAACTATTTTTGAAGCTCTTTCATGTGGGTTACCAGTTATTTTACCTAATAATGCACCTATGAATGAGTATGTTGATGATAAAGTAGGAAAGTTAGTTGAAATAGACCAATTTCATTCTAGATCCGATGGCTATTACTGGCCAGTAGGGATATGTAATAAAAAATCTCTAATTGAATCAATGCAATATTATATTGATAACTTGAATAAAGTCGAAGAATATAAAAAGTTAGCTCGTTATTATGCTATAAATAATTTTAATTGGAAAGATAGATTCAATATAATAAATGAAATATTTGAAAATTCTGTAATTTATATTAAGGATGATACTGATAAATTACTAAAAAAACTTAAACGACAAAAACTATCTCATTTAATTTATTTACTACCGAATAATAATATTACTCAATATATTTTAAAAAAGATAAAAAATAAATCGTAATTGAGATAAAAAATAAAATTAATAATTTAAGGCTATGGATATGTTGGTAATATTTGAATTGTATTTTATATATATTTCACAATTACATCTCCTTCCAAAGCCCTAATACAAAGAAGGAGGAATATGCGATTAATAATTTATTTAAAAAATTCCTATCGTTTTCATTTGGAAGTTGGGTAACATTATTTCTTGGATTAATTAGTACTCCATTAATAACTAGGTTAATAGAGCCTTCAGAATATGGAAAAATGTCAGTCTTTCTAATCTTTATTAATATTATTTCTATAATTACTTCTTTAGGGACAGATCAATCTTTTATAAGATTTTTTTACGAGGAAAATGAAGATAGAAGAAGAACGTTATTATGGAATTGTCTTAAAATAACTTTTATTTTATCTTGCTTAGTTTCAATTCTTATAATTATATTTTCAAGGGAAATTTCCCTGCTGTTATTTAGTAAATATTCAGGAATAATCGTGTCAATGTTAGTTATTAATACATTACTCTTGTCTATTAATAGATTTGCATTTGTTGTTGTAAGGATGCAGCAAAAAGGTAAATTATATTCTTTTTTACAAATATATCAAAAACTATTATATATTTTATTTATTATATGCTTAGTTTATTTTATGAATAACAACTATAAAATACTCATTATTGCATATACCTTTGCGAACATTTTAGTTACAATAATTGCTATTTGGTCTGAAAAGAACTATTGGAATTTCACCAATATTCGAAATCAGCTATCAACTAATAAAAATAAGCAAATATTGACTTATGGAATTCCCATGACGTTCACATTATTAATAACTTGGATTTTTCAGTCAGCTGATACACTAAGTTTAAAAACATGGGGATCACTAAAAGATTTGGGTATCTATTCGGCAACTTATTCATTAATATCAATATTACTTATAGTTCAAGGGGCATTTTCTTCCTTTTGGACTCCAGTTGCTTACGAGTATTATGAAAAGGGACGAGAAGATAAAAGCTTTTATGTAATGGTCAATAATATAGTAGGATTTTCCATGTCGTTAATTGCTATATTATTAATTATGTTTAAAGATGTACTAGTTTTATTACTTGGTGAACAATATAAAGAAGCAACTAGCTTATTACCATTCCTTGTCTTTATACCATTAATGTATACTGTCTCTGAAACCACAGTATTAGGTATAAATTTCAAAAAAAAGCCTTCCTATCATATCTTCATTGCACTGATATCTTGTTTGTTAAATCTTGCACTTAATTATAAATTAGTTCCTATATTGGGGGCTAGAGGTGCTGCTATTTCTGCATGTATTTCTTATATTATGTTTTTTATTTTAAGAACATATATTGGTAATAAATTGTTTGAAATTAAATTTAGATTAATGAGATTTAGTGTTTCAACAATAACAATTTTAATATTTGCATTTTATTCTTCATTTTATGAAGTTAATTTAGTTGGCAATTTATTAGTAGGTGCTATTTTATTTGTATTTGTTAGTGTTATATATATTGACGTAATAAAAATTTTAAAACAACAATTAAGTGCCTACAACAATAAATCTCTTTTGAATAAGGGTTAACCATTTTTGCATTCACTTTTGGTGATTTTTTTAGATATATATTTTTTGATTAATAAATAATTCCATTTTATTGTTTAAATCATACAATATTTATAATTAGTTATGCTGAGCCTATTTGAATACTCAATTCAGGATATAATATTGTAATAATTTGGTGATTGAAATACAAAGATACTAGATTCCAGTTAAGAAAATGGATAAAGAAAATATAAAATTGACGTGGGTCTTGGGGTTAAAGCTGTAGGAGAGTCAATACCACTGCACTATTATCATAACATTACCTGAAATGGGGTCAGACCCCTTTGAAGGGGAGTGCTACCGAGAGCGAGAGTGTGTTCCTATCTAGGAGAATTTTAAACTTAGTTCAACGAATCCTTATAGGCGCACCAAACTGATGATTTTAAGATTATATTCATGTAGTAGATCTTGCTATTGGTCATTTTAAAGCTCTTGGATATGTCAAATTAATAATCGGTTTGGAGAATCTAGGAAAGGGAAGAGGATAATAATTACTTGAGATGATGGCAGCCTTTGAACATGCATGCGGTAAAAAAATTCCTATTCCATCGTTTACCAAAGACCTGGTGATATTGGGGAATGCTTCGCCGACCCATCAAAAGTAAAACAAGAACTGGGTTGGGTAGTACACCGCGGAATTGAAGAAATGTGCATCGACTCTTGACGCTTGTTATCTAATCTCGATGGCTATATGAGAGTGCCTGTCACCACCCGAAATGTCGAATTAATGTGTGTGAAATACCCGATCTACTATTAAGGATGATCGGACGTACTATGACGGCGAAGCCCCGCTTCATGTTGGACGGTATCTGACCCCTATCAAAACTCTAATGCACCAAGCAAAGGTTTGTTTTGTAATAAACTACCCATATAATATGATGCAACTACATCCATGTAGTAAGACTAGGTTGAAGCGTATAGATGCACCTCTTCTCATTCAAAAGTACCAAGATATCCTAGTATGGTGGATCTAGCGATAATAGAAGTGTATACCTTAAATAAGTTTCTTTGAAAAGAGGAATTAATAGATGGCAATATTAGTAACTGGAGGGGTCGGTTATATTGGTAGCCATACCTGTGTGGAGTTATTAAACGAAGGCTATGAAATAATCGTTGTAGATAATTTGTCAAATAGTAATATGATATCCTTACATCGAATGCAAGAACTGACAGGTAAGATTATTAAATTTTATAACCTAGATTTATTGGATAAGGATAGTCTAGAAACTGTTTTTTTAGAAAACAAAATTGATGCTGTTATCCATTTTGCTAGCTACAAAGCACTCGGTGAATCAGTGCAGATTCCCATTAATTATTATCATAATAACATCACAGGAACACTTATTCTTTGCCAAGTAATGCAAAAATTCAATATAAAGCGAATGGTATTTAGTTCTTCAGCTACAGTATACTCGCCAGCAAAACCTGGGGCTATTTCCGAGGATTTCCCCCTGGGAGCAACTAATCCTTATGGACGCACAAAATTAATGATTGAAGATATCCTACGGGATCTCTATATTTCGGATAATAGTTGGAGTATATCACTCTTACGTTATTTCAACCCGATAGGTGCTCATTCAAGCGGTCGGATTGGTGAGGATCCTAACGGCACTCCGAATAATCTAACTCCATTTATTACGCAAGTGGCGGTTGGAAAGTTGGAGAATCTACGAGTTTTCGGCGATGACTATCTAACTCCAGATGGAACAGGGATAAGAGATTATATTCATGTAGTGGATCTTGCTTTGGGGCATCTAAAGGCTATTGAGAAAGTAATGTTTTCTACTGGCGTGGAAGCTTACAACCTTGGAACTGGTAAAGGTTATAGCGTACTGGAGATGATCCGTGCGTTTGAACAAGTATCGGGCAGGAATATTCCCTATACTATCGTAGATCGAAGACCAGGTGACGTTGCAGTATGTTACGCTGATCCGTCTAAGGCAAAGAGAGAATTAGGGTGGGTGGCAGAAAGAGGAATTGAAGAAATGTGTACGGATGCTTGGTTTTGGCAGTTAAATAACCCAAACGGTTACGAAGAGCACGCAGTTAAAATAGAAATGATATGAAATGCTGATCCCTCTAGCGGACGTTATAAGCCAATTTCTGATTACCTGATAACCGCTAATGATGTTTAGCGGTCATGGTTTAGAGTAGTGAAAAAACGCGCCGCAAAGCTATATACGTCCTTAGCGATATTGGCCCGACTCCCAATAGAATTATCCAAAGTCAGCTCCTGTTTCTTAAGGAGCTTATTTTTTGCTCGACTTTCGATAATTCACTATTCAAACTGTTAAATTGGAGCCATGGAAGTATTTTATAAATTCAAATTAAGTACAACCTTATCTAGATCATCCTGAATGATCCCAATGTAAGCCAGCGTAACTCGTGGCGACGAATGGTTAAGCAACTTCTGTATTATCGTAATATCCACACTTTGCTGAAAGGCATGATAACCAAAAGTTGAGGATAATTCAGCTTATTCAATATTACTGATAAGCGGAACTTCAAAGAGGATTCCATGTCGCCGCTGGCTTTAATCCTGATCTGTCAGCCTAGCTTGCGCAACCAGCTTAAGCCGAGGCATTTGGACGCCATTGATCAGCGGATCCAAACCAGATACCAGTTCCAAGGGTTCTCAGAAGAGGAGATGAGAGCCTACATCCAGCACCAAGTCAGAGTATCTGGGTCTCTTCAGGAGATATTTTCGGAGGAAGCGTTGGTCGCGATTCACCAATTTGGTCATGGTGTGCCTAGAAAAATTAATACCCTGTGCAGCCAATCTCTATTAGATACATTCGTTCGTGAAAACAAGATTGTTGGTGAAGCGCACGTCCACCGAGCCATGAACGAGATGTAATTCCGACACACATCTAGGCTGGGTACTGTCGGTCAGTGGCAGTACGAGTGACCATACCTGAGTTGCTACGACAATGCCACTGGCCATTCATCCGACAAGGAGACTGGCTGCGGACACCATACCTACAACAGGTTATATGTTAGCAATATGCTTGAATTCTAGACCGTTATGGGCTGAATTAGGTGTAAGTCCTATACAACCTCCAATTATTTTGTTAACATATCATTAAATAAAACAACTGCATAACCCACACGATAAAGGCAAAACCATTGAAAAATGGTGACGCAAAGCTAAAGGGGCTTATCTTTTTTCAAAAGACTGCCAGCCAGCTACCGAATATCGTGCCTCCCGTCGTGGTTTATGTGGAACATGGAGGTTATTATTATGTTCATGCGCGCGAACGTTGTACGTGAATGGCATCAGATCTGTATAGTGTTCCATGAATTGCTGTGGGAAGACTGCTTAGATGAGAAGAAGCGCATGGAGATTTATTTGAGAATTGTTTATCATAAAAATAAACTAGCGGCTGTCGCTCTCTCGTAAACTAGCTCGTAGCATATCATTTGTAGATCTAAAAAACGCTATACCCGTAAGCTGACGCCCTGTCATTATGAAGCGTCAGCTTTTTATATTCCAAATAAAGTTAAGGAGAATCATATGCGTTCATTGCTCTTGCAATCGCCCATATGAAACCAAAACGATGAAAAAATCAAACAAAATAATCATGATTATTGCAGGTGCACTAGTGTTTATCGGTATCGTCATTTATGGAAGTGTAAGCCTGTACTCAAAGTTAAACCAAGTCGATGAGTTAAATGGGCGTCTAGAGGAAACGGCTGATTTGGAAGCAAATGAGCAAACGCCGGAAGTTTCGGGACAGCCTGAAGAACAACCGACTAATCAGCCTGAGGTGACTCCAGAAGGGAATGTAACACCAACGCCAGAGTCTGATCTAGTTCCGACGACTCAGCCTGAGGATGCTGCACAACCTAGTCCAACTGCAACTTCGACACCGATTGAAACGTCTAATAACGTAGACAAGGGCCAGAAGCCGGAGAAGGAACCTACGAATTCGGAGGAAAAGTCCCGGAAGAAGAAAGAGATTGATGCTTCAGTTACAGCAAAGCTGGGTAAGTTGAAGTCTTCATGCCAAGCAACCAGTAATAGCTTAGTTCAGCAGATTGCAAATGAATTGAGCGGAGATGAAGAGGCGACTTTAGAAACTATTCAGAGTAAGTATCTGAATAAGGTATTTTCTGCGGAAGCCGATTGCGATGTAAAGTTTAATCAATTGATTAGTAATGCACAAAGCGAGTATAAAGCAGCCGATTTAGGTAACCAATCTCTTCCTGATTGGAGCGCGCAATACGAGAGTGCGAAGGCTAGTGCTAGAGCTGATGCGCTCGCAGTTATTGCAAACTCGCTCAAATAGTTAGCTCTATTATTCTAAGGAGGCCCTATGAAAAAGTCACGTATTTTATCTATTTTTCTAGTTGTTATGATGCTATCATCTGTACTTGCTACCGCTGCTTCTGCAGCAATAGCTACAATTAAGACAACAACCCAGCCGATTAAGCTGCAATTTGATGGACAAGCGCTTAAACTGCCGGACGGTCAATATTCTTTTATTTATCAAGGTCGTACCTATGTACCGATTCGTTATATCTCCTATGCGCTGCAAAAAACGGTGAACTGGGATGGCGCGAAGGCAACCATCTCGGACCCAACAGAGAAGGAGCTCGCTGCGCTTAAGAAGCAATTGCAAAGTGCCTCTACGGGCAGCCAGAAGCCTCAAGCGAGCATTGCCATTGCAATACAGCCTATGAAGGCAACTCTAGTATTTAATGGGAAGGTAAAGCCATTACCAGCCGGTCAGTCCATTTATGGCTATAAAGGCTCGATCTATGTTCCGATTCGTTTCTTGTCGGAGTCCGTTGGTACACAAATCAGCTATAATCCTGTAACAAAGACGGTTAGCGGTGAGTCGGCCGCTTATAAAGCGGAGCAAGGAGCAGGTGGCGGAATTGGTCTTCCAGGAACAGGCGGGGGCAATGGCGGCACAGGCAACGGAGGTGGCGGTGGAACGGTAGTTAAACCGTCGTATGAGCAGATAACGGCTGAAGCCGAGAAGAAGCTTGCTGCACTGAAAGAGAGCTGCATGGCAACTTTAATGGATCTTGTCCTATTATACAGCACAGCCAGTGCCGCAGACCAAGCTTCGTTGAAAGCAAAAGGACTTCAAGAGGTTGATAATTGCTCCGCGAAGTTTGAAGTCATTATTACGGAAACAACGTCAAAGCTGACTGCGAACGGATACAGCACGGACGTGATTGCATCTTATCGCGAAGCCTTTAATAAAGAGCTTGAAGCTGGAAGAAAACTTGCGGAGAGTTTTGCGTAACAGTAGTTTCATACCAATATAATCTGAGCTAACCTTGTAAAATAAAAGGAAGGGCAGTAGGTGAAGTCGCAATGACTTTTCTACTGCCTTTTTGGTATATCCTATTGACCAGTTCAAAAGTTGTAAAAATGATATTGTGGAAATATGTCGATGAATGTATAATTTATCCAATTACATAAATTATACGATAATGGCAAAATTAGGTAAATTCAGTGACGCAAAGCTAGAGGGACTAACTTGGGAAATGTTTGGGGATATTTACACTCTAAAATAACGGCTATTTTCTCAGTCTTCGCCGTTTGGAGTCCCGGAATTTAAACCAAATTTTTTCATCATCGTCTATGAAAAACTTAATACCCATGATCTTCAGAGGGGTCCATAATTCTTTGAAATAATAATTAGGCATAGAAAGATCCTCCCAAATTGGCTTCAGTAGATTTATTCTAACAATATTTCCATGAAAAGTAAGTCGAAATATGTTGGTGCAATCATAAATATTATTCGATCGAGAATCAAAATAAGAGTGGGTTGGAACTACTTGCCCACATCCTGTAAGATATATAAGGTATCTAGATTATCTATAGTTCAAGATTGTTAATTTTAAATCCGTTGGCACACAAATCAGCTATGATCCTGTAACGAAGACGGTTAACGGTGAGTCAGCCGCTTATCTGTGAAGTTTGAAGTCATTATGACGGAAACAACGTCAAAGCTGACTGCGAACGGATACAGCACGGACGTGATTGCATCTTATCGCGAAGCCTTAACAGTAGTTACCTACTAATAAGTACATAACTAATTTTGCAAAATAATAGAAAGGGCAGTAGTGAAGTCGCAATGACTTCTCTGCTGCTCTTTTTTTGCTAATCCTATTGATTGGTGTAGATGAGGTAGATAAGTGCTGCTGCTTCCGCTTTGGTCGTTGTTTGCTTCGGCTTGTATGTGCCGTCTTGGAAGCCTGTAATCAGCTTCTGCTGCTTCAGGAGTGATACGCCGTATTTTGCCCAGCAGGTAATGGAAGATTCATCCTTGAAGCCTCTGAGTAGCTCTGAGCTCTCTTTGCATTAATTTGTTGTGAAAATGTAAAAAAAATACTCATTTCTCTAACAAATCCACTACCATAGTACTAAAATTTGCATTACACTAGCATTATGGACTAACCTAAAATCATACAGTAGTGGTAATGTAGGGGGACTATGGACATATTTAATTTGTGTTTGGAGTATGTGCTGCAGGAGCTTGCCCGGTTGTTGGCAGAATAATAGGTTTGGCGAGGAAACATCTGATGAGATTGATCGTATTAAGCTTAATTAGGAAGAGGTGAGGGTCCATTAATAGAGATACTGTTCTACACAAAAAAAAGCTAGAGCAGACGATTGAGCTGCTGCGGCAGGATATGATCGATAAGCTATTAGTGAGCCAGTCTTACCAAGCTGATGAAGTGCTAGGAGCAAGTCAAGCACTTGATCTTGTTCTTAATTGCTATGATTGTATAAGATATGAGAGAGAATGTAGAGACAAAACGAATTGCGTATCGTTTGGAAATTCGCCAGATTTAAAGTAGCTCTATTTGAAAAAACGTTTCCGCTTATTTTGTTTGAATTTGTACCAGTAATGTCCGTTTTCATCCTTAAAGATTCTAATTCCGAACAATTTCAATGGTGTGGATAGTTCAGTGAACATTAAATAACTAGACATCACAATCAACCTCGTTTCTTGTCTTTTAGTAATAATACCAAACTTTAGGCATATTGACTATATATAAATTAGGACTTTTATACCTGAATACAAAAATGGTATAGATGGGTTATATTTCTTTTAATGCATATACAAAGAATTTACATTGCCGCCGGCTGCTTTACTTATACAAGTAAGCCGGTTTTTGGCATTTCGTTCGGGCTGCTATAATGACAAAATTTTGTTTGTGCGTTTTTTTCAAGTATGATAGAGAGAAATAAGTAAACGGGTTGTTTGGCAGGAGGTGCAAGTGAACATGTACAAACGAGTAAAATGGTTGCCGATCCTATTATGGGGATTATTGTTAGTAGGGTGGCTTGGGCTCTTATTTCTATTCTCATCCCAGACGTATGAGCAGCAGAGTATTCAGCCGTTTTTGCGCAGCACTTTTAGTTCTGAACAGCTTATAAGGTGGCTGCCTGATATGACAATTAAGTATCGAACAAGCATCATTAATTCACATGATCGGCCATATAACTTTATTGAGTTTCTATTCCGCAAGGGAGCACATTTGTTTGTATATGCCACGTTGGCTGCTTTGCTGTTCATGTTCTTTCGTGCACTTAGCCGCGGGCGCTTGATAGTTTCGATTGTGCTTACACTGCTGGTTGCAATCGCGGTTCCGGCTTTGGATGAATGGAATCAACTCGGCTCTGATGAGCGTACGGGCAATGCGACGGATGTTGTGCTTGATTTTGCAGGAGGATGTACGGGCTTGCTCGTTTGTTTGTGCGTGTTGGGGATGGTTAAGCTAAGCCGATATTTAAAAAGAAGGTAATTATCTTAGTATAGGCATTCTATGAAAATAGTTGCGGACAAAGCGGGCTGCTATCCATTATAATCGTCTTTGGTATTATTAAGATTCGATAAATGTGGGGGAATTGCAGCTTGCAGCGCTATGAGGAATTAGATTCACTTCGAGGATTGGCGGCACTTGCCGTTATGGTTGGCCATTTCTTACTGGTGTTTGCACCAATCGCGCAAAATACTTCGGAACTTGGCTTTCTAGATTACCCGCTTAACCTGTTTAAATACACGCCGCTGCATGCGATATGGGGCGGACATGAAGCGGTCATTATGTTTTTTCTGCTCAGCGGATTTGTGCTTTCCTTACCGTTCTTCAGCAACCGCCAGCAGTTGTATTCCAAATATGTAATTAAGCGGATTTGCCGCATTTACATTCCGTTTCTTGTTGCTTTGGTCATCGCTATTATGATGAGAGAAGTCGTCTATGTGTCAAAGCTGACGAATTTAACGAGCTATTATAACAATTTGTGGGTCATACCGCCGAATGTAACCTCGATTATTCATCATTTGCTGTTTGTTGGAAACTACAATACGACGAGATATGATCCGATCATCTGGACACTTGTTCATGAGATGCGTATCTCACTATTATTCCCTTTTATTATATTTGCAGTTGTGAAAGGCGGCTGGAAAGTCGGATTGCCACTCGCGCTTTCGTTATCTATTGGTGCAGAAATATTGCTTGCTAACTTTGAGACACGTTATACGACTAACTTTGTAGTCTCACTGCATTATGCCTCATTCTTTATAGTAGGCGGGCTGCTAGCCAAGTATCAGAGTGAGCTGAGGGCAGCATTCTCAAAGTTAAACGGCTGGTGGGTCACCATCCTTCTTATTCTTGCACTTTGCTTCTATTCATTCAAATGGATCGGCTACGGCGAAGATTTTCATGACATGTTCATGCCGCACGGCGGCGATTGGATGACGGCTATCGGTGCGTCAATCTTCATTATTGCAGCAATATCGTCTGTGCGATTATCGCGGCAGCTGCAGCGGAAGCCGTTGTTATTTTTGGGTAAAATCTCTTATAGCCTCTATTTATATCATATGATCGTGCTGTTATCGCTCATTCATCTGCTGAATGGTGAAATAGGTACACCGTTTATCGTGATGCTGGCGTTTGTAGCTTCGTTCGGTGCAGGGGCGCTAAGCTACTATTTCATAGAGCTGCCGTCCATTCGCTTAGGCAAGCGGCTTACAAGCTGGGGCAATCATCCGAATTTGGCTGCTGGAAATCGCGGAGACGGTGTTTCACCAGGTGTATGATAAAAAAATGATAAAACGAAGGAACGGTTCTCCAAGCGGGAGCCGTTCTTTTCTTTGTGTACGCATCCTTATCCGTGAGAGAACCGTTGTCTATATTTGCGAGGCGAAATATTCTCATATTTGGCAAAGCAGGAGGCAAAGTAAGCCGCGTGGTTGAAGCCAACTTCCTCTCCGATACGGGCAATAGGCAGGTCCGTTTGGAGCAGCAGCAGCTTCGCTTGTTCGATCCGGAAACGCATAAGGTAATCGAATGGGGCACAGCCAAATTCTTTCTGCATGCATCTCGCAATATATACCGGATGAAAGTTAATGCTCTCCCCCAGCTCCTGTGCGGTTATGCTTTCCCGATAATGCTCTCGTAAATAGGATGCAGCCTGTTCGGCGCATAAGGTGGAGGGCGAAGGGCCTTCGGCTTCCATGGAGGCAGATAAATGCTCGATCACCTCTTGGAACACCACCTGCTGCTTCCATCTCACGCTGGGAATGTGATCATTCATATTGAGCTGAACCAACTGACGCACCAGGCTGTCCATCTTGGTGGGCTGCAGCAGTTTAGCAAACTGGGGCAGCTGTTTCGTAAAGGTTTGTGTCGTGTAAATGTTCGAGGTAAGTATTCTTGTTTTGGCACTGTCTGCTTGCACCTCTGGAGCGGATTGATCCGAAATGCTCCATACCCCGGTCGTCTGGAAATGAATCCAATAATAAGCCGTTTGCTCCTCACATGCACGTGTAGCGTAATGATGAGCGTCCGGTCTTAGAATGAGTGCATGCCCTGCCCTCACTTCATAGTGCTGATCCTCTTCTCCCATATATAAACAGCCGCGCGTGACGACAAGCAAATCAAACACATTAATGTTGCGTCTGCTTGGATGCCTGCGTCCTATAGGAGCAACGGTATACCCTCCGATGATATAGTGCGGAAGCGGCGGGATCGTCATATGAATGATCGTCATATTAGCAGTTTCTCCTTCAAATGTTGAAGTTTGAATCGTTATAGTTTCGGTTGTAAAAATGATACATCAAGCTCAGTATAGCATCTATAATTTGAAATGACGATTGACGATATGACCACGGATACGGCCTCTCAAAGGCGACCGATGCAGGAGGACAACAAGATGGCTTTACCTGACAAAAAAATTTCGCTCTGGATGCTGGCTTGGCCCATTTTCATAGAGCTGTTTTTACAGTTTTTACTCGGAGCGGCGGATACGCTGATGGTCAGCCGAATATCGGATGATGCTGTTGCCGTAGTTGGCTTCTCTAACCAGCTGTTTCAAGCATTGACGACTTTATTTATTACTATCGCTAGTGGGGCAGGTATCCTTATTGCGCAGAAGCTAGGCTCCAAAAATAGTGAGGATGCGCGTACAATTGCTATTATGGCAGTGAAGGTGAGCGCCATCATTGGGCTTCTGCTTAGCGGTCTGCTGATTCTCATTCCAGGCGAGATTGCTGCGGTGCTCCAGCTTCCAGAACATTTAATTCCAATGGCAAAAACGTATATAACCATTGTCGGGGGCGGCATGGTGTTGATCGCGTTGATGTCAGCGCTTAGCACATCGATCCGTAATACGGGCAACACAAAAGGACCTATGTATACGGCGATTGGTATGAATGTGGTGCATGTTTTTTTGAACTATGTGTTTATATTCG
The DNA here is from genome assembly GCF_056269345.1 of Paenibacillus sp. J22P15. NCBI lineage: Bacteria > Bacillati > Bacillota > Bacilli > Caryophanales > Paenibacillaceae > Paenibacillus > Paenibacillus sp. J22P15. The sequence goes on from NZ_JBWDNT010000009.1 coordinate 143,478, forward strand.
GTGCATTAGGTTTTCCAAAATGGGGCTTGATGGGCGTTGCCATCTCAACTGTACTTTGCCGCTTTCTCGCCACGATTGTGCTGTTCATTATGTTTCTAAGCTCCTTTGAGCGTACGATTGCTTTGCGCGATCTTAACCTATTTAATCGTAAGCTGTTTGGCGAGATTTTACGTATTGGATGGCCGCTTGGCGTAAATATGTCCTGCTGGGTATTTACACAGCTGCTAATTTTCACCTTTTTGGCAATTCTCGGCTCTAACGAGCTGGCGGCACGAACCTATATGAATACGCTGGAATCGTTCTGCTTCATGCTTGGTTATTCGATTGCGCTGGCCGTGCAAATTCAAATTGCCCATTTATTTGGCGCAGGACGCATAAAAGAGGCTTATCATGTCGCCTTCCGAGCGATGTGGATCGGACTTGCGGTGGTGACGGTTAATGCGTTTATTATTTTCTTATTTGGCCGTCAGCTGCTGGGTATGTTTACAGAAAACAAAGAAATTGTAGCGCTGGGCGTATCTCTGCTCGGAATGAATTTACTGCTGCAGCCAGGTAAAATGGTTAATATGGCGCTCGGCAACTCGCTGAATGCGGTAGGCGATACCCGGTTCACGATGTGGATCTCGGTATTCTCGATGTGGCTGATTGCGACGGGGCTCTCTTATTTTGTAGGAATCCACCTTGGCTGGGGCTTGATCGGTATTTATGCCTGTATGATCTTGGATGAGTATGTCCGCGGAGCGCTCTCGCTCATTCGCTGGAGAGGCAAGAAATTTCTGCGTAGAGCGGAGCGGGATGAGACTGAGGGGAGAATGATCATAGATAGCGGCAAAGATGCAACGCGTAAACAAACCGCGCTGGACGTCTAATAAAAGCGTATAATAGAGGAAGGGAATATGACAGCTCTTATCAAGTAAAGCTGCTATTTTCCGTATTCACGGTAAGGGAGCGATAGGCTGACATGGCATCGATGGTCATTATGAATGAAAAGATACGTGCCTCCGAGGTGCATTTGACGGGCTTGCGGGGTGAGGATCTTGGCATTATCTCTCGCGATGAAGCGCTGGCGAAGGCGCGAGAGTTGAAGGTGGATTTGGTTTGCACCTCGCTGATGAGCAGTCCCCCGCCATGCAAGCTGGTAGCGAAAGGACAAGCGAAGAAGCAGGCGGATCAAGAGAAACGCGGTGCTAAGGTGAAGGAGCAGCCAAGTAAAATCAAGGAGCTCCGCTTGACTGCGCATATTGAGGACCATGATTATGATACGAAGCTGCGGCAAGCGGCGAAGCTTCTTGCTTCCGGCAATGGTGTCCAGCTTGTGGTTCGTATACAAGGCAAGGAAGGACCAAAGGCAAAGGAACTTCTGGAGCGTATGCTGAAGGATCTAACGGAGAGCGGCAAGAAGCAATCTGGCATACAAGTAAGCGGAAAACAAGCGGCAGTGCAAGTTCTCCCTCTGTGAAGCTAAGCTTGCTGGTATGACGACGGTGGCAAGCAACAGGAGGAAGCGGAAGCTTTCTCCTGCGGCTCTTTGGGATGTTGGAAGGGGAAGGCTGGACGATGGGGTGGCAGCGCAGAGTAAATCATTTTTTTTAAAAAATGAGTTGTATACGCTTACTTTGTATGTGATGGTTTATTGAGATACATGTTATTCATTCCATAATGATCATTAACGAGGTGAATTATTAATGAAGAAAACAATACATACAGGTCCGATTAAACTGCCTAAAGTGCCAGATCCGAAGCTGTGGGTGAGTAAAGCGCCTTTTGGACTAGGGCGCATCAAGCCGCACCACATCCGAGATACGATCAAAGTCGTATGGGATAACAGAGACAGCTTGCCCTATGCTTTCCGAATCTTGACGAAGGGAGTGTGCGATGGCTGTGCGCTTGGCGTATCCGGACTATATGACCAGACGCTGGACGGCCCGCATATTTGCACGACGAGGCTGAATGTCCTTCGTCTGAATACGATGCCTGCAATTAAAGCTGAAGTGCTTCATGCTGATATCGATGAACTGCGCAAGCTGGACAGTACACAATTGCGCAAGCTGGGAAGACTGCCATACCCACTTATTCGAAGCAAGGGGGAACGAAGCTTTCGCAGGATTTCATGGGATGAAGCGCTAGACCGCATCGCTGCCAAAGCTCGAGCGATTGACCCGAAGCAGCTCGCCTTCTACTTAACGGCGCGAGGCATTACGAATGAATCGTATTATGTGGCTGCGAAGGCAGCTAGGCTTATCGGTACGAACAATATCGATAATGCCTCCCGTATTTGTCATTCCCCATCCAAGACGGCGATGAAGCGTTCGATTGGTGTAGGAGCCTCAACCTGCAATTATAAGGACTGGATCGGCACGGATGTGCTTGTGTTCTGGGGCAGTGTGGCTGCGAACAATCAGCCGGTATCGACCAAGTATATGTATGCGGCTAAGCGTAAGGGAACCAAAATCATCGTGATCAATCCGTATCGCGAACCGGCAATGGAGGGCTACTGGATACCGTCCATACCGGAATCGGCTCTCTTTGGCACGAAGCTGGCTGACGATTTCTATCAGGTTAATATCGGCGGTGACATTGCATTCATGCACGGCGTAATGAAAGTCTGGTTCGAGATGGAGGAAGAGCAATTAGGCTCGGCAATCGATCATGCTTTTGTAAGCGAGCATGCGAATGGATATGAGGAGCTGAAGGCTCATATTCAGCAGCAGAGCTGGGAGCTGCTGGAGCAATCGTCCGGACTTACAAGAGAGCGGATGCGGGAGTTTGCAGCGCTGCTTGCTGCTGCAAAGTCAGGAGTATTCGTGTGGAGCATGGGTCTGACACAGCATCGGTTCGGTACGGACAATATTTCGCAGGTAGCGAATCTTGCGCTGCTGCGTGGTTTTCTTGGGCGAGAGCATTGCGGCTTAATGCCAATTCGCGGCCATAGCGGCGTTCAAGGCTCAGGCGAAATGGGGGCTGACCCATTCAGCTTGCCTGGCGGTGAATTTAAAGGCGAGGATATTCACCGTGTGGAACAGCTTTGGGGCTTTAAGCTGCCGGATTGGCAGGGTGACATTGTAGGCGTGTCGCTTGAGAATGCTTTGCTGAAGGAGCGTGCTGATCGAAAGCTGAAGCTGTTCTATACGTCGGGCGGCAATTTTATCGAGACGATGCCGGACCCCGATTTCGTGAAGCGCTGTTTAGAGAGTGTTGATCTGAGAGTGCATCAGGATATTGTACTGAACAGCTCGACGCTGCTCGATGCGAAGGAGGATGTTATCGTTCTGCCTGCGATGACCAGGTATGAGCAGCCGGGCGGCGGAACGTCGACCTCGACGGAGCGGATGGTTTATTACTCACCAACGATAGATGGACCGCGCATAGCAGAGGCGCGTGCGGAGTGGCAGATCTATGCGGATCTGGCTGCCCGTATTCGACCTGAGCTTAAGTCGGCTATTACGTTCAAGGATGCGGCTGCTGTAAGAGAGGAGATTGCTCTGGCCTCGCCGAACTACGACGGTATTCAGAAGCTGCGGAACCAAGGTGATGTGTTTCAATGGGGCGGGGCATGGCTGTGTGAGGATGGTCATTGCCCAACTGATGATGGCAGGGGCAGTCTGCTGCCGATCGAACTGCCGGAGCTGCGCATACCGGAGGGACATTTCTATGCCACAACAAGGCGCGGCAAGCAGTTTAACTCCATGATTTATGGAGAGAAGGACGCCTTTAACGATGCCGGGCGCTACGATGTGCTGATGAGTAGTGCCGACTTAACTGCGCTGGCTATCGTTGAAGGGGATGCTATCGTTGTATATAACCGAAACGGAAGCTTCCATGGCAGAGCGAAGCAAGCGGATATTGCGCAAGGCAACATCGAGCTGTATTGGCCGGAGGGCAACAGTTTATTTGCCAAAGGTGTATATGAACCGCTAGCAGGCATACCTGAATATAACGTTTCGGTCATTGTGGAGCGGGCTGACACTTATCATGCTTTTAAGGATACGAAATATATCGAGAAGCGGATTGTAGAGCTGGAGATGGAGCCGCCGGCTTAGAGTTGCGGAGTTTGGAACAAAGCATAAGTAAGCTGAGCGTGGAAGGGGAGCATTCGAATGGATCTTTCAAACACGACCAAATGGCGCATCCTCAAATACGATGGCAGTGCCCATTGGGAGAAGGATGACGATATCGCTTCGGAATATCCGCTTACCTTGAAGGTGGACGGCGAGGAGTTTGCAACCATGGTATGCTCGCCGTCCTATTTGCAGGAGATGGTCATTGGATTCCTTGCTTCGGAAGGGGTTATTCGCGAGGCAAGGCAGGTGAAATCGCTGCGGATCGAAGAAGATACGGGTTTTGCCTATGTTGAGCTTGAGCATAAACAGACGATAAGTCATGATCATTACGCCAAACGGTTTATCGGATCATGCTGCGGGAAGAGTCGGCAGTTTTATTTTCACAATGATATGTTGACTGCCAAAACAATTATGACCCGCACGAAAATTTCGGCTGAGCAATGTATTCGCTTTATGCGCGGGCTGCAGGAGGCGTCCTCAGAATTTCGCAGCACAGGCGGTGTTCATAATGCAGCGATCGGAACGCCTTCAGAACTGCTCGCTGTAAGAACGGATATTGGGCGTCACAACGCACTTGATAAGCTGTTCGGTTATTGTTTGTTGCACGGTGTTCGGACATCAGATAAAGTCATTGCATTCAGCGGCAGACTTTCCTCTGAGGCGGTATTGAAAGCGGCGAAAATCGGCTGTGGCATTATGCTGAGCAAGTCGGCGCCTACTGATCTTGCGCTGCGCTTAGCGGAGGATTTAGGCATCACCTGCATAGGTTTCATTAGAGGCGGGGAGATGAATGTGTATACACATCCTGAACGAATCGATTTTGATGATGGATTGACAGCATGGTAGTGATTGTATATCATTTTAAATGAAAATGATTATCACTACGTGAGAAGAAGGAGTTAATGATGCTTTTACGATTTTTTTCCTACTATAAGCCTTACAAAAAGCTGTTTATGCTCGATTTCTGTTGTGCGGTGCTGCTGGCGATTCTTGAGCTGTGCTTCCCCTTGGCGGTCAGTTATGTAATAGATACGCTGTTGCCGGACGAGAACTGGGGACTTATCGTTACAGCTTGTGCGATCTTGCTGTTGATTTATATTATTAATACGTTTTTATCCTATGTGGTCACCTACTGGGGGCATATGCTTGGTATTAATATTGAGACAGATATGCGGAAGAAGCTGTTCGATCATGTGCAGAAGCTTTCCTTCCGTTTCTTCGATAATACGAAGACGGGGCATCTGATCTCGCGACTTACGAATGATTTGTTCGAGATCGGCGAGGTTGCCCATCATGGACCGGAGGACATGTTCATTGCTGCAATGACGTTAATTGGAGCATTCGGTATTATGGCCTTTATTAATGTGAAGCTAGCTATTCTTACCTTTGTTATTGTTCCTATTATCATCTGGCTCGTTCTGATGTTCAATGGCAAAATGACGAAAGCGGCTAATCGTTTGTTTTCGGATATGGCTGATTTTAACGCGCGTGTTGAGGATACGGTTGGCGGCATTCGTGTTGTTCAAGCCTTCTCGAACGAAAGCCATGAGAAGAAGCTGTTCAAGGTGAATAACCTGCGTTTCCGTGAAGCTAAGCTTATATCGTACAAAATTATTGGTTTGAACTCTTCGATCACTTACATGCTGATGAGACTGGTTTCTGTATTCGTGTTGATTGCAGGCACCTGGTTTGTTATTAAGGGAGAATTGAAGTACGGCGAGTTTGTGAGCTTTGTTTTGCTGACGAACATTTTCTTTAAGCCGATCGAAAAAATCAATGCGGTGATCGAGAGTTATCCAAAAGGCATTGCCGGATTCAAACGTTATGTCCAGCTGCTGGAGACAGCGCCTGACGTTGCGGATAAACCGGATGCTGTGGAAGTTGATCGATTACGCGGAAATATTGACTATCGTAATGTTACGTTTGGTTATGAGGGCGAAGCGAAGGTGCTTCAAAATATTAATCTCACGATCCGTGCAGGCGAGACGATTGCATTCGTGGGACCTTCCGGCGCAGGTAAAACGACGCTTTGCAGCTTGCTGCCGCGCTTCTATGAAATCAATGGCGGAGGCATCTCCGTCGATGGTTATGATGTTCGTGATTTGAAGCTGGAATCACTGCGGAAGCAAATCGGAATCGTACAGCAGGACGTGTTCCTGTTCGCGGGTACGATTAGGGAAAATATCAGTTACGGCAAGCTAGGCGCATCGGATAAAGATATTTGGGAAGCTGCGCGCAGAGCGAAGCTAGAGGAGTTCATCCACGCTCAGCCGCAAGGGCTGGAAACGGTAGTCGGTGAACGAGGCGTGAAGCTGTCTGGCGGACAGAAGCAACGGCTTGCCATTGCGCGGATGTTCCTCAAAAACCCGCCAATTCTTATTCTCGATGAAGCGACTTCAGCGCTTGACACCGAAACAGAAGCGGCAATTCAGCAGTCGCTAGCTGAGCTGTCCGTAGGTCGGACAACACTAGTTATCGCGCATCGACTGGCTACGATCAAGAACGCCGATCGTATCGTCGTCGTTACGGAAGAGGGCATTAGCGAGCAAGGCCGCCATGAAGAGCTTGTTACGGCGGGCGGTATCTACAGCCGCTTGCACCAGGCTCAGTTTGGGAATAGATAGTTTGGGTTTGAGATGGCTGCCGATGCTTAGGAATCGGCAGCCTTTGATTGTTTGTTAGGGAGTACCGCCACGTGTAACTAACTAAACACTGCTTGCTAAACTCCATAGACACATATTTATTTAGGCAGTTCTAGGTAGGTTATTTCAATTTGAAGGCAGCTGCTCCCGTATGAACTGCTATGCTGCACAAAACGATCAATGTATAGCAGAATTAGTCGGCCAGCATATTGCATAGTTAGCGGATATTGGACAATAAACATTGAAAATTATAAGACAGTAGGGAATACTTATCAAGATGCCGTTGCTGATGCAATAAGTAAAATAAACAGCACAATTAGTGGGAAGAAAATATATAAAGTTATTTTCCCAAACAAAGACATTGAACTTAACAATACTATTAAAATCAAGTCTAATATGTTTATTGATTTGAACGGATGTAATATTAAGAGAGCTAATGGACTAGACTTCCACATTTTTAGCACTGATGAAACCATTTTGAAAAATATAGTAATAGCCAACGGAACAGTTGATGGCAATGGTGCAAATGTTACAGGGAGTGTCAACGGGAGATTTTTAGAGTTAAATAACAGTCAAAATGAAAATATAATTATAGAAAATGTAGTATTAAAAAATAACAAATCACATGTAATATCTATTGCCAATGGTACGGATATTACTGTACAAAATTGTTAAATTATTAGCGATTTAAATGGAATTACAAGTTCTGCGATATTGATTTATTATCCAGCAAAACCAGGTAACAAAAGAATCAAAATACTCAATAATTATATATACAATGTCACTGGTGACAATATAGTTATAGGGGGAACCACGGAATATAAAGGTACAGACTGTATTATCTCAGGTAACATAATAGAAAGACCTTGTTCTGGTTCGAACTCCAGTAATAGACTAGGAGCAATTCAATGTGAAGGCGGTTCTGCTCAAAAAGCCATTGGTTTTGAGAATATTATTGTTACAAATAATATTTTAAAAGGTTTAGATTCAGCAGGTACCAATTATGATGGAATTATGATTGTATCAGGGAAGAATGTTATTATTTCAGGAAATATTATTAATGGCACAACACATGGAATTTCAACTTCTCAGAGCGAAACTATTATCATTTCGGATAATATTGTTGAAAAAACACAACAAAACGGTATTTTTTTAGTGGAATTAAGGCTGTAATAAAGGTTAATAATAACAACGTTATTGAACCAAATAAAAACACAACAGAAATAAAAGCAGGGATATTATATTCCATTTTACAGGATAATTTGTATGGCAATACAAATGTGATTATATCTGATAATTTTATTTTAATGGCATCGGATTCTAATATAAACTCAAGAGGTATTTGGATTCAAGCTACTGTTGCTTTAACAGCATCGATGGGAAGTGTTACTTTAAAAAACAACGAAATTATAAACAATTTAAACAATGGCTTTAGTATGAAAATGGAAGGAGGTTCCTACGTAGATTATATTATCGAAGGTAATATAGGTTATTAAACTCGAAGCAGAGGTTCCGTTACTATGTTGGCTGGAACAGGTGTAGTAGATTTCCCTCATGGACTAGGATCTGTACCTATTTTTTGTGACTTGACTGGTAGGTCAAATAATGCCACTGACTTGTGGGTCGATAGTTTAGTTTGGTCTTCTGGGAATAGAATAAGAATAAAGAACAAAACTGCTGTAATTGCTGCTACTATAATAGATTGGTTAGCAGAATGTTAGGAAAAAACTCCTCCTATTAAGAGACCGCTACAAAAGGTAGTGTTTGTGAAAAATAAAGAATTTAGGGGGTATAAATATCTCTCCCTGAAGGCGAAACGAGCCTTAGAAGCGATTCTAGAGGCTCGTTTTTTTAAACTCTTTTGTTGTTCTGGAAAAAAATGGACTTTTGCAGCGGTCTATATTAAACCATTATTTTTTTTGATACAATTGAAGAGTAAAATAATGTAATGGAGGAAAAATGGTGCAAAGAAATAATGGTAGATACGAAGAATTAGATTCACTAAGAGGAATAGCATCTGTCATAGTTATGATTATGCACGCATTAAATGTTTTTATGATATGGGACTACCTTAATCCTATAGTACAAAGAAGTCCGTTAAGGATTTTTTGGGCTGGGCATCAATCAGTGATTTTATTCTTTGTTTTAAGTGGTTTTGTTTTAACATTACCATTCTTAAAAGGTAATCAAATATACTCAGTCTTTATGATAAAAAGAATTTGTAGGATATGGATTCCTTACATCATAGCAATTTCGATTGCGTTAAGTATGCGTATTGTATTTGGCGAGGGAGAAATTGCTGGGGTTTGGGGAGCGGATTTGACATTTAACAATATCCTCAATCATGTATTGTTGATTGGGACTTTTGATCAGTCAACAATAAATCCGGTCGTATGGTCATTAGTACATGAAATGAGAATTTCACTTATTTTCCCCGTATTAATTCTAATGATTATTCGATTTGATTGGAAAGTAAATTTTACAATTGGACTTTTACTCTCTATTTTAGGTGTAACATTACATCTTGTATTTATTGACCGGGTGGATGAACTAACAAATTATTTTTCAACACTACATTACATTTCCAGTTTTATTATTGGCTCCTTAATAGCCAAGAAATTAGATTTACTAAAAAAAATGTTTATTTCATTAAAAAAGATTGCTCGCATCTTGTTAGTTTTAGCTAGTTTAACAATATTTGCTTACGGAAGTTATTTAAATAAAAGTTTATTAACTGAGTACATTTCAGATTGGGGAGTAGGGCTTAGCGGTGGGTTAATTATTATTGCATCACTAAGTTTAAAGCAGCTATCAACTTTTTTAAATTTACGACCAATTTTATATATTGGAAAAATCTCTTACAGCCTTTACCTTTATCATTTGTTCATCTTTTTGGTCATTCACTCAGTCTTTTCAACGCATATAAACATATTGATTCTTTTGACAATATCAATAGTTCTAACTTTTATTATTTCAAGTCTTTCTTATCATTTTATCGAAATGCCTAGCATTAAATTAGGAAGACAATTAGTCAGTAAATTAAGCAGAAAGAAAGTTTCCTTACAGCTTGAAAAGAATCAAATTCTGTAATAGGAACATATTACACAATCGGTGGATACTGAGAATTACACAGTTTGGTTGAAATTCTTTTCATATGAGTTAATTTTTGTTATTATTAATTTTTATCTTGTAAGGAGGCTGAAATATATGAAATCAACGCTTTTTGAAGTGGATCAATTAAGTTTGAAATGCATAACAAATCCCGATACCACCAGTGAGTATCCTTATCTTTGGCATTTCCATATCCCTCTTTTGCCTGCCTATTCAGTGGAGTACTTTACAATACAATTAGACGGGGTTGTAGGCTCATCTAGTGGTGAAGATAGAATTGATGGGACCAATGCAATAATTGCGTCAAAAGTAAGCCAGATCGACAAACCTTTTTTATATATACTGATAGAACTACACTACCACGGTATTAGAGATTATAGTCTTCTATTTCCTTGGATAACTGATGAAGAACTTCGAATTAGGCTAGGTATGTTTTATGAAGAGGCTGAAAAAAACTTTGACCAAGGTGCGTGGCTTTCATTCGCATTAATGTGTGGAGCTGTATTCGAAGGTCTGTTGTTTGCAAAGTTCTATTATCCTTTAAGTACTGACACGTTTAATACAATGATAAATCAGGCTGAAAGTGCAGGACATATTAACTCTAATCAAAAAGCCATAATGCATAAAGTTCGAGAGTTAAGAAATATTGTACACGGAAATAAATTCAATACACCTTATATAACAAGAAAAGAAGCAATGGATACAAGAACAACTTTAAATAAATTGGTTAAAGAATTCAGTATAAAGTAAGTGGTCGTTTCTTAAATTAACGATTTTAGAAAGTTAACAGTGGAATATTGCACACTAGCAGAGTAGGATCATATTACGCAACACAAACTTGGAACTTGTTACATCGACTAGAATTTTTGCACGTAAATGCAATGTTCGCATGCTCGTCCGATATTTTCTTTCGTTGTTGGGTGTCTGAAATACGTTTCAAAGTCTCCACAGACTGAGCATTCTACATCATGAACGGGTTCCCGTTCGCCAAGAATTTCATCTAATAAAAAATCGAATTTCTTCATTTTACCTCCACCTTTCTGAATTTATTAATGACTACATTAACAGTAAATTGTTGAAAAGTACGTCGAAATTAGAATGTAGAAATTTAGGGGGTTTTCAAATGAATTGGACTAAGAAGTTCGTATGTAAAATATATAACTTCGCATTTGGATCATATTACGCAACACAAACTTGGAACTTGTTACATCGACTAGAATTTTTGCACGTAAATGCAATGTTCGCATGCTCGTCCGATATTCTCTTTCGTTTTGGGTATCTGAAATATGTTTCAAAGTCCCCACAGACTGAGCATTCTACATCATGAACGGGTTCCCGTTCGCCAAGAATTTCATTTAATAAAAAATCGAATTTCTTCATTTCACCTCCACCTTTCTGAATTTATTAATGACTACATTAACATTAAATTGTTAAAAAGTAAGTCGAAATTAGAATGTAGAAATTTAGGAGATTTTCAAATGAATTGGACTAAGAAGCTCGTATGTAAAATATATAACTTCGCATTTGGAACATACTGCGCAGCAACATAGTACAAAAAAGACCTTCTCGAGAAGAACCTCGAAATGGTCTTTTTTACTTCAAATAAAAAATGCAGAACTATATGGTTGACTAATCTCTTTTCAGACGTCGTCTTGGCTTAGACCACGTTTTGATCCACACTTGGTCTTCGTCATCACGGTAAAAACGAATCCCAATCATTTTCAATGGAGACCATATTTCTTTGAAATAGTAATTCGGCATTTGTTGTCTCTCCTAATGAGATAGTATATAAATAGTACTATATTCCCATTTGTAGAATTTTTTTGTAACATTCTATGTGATAATTGTGATTTTCTTTACTTAATAGATCTATCGAACTTAGTGTAGACGATCCAATAGAAACCTGACATTAGGCTAGAAATGGAGGAGACTTTGCAGAAACACAGTTCATCACCCTGCTAGACTAATATTGAAAGGCTTGAAAAACAGCTAGCTCGAAAAACCTTGTCGATTACTTCTAAATAAAATGATAAATTATAAATAGTGGAAAATGAGTGAATTCGTGATATCCATTATCTATTTCCATGAAGCGAGAGTAGAGGAGGAGCCAACAATGAATGAAAACCACTGTCTCGGTTGTCAGCTTGCCAATCATTTGATTGATACACATATCATATATGAGAATGAGTTGGTGACTTGTTTTCTAGATATAGAGCCATTAAATGAAGGGCATATGCTCATACTCCCCAAGCAGCATTACCTTGATGTTGATGACTTAGATGAAATGACGGCAAATGAGATTATGAAAGCATCTGCGATGATGACGCGGTTATTAAAGAAGCATTTTCAGCCAGATGGTATAACGGTTATTCAGAATGGCGGCAAATTTAATGATTTGACGCATTATCATATGCATGTGTTTCCGCGTTACGATTCGGATGGGTTTGCATGGGTGGAACCGCTAGATCTTACAAATGCGAAGGAACGTCTTAGCGAGACACGAGAGAAGCTTACAAAGGAGTGATCTCTTTTGCAGAAAATCATTGTAGTGCTCGGTTGTATCGTCCTTATCATTGCTGGAGCCTATATTTATTTGAAAACCAATCCTCCTTTATCCGCAGGCGCAAGCGCTTCTTCAAACGATAGGCAGGTCGTCTTAGTTAGTGTTGGTAATGAAGGTTACTACGGAGCAATTGAAATCGAAGAGGTGTTTGTAAATGTTAACGCTGCCCCAGCTCGGGTGAAAATGCAAGTAAGCAATCATTCGAAAGGATTTATTATATCAGACCGCTTCGAAGGGACGGAAGAACGAAATTACACGTTTAAAGCGCTTGATGAGGTAACCCTTCCAACAGGATCATCCCCGCAAGAACAAATGGACAAAGTGAATAGCGGCAAAGCCACACAGGCGGATCTTATTTTTGCCCTTACAATTGGTCATACAACAACGATCGAAACCGTCACCATCAAATACCACCACCTCGGCATCTCTTATAAATTAACGATCTCAACTACGGCGGTTCAACTCTAAAACTGTAAAAGTTTAATGATACGAATAGGATTACTAGCTGCAACATTAACATGGTTATTATTTTATGACGCTAACGATGTATAACGATAAATGATATGGATTAGCAATGATTTTAAAAACAAGAAGGATGGGATAGATTGAAAAATAGTTCATTTGAAGGTTTGGAACACGTTTCGTTTTTTCTGAGTGATGAAGTACCAGTGGAGAAAAATGCGCTCGAAGAGCTTTCATCTCTGTTACAAGTTAGGCAAACGATTGAAAGGTTAATCGATGCTGATCCAGGGATGTTTGCAGATGTCACGCCCGAGCTTTCAGAAATAGCGATTACACCTGATTTTCACAAAGGAAGCGGCATTCCGATTGGTACGACGATGTTAACCAAAGGATTTGTACTGCCGCAAGCGATTGGGAACGATATTAACTGTGGGATGCGTCTATATACTACAAGTCTTGTAGAAGAAGATATCCGCGGAAACTTGGAGTCTCTGGAGAAAACGATACGCCATCTGTTTTTTGAGGGAGGGCGCAACATTCCGATGACATCCGTTCAGCGTGAAGCTCTGCTTAAAGAAGGGTTAGAGGGTTTGCTAGCGACACACGGAACTATGAACAAGAAAGGAATCTGGGACGCGTATGATTCTGCCCAACAAGAAGAAGATCTAAAACGGGTCAATGCACGAGGTTCTTTTAAAACAGAGCAAGCAGAAGGGTTAGAATCGTTTATCGGTAGTCGTGAGGTTGGCTATGATGACCAAATTGGGTCAATTGGCGGTGGCAATCATTTTGTAGAGGTTCAGAGGATAAAGTCCATAAAAAACGGTGCGATTGCAAGAGAATGGGGGCTTAAGGTCGGTCAGGTCGTTGTAATGATTCATACGGGCTCCGTGTCGGTCGGTCATCATAGCGGCGGGAGATTCAAAGAGATGTTGATGGGGCTTTACCCGAAAACGCTGCCCCGTCCTGATAACGGTATCTATGTGCTGCCACAATCGGAACGGTATGCCAATGAATGGGGAAGATTCTGGTCCTTGCTTCATAACGCGGCTAATTTTGCCTTCGGGAATCGATTATTTCTAGGCCTCATGATGAAAAAAGCACTGCAAAAGGAAGTTGGAGACTTTGACTACAAATTACTCTACGATGCACCTCATAATTATCTCTGGCAGGAGAACATAGATGGACAATTAGGATATCTGCACCGCAAAGGTTCATGCACGGCAAAGTCGGCGGAGCAAATGGCAAACACACCGTTTCAGTATACGGGAGAGCCTGTATTTATTCCTGGTTCTATGGGCGCTAGCAGCTTCATCCTTGCAGGGCTCGGCAATCGGAGCAGCCTCTTTAGTGCAAGCCACGGCGCAGGCCGTCGATTATCAAGAGGAGACTCTCTACGAGTTGATGATGAACAGTTTCGAGCGTTTGTAGCGAAGTTTAGAGTAATCACCCCGATCGACCCGAAACGCCATGATCTAAAGGGACGAACGGATATTGTTAAGAAATGGGAAGAGGAACTGAAGAAAGAAGCGCCTTACGCGTATAAGGACATTTCGCCAGTCATTGAGACACACATAAAATATGGCATGGCAGATATAGTTGCGGAAGTTGAGCCTATTTTGACTGTAAAAGGATAAGCAAGTTATTCATTCCGATGAAATATTCCTTTAGTGCAATGGCAGGCTCTTTGGGATGCATCCTATTAAGCAGTCTTTTATTGTTTTTTAACCCCTATTCGAAGACGATAGCCGACAAAGAGACTATTTTAATCGTGATAATCATGTTAATAGTCTCGGCATGTTTAGGAATGGTAGCTTCTTTTTCGAAAAACCGAATCTTAATGCTGATCTGATAGTATTGGTTTCCGTTATAGGCAAACAGATAAATACGGTGTCACATGGCAATTAAATCTTGAATAGAGCTGAATGCTAGGAAATTTATAAAATACTGCTAAGAAGCTGATGCAGAAGGTGATGGAAGTATTCCGCCGCCTTCTGCACCGTTTTGACGCAGCTTAGCGTTTGATGAAGATACTATAGAATTTCAGTCCTTAAACCGGGAAAATCCGTTTCTATTGCAGCTAAACGCTCTGCCAGTAGAGCCTTATCAACATTATTCTTAAAAATGTCCGGATTTGGCTTAAAGGTAACGCTGGTACCTGTTTCTTTAGTAATCCCTATGATCAGCAGCTCATTCTGCGGAATGCCATGTTTGAAATCTTGACGGAATACTTTCCCTTCCCGACGAACTTCTACGGAAAGTCGTTCAGACAAAGCGTTTACGACAGGCATATTAATACCTTTGAGTCCTTCGTTAGCAACGACGGATGCGCTCGGATTATAATGTCCGAGTTCCGTAAGAACGGTTTGTACAGGTGTTTTTTTTGAATGAGGGAAGGCTTGAATAGGAATCCCGCGGCCATTATCGGCAACGGTTATACTTCCATCACTATGGAGTACGATACAAATCTCAGAACTATACCCCGCTTGGTGCTCTACCACCGAGTTATTAATGATAGCCCATAAAAGATGATTCGGATCATGCCCCTCTTGATTTTCGCCTAGATAGGCGTCTACGTTGTTTCTAGCCTCGGTCAACTCCATATAATGGCTCGTATCGAGCAGATCAG
This sequence comes from Paenibacillus sp. J22P15, assembly GCF_056269345.1. Lineage (NCBI taxonomy): Bacteria > Bacillati > Bacillota > Bacilli > Caryophanales > Paenibacillaceae > Paenibacillus > Paenibacillus sp. J22P15. The sequence continues at coordinate 158,946 of NZ_JBWDNT010000009.1, forward strand.
AAATGGCAGTCAACAGGAGAAGCAGCGGCAGCGTACGATGAGCAGGCAATGAATATTTACCTCCGCGTTCTTCTTGGATTAAAAGATCGGCGCCAAGCAATGCTTTGGTATGATGATAAAGCTGCCCCGTTGTTCCCAAGTTTAGTTGTTCTACAATTTCAGAGCCGGAGAGCGGTTGCTGCAGAACGGAATATAAAATGTCCAAGCGTTGTTTATTCCCTAGTGCAGCGAGTACTTTTGCCACTTTGTCTGTATCGAGGTCAAGTAAATGGCCGATATCCTTTTGCCTAGGTTCCCATCGCAGCCCATCGTGCCCACGATATTGTCCTGAATAAAATAAGGTACCTAAATCATCTGGAGTGTCATTATTTATAGGATTCTGACTATGCTCTACTGTCTTTGGTTGTTTTTGAGAAGGACGAGCGTTGATGACTTGATTAAGCATTTGTTTGAGCTCGTTCATCTCTTTGGTAAGCAGATCAAGCTCAGTGCCGTAATCTCTCGAAGCTGTCAAATGACATCACCTCTTGTTTATTTTGTATTACGTAATTACGTAATATTGTAATTATATCACTATTAGATTGGGAGGCACAAGTCATGTTCTCAAAAAAGAGACATATAAGCATTTCTATGGAGAGTTTGGTGGAGGGAGATAGCGATGCTCAGACCTCAGTTATCGTCACGTTCCCGGATTCCTCACAATGGATGGCGAATTTCTATACGTTTAACTGTATTGAATCGAATCGTGCTGACTATCTGAGCAGAGGGGATACGGAGTATATGTGGTCAGCAAATCCGTTGATTATCGTTGATAAAATAAGCCGAGCACATATCGAGCAGATGATCGATAAAAGCATTGATCAGAATATGTTTGATTATTTTTTTGAATATTTCGGTAAGGTTGAGGCAAGGGAGTACGGACAATATCCGGAAGGTTTTTTGAATAGTGAATCCACGATTGATCCAGATATTATCGTTCGTCAAGCGAGTACGCTGCTGCAGCTGCTGGAGCATTCAAATGATGAAATGAAGGAGTGTATTAAGCAATATCTGTTCGGTGAGCGGAAAGTGGGGATAGAGCATATCAAGCTGGTACCCAAGCTCGAAGCCAAAAATATCAGTGCTGTCGAGGCAGATATGGAGGGTGATGATTTAAAGCTTGCGTGGGAGCGGGTTTTTGCACGAGAATTGAATGCTGACGAAAAGGCTGCTATCTATTTTGAGCAGTTTTCATGGCATGTTTTTAGCTATAGGAAAACCCCTTGCTTGAGCAAGGAGCAGGCAGTGGAAGCATTCCTGAACGAAGAGAAAAGAGGGTGTTATGTCTTTTATCAGAATCATGATTTTGCCTTGTTCATCCAAGATGCAGCTCAACTAACCGCGGAGGATCTGGAAGATGAGCAGGACATCTACATTGTAGATAAGGATTTTAAATGGACCTATGTGGTGACCCATGAGTCTTCATGCGGACCCTATTTCGTTAAGGTACCGTATACTCGCTAATCGAGATTTTAGGATCAGAGCTATTTTTGAACGTTTCGCCTGGGATTGAAATGTCCTTTATTTTATTACCTTGCCCATCGACCAAAGTATGCCGAATTCCTCTAACTGGCCGAAGGCTGGAGGTTTTGTATATACCGTTTTCCGGTATTCTAATGACTTCATATCCTTTTTCCTTTGGGATGGGTGGATAATTAGCATCTCCATAATAGATGACGACAGTACCGTGAAATTGCTCAGGAATCTGATGGATAACAGGTCTATTTTTCTCAATTTCTGAGGTCAACATGTTAATGGGCACGTAGATGATGATTAGGGATGCAAGCAAAAACACTATATATCCTCGATCTTTTGTAGCTATGATTGAGCCTATCGTAAAGACGAGAGCGGAGCTGGCAAAAAGTATCATAAAAAGTCCGAACTCTGGTGAAAAAACATCCCTAATTCGCCATATCCCAAAGCCCATCAGGAAGGGAACGGATGCCGCTGCAATGAGGCTTAATCCAATAAGGAGGGCAGCACGCAGCATTATAGCTGCTCTTCGCAAGCGGAACATCAGGGTGTAGAACGGGAGAATAATGAAGAGATATGGCGGCAGCGTCCATATGACTAGCTTGCTTGCATCGCCTCCGAGCCCTTGGTCATAGATAAGTGACAAATAGGCTAAATAAGCGAGTACTCCTGCAAAATAGCTCGCTATAGCGACAACGACGTAAAATAGCTTCTGCTTCATATGCTTCTGCACCTCTTCTTCTTGTATAAGGGCATCGTACCTCTAAAGCATATCGTTTTCGCATATCGAGCAGTAGTTCTATCTTTTGTAGTACCGAATCGGGAAGGGAATGGAGTGCCTTGCTTCGTTAAATCCAAATTGCTGCAAGAGTTGAAACAGTAGTCTGAGAACACAGTGTGAAGCTGTTCGGGGGAAAGTAGCATATTGTCTTTACAAGTAAACTCCTCAAAAACCTCCAAAACTTATTTCCACGAAGCAACCTGCATGCTCGATCCAGAATCAGGAGCAGTGATTCCACTGTTTGTAACTAACTATTACAAGCCTACACAACCCAATCGACACACATTAGTTAATGGTGTTAAACGCCGCTGTTCCACTGTTAGCGGAATTCGTAGCCAACATTCTCGCTACATTGCAGTAAATACAATAGAAAGCTTACATGTGATTCGAAATAAGTGGCTACGTTGCAGAAATGCAGTAGAAAGCGACGCTTTAGGAGGGAATTGGGGAGGGTTTGGAGGTTTCTGTTGTAGAAACTGCAACGTAGCAGGGGATGTTACTTTATCGGGGCAGCTACGTTGTAGAAAGTGCAATGTAGCTGCCTCACCAACACTCGAATGATTAGTTACGTTATACTATTGGAACATGTGAGAAGGCATACTTTCGGTTTATTGTAGAGAGGCTTAAAAAGTATAAACATCACGAAAATAGATCTAGAAATTAGATCTAAATGCGCCAAACAAATCAAATCCGGACAAATAGATCTAGAAACTAGACTTAATACGTCGCGTGCCCACTCAATGTGCCTCAAAAGCCCGTTTATCACGAAAATAGATCTAGAAACTAGATCTAAATGAGCGAAACAAACTAAATCCGCACAATTAGGTCTAGAAACTAGACTTAATGCATCGCATCACCACTCAATGCGCCTCAGATGCACCGAGTTTCAAGTAAATACTACTCTGCCCGACTTTTGAATTATCGCTTAAACCGATACATATGGACTGATTTAAGACATAATGTCTACATGAACGAGAGAATCTTCCGTTGTATTGTATTTGCCTGAGAAAAGATACAGTAATAGGAGACGTTCGTTTCAATTAATTTTGTTGTGAGGAAGATGAATAGTTAACGCTCGCCCATGTGACCACCTAAACAAATAAGCTGCCCAACCCGCACTCACGAGGGGGTTGGACAGCTTATTTTTATCAAAGCAATTAAATCTACAAGTAATTTTCTATCGCGTACCCTATATTTCTTTACGAGTGAAATAAAGCAGGCCAGCTGCAAAAAATAGTACAAAGCTGCCCATGACCGTAACGAGCAAAGTTTCTAATGGAAGCGCAAACGCGCCAAACTCCTGTTCGCCGAAGCTCAGCATCGCGAGCATCGGCTGCGCCCAAGGATAAAAGGGAGCGAAGCGCTCCGAATTGACGATGAGCATATTAGGCAGGGTGAACATTACATTAATGACAAGCGGAGCGGCGAAGCTGCTCCAGCTCACAGATACGAGCAGCTGCAGCGCAGCGAGCGGGAGACAAGCAAGCCATCCGCTGCCGATTCCCTTCAGAAGCATCTCCCATGGCAGTCCGCCAACAATACCATGATAAGACGCCGCAAGGACGACAGCTCCAAGAAACAGCAGCTGTGTGATGGCAAGCAGCATAGCGACTACGTTGAATTTTGCTAAATAAAGGCCGACTCTAGATACGGGAAGTGTCAGCAATTGCTTCCAGCCTCCGCCAACATGCTCGTATCTGCATACGAAAGCGGAGAGAATTCCCGTTAAGATAGGCAGAAACAGCATAGAATGGAAGGAAGCCATCGAAGAAACGAGTAAAGCATATTGCATAGATTCCGATGTGGCATCATACGAATCAAACGATATTAACATGCCGATAGCTAGTGAAAGCAATGGGCTGAGCGGGATGAGTATCCATATAAAGCTTTTGGCTAATTTGAGCCGTTCTGCGGCGACGAGGCGAAGGAATCCATTCATTTCAGTTCACATCCTTTTTGATGAAATGAAAGGTGCCGAGTAGACACAGAATACAGCCGAGTAGAAAGCCTGCACCAACGAACAGCTCTTGCTGCGGGTCTCTAAGGCCAAGCATTGGCCAGTTTAAGGGCAGCAGTCTCGCCCAATCTTTCGATATTAGGCTTGTAAATACGGAGCTAACGGCGACTAATACACCAAGTGTAATCGGGATTGCCTGATTTTTAATGGTCATGCAAAGCCATAAGAACAATGCCAGCGCAGGAAGCGCGGCAAAGAAGGGCAGAAAGCTGAGCTTCAAAATCGCGGTGACTGGCATATCGTCGATTCCAAATCGTAAAGAAAGCCCAAGCGCAATAGTACCTATGACGAGCAAAGTACAGGATAAGAAAAGCAAAAGAAAACTTAATACAAACTTTGAGCGGAATACAGAACCCTTGGAAATTGGCAAAGCGAGAAGCTGTTTCCATGCATTCGTGTTATGCTCAATATTCGCAAGCAGTGACGAAACGAGAGTAACGCCGAGGAAGAGTGAGATGGGGACAAACATTTGGATATCCTCCAGCAGAACCTCCCACAGTCTCCCTGCATATCTTTGAGTCAAATAGTCATAGCGAAGCCCGAAATTAAGAGCCTGCATCGCTATTAACCCGATAGGTCCAATAAAGATTAGTAACCAAAGACCCTTGCCGCGTATTTTTAAGAAGTCGGCTGAAAGTGCTTTGACCATCATAGCTGCTGTCCCTCCCCGACAATTTGCAGGAAGAGATCCTCAAGCGACTTTCGTTTCTCCTCGACTCTATAAATAGAATGATCGCGCTCAACAAGATTTTTTACGATGCGTGCAAGGGCAGGGTTATCCGTATGCTCAAGCAGAAGTGAAGGACCGTCTTGTATAGCCTCCACGCCTTGCCGCTGTAAGGCTGCTAGAGCCAGCTCCGGCTCGGAGACGACAAGCGATATTCGCCCTTGAGCCTGCTCGTGCAAGTGGCTGATCGTATCCTGAAAGACGAGCTCTCCCTGCCGAATGATGCCGACTGTCCCTGCTGTCAGCTCAACCTCGCTTAACAAATGGCTGGATATGAGGACGGTTATGCCATGCTGCTTAGGCATTTGTTTAATTAATTCGCGTATTTCCAATATTCCTGATGGATCGAGTCCATTCGTTGGCTCGTCGAGCAGCAGCAGTTCTGGACTGCCAAGCAGCGCGCTTGCGATGCCTAATCGCTGCTTCATCCCAAGCGAGTAGCCTTTTACGGGCCGCTTCGCTTCCTTGGTGAGCCCAACAATGTCCAGCACCTCAGCGATTTTGGATACGGGCGAGCCGAGAATACGGCGAATCGCTTCCAAATTATCGACGGCGCTTAAATGCCCATAATACGATGGGTACTCCACGAGTGAGCCGACTCGGCGCAAGATGGACAGACGTTCCTTGTTCAAGGGTTGCCCGAATATATGAACTGACCCGCCTGACGGTTGAATTAATCCGAGCAGCATACGGATGGTTGTTGTCTTTCCAGCGCCGTTCGGTCCAAGAAAGCCGTAGATATCACCTTTTGCAATTTTCAAATTCAGATTGGATACTGCATAACGTCCTTTATAACGCTTGCTGAGTCCTCTTGTTTCAATAACCCATTCATTCACGTTAATCACCTCAACACTTACATTAACGGACGAAGGTTAAACCGAGAGCTCCTCAAGTTTAAGTTTTGTTTAAATTTGAAAGAAGAGGCCTGATCATTTTACAAAAATATAGACGGTAGTTCCGCTAGCTTGGTTATCCATCTGCCATCCGAATTTCATCTCTTGCAGAAGGTAATCGACAATAGCTAGTCCTATTCCAGCGCCCTTGCCATTCGAAGCGGATTCCAGCCCATTGCCGTGATCCCTAATAACGAGAGCGGAGCGCCCGTGGTAGGTTTCGACTGTAATACCGATATATTTGCCGCTGCTCGCATGCCTCGTTACATTTTGAAATAAGTTATTCAGCACACGGCGGAAGCCTGCTTTATCTACATGATGGAGCATCGGCTCGTCAGGCAGCTCAACCTCGGCAACGATACCTGACTGTTCCCAAAGGGGATACCAGAATGCCGCGCTTTCCCTCACTAAGCGAAGTAAATCATGTCGCTCTAGATTTAACGGATAACGCCCGCTTGTCATGAGCGTGTAGGAAAGTAGATTTTCAATGAGGCTGTCCAGGCTTGTGATTTTTTGCTCCATTTGCTTGACTGCTGCTTGTGCTTTTAAGCTTAACGGTTCCTTTTGCAGCGAGTAAAGATGGCTGTTCATCACCGTGAGCGGCGTCCGAAGATCATGGGATAAGCTTGCAATAAGCTCTTTGCGAAGCTCCTCCTCCGCACGTTCGCGTTCGGTGCTTTCACGGAGCTGCTCAACCATTCGGTTAAAGGCTTCTTCCAGCTGTCCGATTTCATCATTTTTCTTTAATTGGATGGGCTGAGGAAGACCGTTGTCGCTGTGCAGTGACATAGCCGCCTGCAGACTGAGCAGACGATTGCGAATATGCCTGAAGAAAAGCAAGGACAGCAGGAAGAATAAGGCGAACATAATAAACAGAAACGTCAAATAAAACGGTGTCCCCGAGCCGATCGGAGCTTCTAGCTGAATAACTGATCGCTGTATCTGCATGACCATGAAGGCTGGACCTTTGTGGTCTGTCCCAAGTAACGAAACGATGGTAAAGGGATCGCTATCGATATTATCCTTCATGAATTGAATCGCATCAGCAGGCGACCATTGGCTGGGCAGCTGTTCTTGTACGGGAAGCTGAAGCTTTGTTGAGCCAGTAGAGTCCACCCAGAATATAGAGGCTTCAGGATATTTCCCCTTCAGCTCGTGAAGCTTGCTGTTGATCTGTTCTGCATTGCTTTCCGTTAGCTGAGCCGCTTGCGAATGCCACATTTCGGTTAGTTCTTTTCCGCTGCCATACTTCAAATAGTCTGTACTAGCGGTTTGAGTATTTTCTTGAATGAGCATATAAATAATAGAAGTTAAAGGGAAAATGATCGGGATAAAGAGAAAGGCAAATAAAATGATAAGCAAATAACGGGATAATAAGGATTCGTGAAATCTCCTGCCGCTCGCGCGTTGTTTTGCCTTCTTCATGCGCGCACCCGATAGCCGATGCCGCGAACGGTCTCAATGATCTCAGGGGCAGCAGGGTTTCGTTCGATCTTCTCCCTCAGATAACGAATATGAACCATTAACGTTTTATCTCCCTCAATGAAGGATTCTCCCCAGACAGCCTCGTAAATTTGTTCCTTCGTTAACAATTGTCCCAAATGGCGAAGCAGATAGCTGAAGATGTGAAATTGCTTGCCCGTTAACATTATTTCTTCTCCTGTATCTCGGTTTTCGACACGATTTTGCTGTTCGTAGACGAGCAGATGCTTTATAACGAGCGGCTCCGCAAGTCGAGCACCCGATCGGCGAAGAAGTACCTCGATACGAGCCGTTAATTCATCGGGATGAAAAGGTTTGGTTAAATAGTCATCAGCGAAATGGAGACCCTGCAGCTTATCATCGATGGAGGTGCGTGCTGAGAGCATAAGAATCGGAATATCCGGCACAGCCTTCTTAAGCCGCTGTCCAATCGTAAAGCCATCGAGTCCAGGCAGCATGACATCGAGAATAACAAGCTTGCAGCCCGCGGCAGCTTCAAGTGCCTGCTCACCGCTTTTCAACCATTTAACCTTATAGCCTTGCTCCTGCAAATGCTGAGAAACAAAGCTTCCAATTTCGATATCATCTTCAATATATAATAGCGATGCAGTCATGTTATTAATGGTTCCCCTCATTATTTATTATAATTAGATTCAATATTTTACCTATTGTATATTGATTATAAGGCAGAAACTCGAGGATTGCATGTAATGAATGAGAGCTATGAAATCCCGTTATAATAAAAGCTTATAATTGCGGTAAAGTTAATCATCCTCGTTATTGCGCAAATAAAAAAGGACCTGGTCAATAATGACCAGGCCCTTTGCTATATGGTTATCAATCCTCGCCTGTCTGTACTTTAGCTTTCTTTGGCTTTTCCCATCTGAAAATTTTGTTTAAGCCATAAAATACATACTTCGATTCCTTCGTCAGAAGGGGTCCTAAGATCGCCAAGATGAGTACGTATAAGGCGGCGAATGGCTGCAGCAGATCAAGCAAGCCGCCTGCTTTGCCGAGGTTCGCCATAATGATGGAGAACTCGCCGCGAGATACGATGGTCAGGCCGATATTGGCAGATGCCTTCGGCGACAAACCTGCGGTTTTTCCGGCGAACATGCCTGCAATGAAATTACCAAACAGTGTAACGGCAACTGCTCCAATGGACAGCCACATCGCACCGCCAAGCGCGAACGGGTCAATGGTCAGACCAAAGCTGAAGAAGAAGAGCGCGCCGAAGAAATCGCGGAAAGGCAAAATGAGATGCTCAATCCGCTTCATGTGAACGGTCTCAGCCAGTACTAAGCCAACTAGCAAAGCGCCAATCGCTTCTGCTACATGAATCGTCTCAGAGAAACCTGCTACGAGGAACAAGAAGCCGAACACGAGCAGCAGAAACAGCTCATTCGAGCGAATATTGAAAATCTTGTTTAGAAGCGGAGCTGCTTTCCGTCCTATAATCAGGAATAGAAGCATGAAACCTAATGCATAAGATGCAGAAAGAAGTACACCGCCTAATGTTGAAGAGTCGCTGAGCACGAGTCCAGAGAGGACAGAGATATAAACTGCGAGGAAAATATCCTCGAACATAATAATTCCAAGAATCATTTCCGTCTCTGGGTTAGCCGTCCGTTTCAAATCGACAAGCACTTTCGCCACGATAGCGCTCGACGATATCGTTGTAATGCCGGCCATGACCATCGTTTCCTCGATAGGGAAGCCGTTGACGAAGCCGAATATCAAACCAAGTGTGAAATTGATAACAATATAGATGGTTCCGCCTATCGCGATAGAGCGTCCCGATTTCATTAATCGACCCACAGAAAATTCTAGACCTAAATAGAACAGGAGAAACAGCACGCCTAGCCGTCCCATGAATTCAATTAGTTCCCCACTATGAATAAACCTGAAGTCCAATATGCCAATGTGTGGCGCATGAGGACCTACAGCCATGCCGATTAAAATGTAGAACGGGATGACGGAAAAACGAATTTTTGCAGCTAACAGCCCGACTAAGGCGATGAGTATAACAGCAAGACCGATTTCCAGCACCATGTGATCCATAATTAACGGCTCCCGTTTTGCAGCATCAGCTTAAGCAGCTTCAAATGCTGCCTTTCACCTGCAACAATGAGTGTTGTATCTGCTTTGAAAATATAGTCGGGGCCGGGATTAATATGCTTTGCCTCTTTCTCAACAGCGGCGATAATGGTCGCGCCAGTCGTCTGACGGATATTAGCCTCACCGATTGTTCTGCCAATGCATGCTGCATTTGGTTCAATCTTGTACCATTCAATTGTCAGGTCATCAAGTGCGACCTCAATTGTTTCAAGAGCTTTCGGCTTATAGGTCATACCTCCGACAATAGCGGCAACTTGCCTTGCTTCTTCATCCTCAAGGGTTACCATAGAAATGCTATCGTCCGGGTCCTCATAATCAAAGTGGTACATCTCGCGGCGTCCATCATCGTGAATGATGATGACAAACTTGTCACCGCTTCTGGTCATGATTTGGTATTTGCGCCCAATGCCGGGCAGATCGGATTCTCTAATGTTCATTTTGTGTGCCTCCTCATTTGTTGTTAGATTACAAACCAAATGAAAAGACTACCCAACAAAATGGGAGGTGAACTTAATAGGAGTCATAAGTAAATCTCGCAATCGTTGTCGAACAGACGAATGGAGAGCGGATAATGTGATGGAACGCCAGTATATGAGCAGGAGTGCATGCACATAGGCGATAAGGGGTTCGTTCTCGGGTGAAAATGTTTTGGCAGTGGTGTTTTTTTTGCACGCGGTTGTAGTTGCGTATCTCGAAGCTGTTTTAATTCGACTCGCACCAGCCGTCAACTCGAACATATTGCCAGCTTGGTAGGCGAACAGCGCTGCAAGCAGCAGCGGAACAATAATAAGGATGTGCATCATATGCTTACAGCTAACACGTCCAAAATCAAGTAAGCGATTGTTCATCTGTTCACCTCCAATGCCATTTGATAATATAAGTATAACTTATAAATTGAAAAATAAAAAGCGAATCCAATCATTTAACAGTGAAAAAATGAAATTTGCCCTCTATTCCCACCTGTTTAATGAATTGACGATATACAAGATGCGTTATAGAATGAATAAACGATTTTTTTAAACGAAATGTAGGCTAGAGATAAAGAAAGAAGGTTGAAGTGGATGGGAGTACTGGTGAAACAACTGTCCCCTCTCGTGGAATCGCTCGGATTGAAAGAGCATATTGAGGGTGGATGGTATAAGGAAATTTGGAAGGCTGGCTTTGAAATTCCGCAGGAGGTGCTTGGCGCTCCTTATTCAGGACCGCGTTTTGCGGCATCATCCATTTACTATCTTTTGCATCCCGATGAGTTTTCTGATTGGCATACGGTTTATTCAGACGAGCTATGGATGTGGCATGCCGGCAGTCCTTTGATGCTGACGCTGGGCGGTACAGAAGCGGAACCTGAGCTAAGGAAAGAAATCATTGTTGGTCCGGATGTGCTCGCAGGACATCAGCCGCAGGCATTGGTACCGGCGAACGAATGGCAAATGTCACGTCCGCTGGGGGACGAGCCTGTACTCGTTTCCTGCGTTGTAGCACCAGGGTTCCACTACGATGATTTTAAAATCATTAAACGATAATTCGCTATCATTTATACAAATGAAGACAAGAGCCATCCCGGGGAGTGGAAATCCCTTTGCGGATGGCTCTTGTCGTTAGTATGGCACATAACAATCTTTTCCTTTGCGCTTCGCCTGATAGAGTGCTTTGTCAGCATGGGTGAACAGCTCTTCCTGCTTTGCAGAGCATCCAGGCTTCCACGTAGAGGAGCCTAGACTGATGGTAACATAGGGAAATTCTGCTGATTCAGCATGAGGGATTTGTAGTTGTCTAACCGCCTCAATAAGTCGGTTCGCGATGTTTGCAGCACGTTCTTCATTCGTTTGAGGCAAAATAATTCCAAATTCCTCGCCTCCATACCGGGCGACGATATCAAGCGGGCGCTTTAAGACGCTGCGCATAGCGGCGGCGATTTGTCTTAGACATTCGTCGCCTTTTTGATGTCCAAACGTATCATTGTATAATTTAAAGTTGTCGATATCGCCTAACATCAGCGTAATGGGCATATGGTGGCGCTGCGCTTCCAGCCATTCGTTGTTCCAAGACTCATCAAATGACCGCCGATTTGCGATAGCGGTCAATTCATCAACATGTGAGAGCTTATGCATCAATTGATATTGCTCAATCATTTTCAGCTCAGTTTCTTTACGAGGAGTTACATCTCTTGAGACACATACAATCGTTTGTGTACGATCCCCGTCATTATAGACGATTCGAGATGTCGTTTCGAACCATCGATAGTTGCCTTCCTTGCGTCTTACTCGATAAGTAATTGTATTTGCTTCAACATTGTTGTAAATAAGCTCCTGATTATCAATCATTCGGTTTCTATCATCAGGATGGTATAGTGCGAAGGGAGATGATCCAATAAGCTCATCGTCACGGTAACCAAGAAGAATATAGCAAGCAGGAGATACATAAGTAAACAGGCCGTCACGATTATGCTTGGATATCATATCGCTTGAATTCTCGGCAAGCAGGCGGAAGCTTTTCTCACTTTCGAGCAGCTTGTCAGCGATTTGCTTCCGTTCTGTGATTTTTCTTATATGAACGGAGAGTCCAAATTCGGATGGGTATAGATTCGTTTCAAACCAATCATTAAGCCGCGGAATAAATTGTTCGTATATGCGGTGTTGATGTGTATCCATAGAAAGCTTATATTCCAGATGGCTGATCGACTCAGCGAGCCAAGGGAATAGGCTCCAAATACTATAGCCGATTAATTGTTCCTCGTTTAGCTTAAACAGCTTTTGAGCTGCATTGTTCGTATAAATGAACCGGAGTTCGTGATCAAGTGCGAAGAAAGCATCTGAAATGCTCTCAAGAATCACTTCTGATATCGCTTCGGTTTTCACTGTAATATCCATCAATTGATATATAAAATGCTGAGGATTGCCTCTTTTATCATTTACGAGTGATACGGAAAGAAGCACGGTCAACAAATCTCCAGATTTTTTGATATATCTTTTTTGCATTTGAAAGGTGTCGATTTTGCTTTCAATCAATTGTTTTACATAATAAAGATCTTGTTCCAAATCCTCTGGATGACTAATTTGCGCAAAAGTAACTCCGAGAAGCTCGTTCTCCTCGTAGCCCAGCATCGTTTGAGCAGATGTATTGACTAAGATAAAGCGGCCATCTAAATCAACTAAAGCCATGCCTATCGAGGCATAATGAAAAGCGTTGCTGAATAAATCTGCTTCTCTCTTTGGTTTCGAAAACAAGGACAAACTGCGCACCTCTTCTGCTGTTCATACTGGATATCATTGTTAGAACATATATATAGTAAAGAATAGAACACAACCTTTCGTTTGTCCACACTACTTCTGTAGGAAAAGTTCTGTTCAGATGGGATGTTAAGCTATTGGCAATAGGGCTGATTCTCTATTTGCAAAGTGCGCGAATAAAAAAGAAGCTGCTCTTAAGTCATTATAGGCAGCCTAAGTAAACAAAGGTTGTTTCAACGGTCATTTTTGGATAGGATAGTGACGAGGCGTATTAGAAACTTGATCTCCTGTACAAAGGAACATATAGAATGAAAGTGGAGGAAACAATAATGAATAACGGCATGAATTACTCGCCAGCGGAAATTGCGGCGATGATCGATCATACGATACTAAAGGCGGATGCGACGAAGGATGAGGTTTTGCAAATTTGTCGTGAGGCTAAACAATATCAGTTTGCAACGGTTTGCGTGAACGCAGGCTGGGTAGCGACAGCTGCTGAGGAACTGAAGGGCTCAGGAGTCGGAATTACGACAGTAGTCGGCTTTCCGCTAGGAGCGACAACGACAGCTTCAAAAGCGGCAGAAGCTAAGTTTGCAGTGGAAGACGGAGCGACGGAAGTGGATATGGTACTGAACATCGGATTGTTGAAATCAGGCGATCTAGAAGGCGTGAAGCGTGATGTTGAAGGCGTAGTCTCAGCAGTTAAAGGACAAGCTGCACTTAAAGTTATTCTTGAAACAGGTCTTCTTACAGATGAAGAAAAAGTAGTTGCATGTGAAATTTGTAAAAACGCTGGCGCCGACTTCGTGAAGACATCAACGGGTTTCGGGAAAGGCGGGGCGACGGTAGAGGATATCGCGCTTATGCGTCGTACAGTAGGGCCAGATCTCGGAGTGAAAGCATCCGGCGGAGTACGTGATCGCGAGACTGCACTGCAAATGTTTGCTGCGGGTGCAACACGCATCGGAGCAAGCTCCGGCATCGCTATTGTTACAGGCGGTCAAGGCGAAGGATACTAATCCAAGGATGCACATAGGATCGAATAAATAAAGAGAGGGACACCTTACTAAGGTTGAGAATTTTCTCATGGAAAGTTAGGTGTCTCTCTCTTTTGTGATTTACTGTTATCTCTGCTTCGAATGACTCGAATAAATGGAGCTGTACTTAACGCTCACAGCTAATCGTTAGGTTGGCAAACAGCTCTTCGCCGGCGTTCAACATGACGAGCTCCTCTTGACGATTGAGCTCACTCGTCATAGCCATCCACGGCTCCACGCATACGAATGGCCGATCCTCTACGGACCAAATGACCATATATTTAAAAATATCATCATAAGTTAGACGAACGCGAGCATCATTAGAGACAGGGAATGAGATCTCACTTTTCTTCACATCAAGCAGGCATACTGACTCAACAAGCCCTTCCAAGTCGATAACTCCATTAAATGGTTTCTCAATATTATCGTTATAGTCGACGTAGCGGGTCGCATCGACGTCATATGCGATCTTCTTGCCCGAATCGATAGCGAAATAAGGATGGAAGCCCGCATAGAAAGGCATCGCAGCGGCTTCACTCAAATTGCGATATTGCTGACGTGTATGTAATTGGCCATCCTGCAGCACATAAGTGAACAGCAGCTCGAATTTGAAAGGATATACTTGCAGCGTTTCTTCATTGCTCTGCAGGCGAATCGTAATCGAAGCCTCGCCTTCAGTCGTCGTGCTGACAACGTCCCATGGGGAAGTGCGGGCTACGCCGTGATTGGCCATTTTGTAGGATTGACCATTCCACTCATAGGTTTGGTTTTCCAGCTGTCCGGAAATGGGGAACAAGATCGGGTTGCCGCCGCGAATATTTGCAGTCGGATTCTCAAACGTCGATTTGTCCAAATAAAAGAGCTCTAATCCATGCAGCTGGCAGCTAATGACAATGCCGCCGCGCTCGGGACATACGATCACGCGAGATTGCGTGCTTGCTTCCGTTAATTCATACAAGGTATACGTTTCTTTATAGCTCCGTACTTCGTAGTTGCTCACTGAGTTCCCTCCAATAATAGGTGCATAATATATTTCAACATCATATCATAATCACAATACTTGATACCTTATTAATTATCGCCTAATTGCTGCCTACAGAGTCATATCGCACTCCCCGTCATTCGTACGTCTATCCCTGGCAGGTATATTGCAGGTTACAAAATGGACAAATCTAGTAAAACAATCATCTACTCCAAATGAAAATAATAGAATAATATATATTAACTTCAGAAGAACAGCAAATTGCTAATAACTCTTATCTGTATCTTAGAAGTCAAAGCCTCCCCAAGCTTATCCCTCCAAGCGGAAAGGGGGCTTTTTTTTGTTTAAAGTCCTAAATAACATTCATGCAACAAAAAAGGACAGCGTTCCATAGGTTATCAAACACCTATGAAGCACTATCCTTTAATCTGAGCGGTAATTATTCAGCTGTAGGAGCTGTCGTTTCTTCTGGAGCAAGTGTATTCGTGATTTTTGCTTTTGCACGAATTTCTGTCATCCAAGCTTGGGATAACTCATTTGCTTCTGTAGCGACAAGCTGCTTCTTAATTTCTTCCTTCTTCTCTTCGAAGGTTGGAACAACAGCAGCTTTTTCAGCTGTTTTCTTAATAATGTGGAAACCATGTTCAGTTTGAACAACTCCGCTGATTTCATTTACCTTCAGCGCGAAAGCAGCTTCTTCGAACTCAGGAACCATTTTTCCTCTTCCGAATAGACCAAGATCTCCGCCTTTATCCTTGGAGCCTGGGTCAGTCGATTTCTCTTTCGCGATTGCTGCGAAGTCTCCGCCTTGCTTGAGCTCAGCCAGAATAGCGTCAGCCTCTTCTTTGGTAGCTACCAATATATGTGAAGCTTGAATTTCCTCAGGCGTACCAAGCGCAGCCTTGTTCGTATCATAGAACTGTTGAATTTCTTCAGCTGTAACGTCTGTTTTTGGCTCCAACACTTTAGTGATGGTTAAATTGATCTTGATATCGTTCTTCAAGTTTTCTTCGGTAGTATTGCTTTGAGCAAGGGCTGCTTTGAACTCCTCGTCCGAAGGGAAGTTCTTCTTGATCAAATCCAATTCAGCTTGAATTTCAGTGTCTGAAATTTTCACGCTAGCTGCTTCTGCTTCTTGGTAAATCAATTCCTGCGTAATGAGATTCTCAAGTGTAGCAGGGCCGCCTGCTTTGACTAACTCATCGTAAAGTCTGTCTTTCTTTATGTCGATACCGTTGACCGTTGCTACGGTTTCATTGCTCGTTCCAAATGGCGGCTTAATGAGTACGACCACTAGCAAAATAGCTAGTACAGCCGAGACGATAATCCATGCTTTTCCGCTTCCGCTTTTAGGGGCTGCGTGGGCGCTCTCTGAATCTAGAGAAGCGGCGCGAATTTCGTCATTTGAAACTTCAGGAAGCTCTTCGTCTACTTCGAGTTGAAGCTCCTCTTCGATAGCTGCATCTTGTTCAGTAAGCTTGTCCTGCTCTTCTGTTTGTTCCAAATCGTGACGCTCTTCATTCGCAGTCAATTCGTTTTCTGCGTCTTTTTTTGGCTGCGATTCTTTGTTATTCATTCCATAAACTCCCTTCAATTTATCTATCTTCAACTACTATAACAAAACAAGAATGAAAAAACCTTAATCTAAAATAAAAATATAGTTTGTCATGTCGGATAAATTGTATTTTCGCTTAATTTCACTATTTATAGGATGACTGCGGGGTGATATGATAGGGTTAGACAATTATCCAGCATTATCCTACAAAATTCATGTTTGTTTTTTTATGATTTAAGCATTTGTCACCTCCCACAGGCGATATGTTTACTGGCTATATCGAAGAACGACATCTAGGAGGAATTAGGTTGAGCAAAAATTTGTGGGTATTCACGCGTTTAGTTTTATCCATGCTTATACCGTTGGCAGGCTATTTCGTATTGCGAGGCACGGAGCTTGATATAAGCATCAATGCGCCTCAAGAACATTTTTATATCGTCAGTCTAGTTGCAGTGATTTCACTCATCCTTGCGATTGCGGTCGGTTTCGTTGCTATTTCACTGCGTAATATTAAGATTAGTTTTCTATCGTTATCTTATGTATCGTTATCTGCAATGTTTGTTCTTCATGGTTTGTCTACCCCTGGTTTTTTAGTCCATCATTCAAATACTACGGGAAGTACGGCTCAGTTTAGTGTTATGCTGGCGGTCGTATGGTTGTGGTTATCCTCTATGTCTGTAGATCAGCCGATCATCAAATGGTTTGCACAGTGGCAACGATTTCTGCTGCCTTTCTGGACGGCTTTGCTGCTTATCTTCTGCTCCTTAATTTGGCTATATCCGAATATCATCTTATTTTTTCATCTGAAGGAATTGCCTATGAAATGGGGTGCCAGCATATTCATAATTGGTTTGAATGGCTGGACGATATATCGTTATTTGAGAGCCTACTTATCCTCCCGGTTCCCGCTTCAGCTTGCGATCGTTTATAGCTCAGGCTGGATGATTACTGCACAGCTCATTATCGTTACAGGACAAGCTTGGAATGTGAGCTGGTGGCTTTACCATGTCCTATTGCTGGCTTCAGTTATTGTTATGGTTTCAGGTATTGTGAGTCAATATGTCAGCTCAAAGTCTATTACAGCCTCCATTAAGTTGATGTTCCGCTCCAATCCGCGGGATTGGATCAATACCTATATGTCTACAAGCGTCCGAGAGCTGGTTATGACTACGGAAGCACGTGATTCTTATACAGCAGGTCACAATTATCGGGTTGCTCTATATGCTTTGAAGCTAGGTGAGGAGATGTCCTTATCCACAGGTGAACTAAGAGCGATTGCGCAAGGCGGACTGGTACATGATGTTGGCAAACTGCGTATACCGGATACGATTCTGAATAAGCCGGGCAAGCTTTCGCCAGAGGAGCGAGAGGTCATAGAAGTACATCCCGTATCGGGCTATGATTTATGCAAAAGATTAGGCTTTATGCCAGAGGAGCTTTCCGTTATAAGGTCGCATCATGAAAAGTGGGATGGAAGCGGTTATCCCGATCAACTGGCAGGTGAACAAATTCCGCTTTTAGCACGGGTTACCGCTGTTGCGGATGTTTATGATGCCTTAACCTCTTCTCGTTCTTATCGAAAGGCGATGTCGCATGGAGCGGCGATGGAAATTATTTTGAAGGAAAGCGGACGCCATTTCGACCCCCTCTGTGTGAAGGCGTGGGAGCGCCTTGTTCGGGAGCAAAAGAGCTTTTTCGAGGAAACGGTCAGAAATAGTCCGCACTTGAAGCTTGAGAAAAAACTGATTAAATCGTAGCAGAGCAAATTGATGACAATGAAACGCTAGGGCAGCTATCCGCGGTATTGCGGCATGCAGGCTCTAGCGTTTTTTTATCATCCAAATAATAGTTAAAAGAGGTATAATAGTGTCAAAGTTCGACAGATGCGACTCGCGCGTAACGGAAGGGGAAAGCGGCTTGAAGAAAGTGTCGTTGCGTACAAAAGGTTTGATCCTAATCGTTCTCTTTTCTTTCATCCCGTTGTTAATGGCTGGAGCGGGCAATTATTCCGTAGTAAAGGATGCCATGCTAAAATCCGAAATCGAGAAGACAAGCAGTAAGCAGAACAAACGAGCTAATGAATTGGCAGCGTGGATGGCTATCCGCAAGGCGGAAGTCTTAGTCATGAGCCGAACAGAGGTTGTTCGTTTTGGTACAGATAAGGAACGTCTTCAATATTTTGGACGAGAGCTAGTTCGCGGCGGCTTCATCTACCATTCAATTGGGTATATTGATAAGGATGGTATGAGCCTGCGTACCGACGGCAATCAAAGAGATATGAGCATGGAGGAGTTTTTCCAAGAGGCGATATTGGGACAGGTTGTTATTACGGACCCTTTCAGGCCTTCATTCTCTGAAGCTACTCAATCATTTATCGTCGTGCCCGTGTACGGGACAACGAATGAGATCGAAGGGGTTGTTTATGCCTCTTTATCATTCGCGACACTCCGGCCATTTGTTGAGTATGCTGCGGAGGATTCGGTCATACGTTTGTTTAATGATCAAGGCGACATCATTTATGACTCCGATGCCAAAGAAGTTGCGGGCAAGAGCTTATTTGATGAGCAATTATCCCTTGCTCCCATTGCAAGTAAGATGCTGGAGTCCTATGAGGGCGTATCAGGAATTAGTATTGCAAACAAGCCCTATGCAGTTTTCCATACGAAGGTAACAGGAACGCCTTGGCGCCTCGGATTACAAGAGCCGATGTCGAAGCTTAAGGAGGAGCTAAAGCCAATCTTTTGGCGTATTTTTATGACAATTGCTGTTTCAGAAGCAATTATTGTCATTTTTTTCTTTCTATATTTTGAACGAATCGTGAAACGCCTTGAACGTATTTTGGGTGTTACGGAGCATGCAGCGGCTGGGCGCTTTGATGCGGAGCATCTAGAAGTTGAACCGTTCGACGAGGTCGGTCAGCTTGGTCACTCCGTAAATGGAATGATGGAGCATTTGCAAGTAATGTTCGATCGGCTAGAGGCGATCATCAATCAGAATCAATATGGATTTATCGTTCTTGATGATCAATACAAGGTCACTTATCTGAATAAAACAGCTGAAGAGATGCTGGGCTATAAGACGGAGGAAGTAGAGGGAAGCGCTACGCCGCTGTTATTTATGGATTTGGATGAGATTCGCTTAGAGGCCGAGAAGCTGACGACCTTGCTAGGCAGAACGGTTAAGCCTGGTCTAGAAGTATTCAAAGAGCTTCGAAGCCAGAGCTTCTCCTATGAGAGGGAATGGACTTTTATCCATAAAGACGGTACGCGAATTCCGACGCTCCATAGCTCTAACGGCTTGCGTGATCGAAATGGACGTTTCTCAGGCGTAGTAGGCATGGTGCTCGATATTTCTGACCGCAAGCATGTGGAGAAGGCGCGTAATCGCTTGCTCAACATTGTCGAATCTGCAAAGGATTTAATTGCCTCTGTCAGCTCTGATGGAAATCTCGTTTATATGAATAGTGCTGGTAGAGAGATGCTGGGCCTCAATAGCACATTGGACGAGGTGCATAAGGTACAACAATATTCTCATCCGGCTATGTATGTGGAGCTTGTAAGAGGAGCATCGCTAGCTAAGGAGTTTGGGTATTGGGAGAGTGACGCCGAGCTGCTTAAGAGTAATGGTGAGCCGCTGCATGTATCTATGGTCATCGTTCCGCATGAGGACGAAGACACGGGAGAGTTGTTTTTCTCATGTATAGCAAGAGATATATCAGAGCAGAAGATGGTACAGGAGAAGCTTGTTCGCGCCACGCTCGAAGCTGAAGAGGCGAATCAAACAAAGAGTCGATTCCTTGCCATGATGAGCCATGAAATTCGAACACCGCTTAATGGGATTATCGGCTTAACGCAATTAATGCGTAAAACAGGGCTCTCTGCGACGCAGAAAGAATATATGGATAAAATGAATACGTCCTCGGAGTCGCTGCTGCGGATTATTAATGATATTTTGGATTTCTCCAAAATCGAAGCAGGCAAGGTCGATATCGAACGTTTGCCGTTTCAACCAGGTGAGCTTATGCATCGTATAACGGATCAATTAAGCGTATTTATGGGTGGTAAGGAGCAATTTGAATTTATTATTGATATACCAGAGAATATGCCGCAAACCATCATTGGAGATGCGATGCGTCTTGAGCAGGTTTTGCTCAATTTGTGCATGAATGCGATCAAGTTTACGAATAGAGGAAGAGTAAAATTACAGCTAGAGATGGTGGAGGAGTCAGG
The DNA here is from genome assembly GCF_056269345.1 of Paenibacillus sp. J22P15. Taxonomy (NCBI): domain Bacteria; kingdom Bacillati; phylum Bacillota; class Bacilli; order Caryophanales; family Paenibacillaceae; genus Paenibacillus; species Paenibacillus sp. J22P15. The sequence continues at coordinate 179,509 of NZ_JBWDNT010000009.1, forward strand.
CTCCGGGGTAAGTGTGAAGTTCATCATCTCAGACACGGGAATCGGGATGAGTGAGGAGCAGGTACAGAAGCTGTTTCAACCTTTCACACAAGCGGATGGTTCCACGACGCGAAAGTTTGGAGGAACTGGCCTTGGACTTGTCATATCTAAAGCATTTGTTGAGCTGATGGGCGGCAAGCTGAATGTTTCTAGCACTGCGTTCGTTGGAAGTAAGTTTTACTTCACGCTGCCGTTAACCATTATTCATAAACATTCAGAAGCGCGTCTGCAAGCTCGTCAGGATTTACTGGAGCAACCGGTATGGATCGTAGAGGATGATGAGGAGATGCGAGGGCATTGGTGTGATATCGTCGAGTCCTTCGGTTTAACGTCTATTCCTTTCGATTCTTGGAAAATGGCTCGAGACCGCCTGCGCCGTATTGGAGCAGGGGCCTTGCCTAAGCTTATCGTATTGGATATGGAAATGCCGGACATGTATGGTGCAGAAACCTGGCTTGAGTTCCACCATGAAGCGGAGCTCGCCGGCGTCAAAACGATTGCCATGACCACTTCTTACGGTCGTGATGAGATGATGCAGCTGCCAGCTGAGCAAAGACCTGTCACGCTGTTAATTAAGCCTATTATGCGGACCGCTATGCTGCGTGCAATCGAAAGCGCATTGAATTGTAAGGACGCTGCTCCAAGCGAGCAGGAATTCGAGGATATAGCAACGACGGTGCAAGAAGCCGTCTCGAACATACGGATTTTGTTAGCAGAGGACAACAAAATCAATCAGCTGGTCGCCATAGAAATACTGAAGGAGCGAGGCTACGAGGTCGGATTAGCGGAGAATGGCGAAGAGGTACTGCAGAGACTGGATCTAGAGCATTGGGATATTATTCTGATGGATATTCATATGCCGGTAATGGATGGCTCGGAAGCGGTTCGCCTTATCCGGACAAAATCAGAGTATGATCATATTCCTATCATTGCAGTCACGGCAAATGTGCTTCGCAACGATCACGAGCGCTATTTGAAGCTAGGGATGAACGATGTGGTGACCAAGCCGATTTCCTCCGAAAGGCTGCATAACGTCATTTCTTATTGGCTGAAAGAGGGCAGCAATCCACACATACAGCCGGTGACTAAGCAGGATATGCATAATCGCTCTCATAAATTAGAAGTAGCAAATGAGAACCCACTCCCCTTAATAGCTGGAATGAATGTTGAAAGCGCGCTCGCTAGAGTAAATGGGAAGCTGCCGATTTTGCTTCATATGATGGAGCAATTTATGCTTGATTACGATTCTTTTGCAGATCAACTGCGTATGATGGTCAAGCAATCTGAGCTAACCATTGTCAAACGAATGACGCATACCCTTAAAGGTGCTGCTGGCTATTTATCGGCATATGAATTGTTAGAGGCTGTATGTGAAGTGGAGCGCATCGTGAAGCTTCCAGAGCAGGAAACGGAAAACCTACAAAAGGCTATTATACAGCTAGAGGCGGCGTTAAAGAGGCTATTGGAAGGGCTTCATTATGCCAAAAACGCATTCGACAATAAAACCTAACAATTAACTAACAAGTTGTTGTTCCTTTAATGACGTTAATGTATAGTAGAGATATTATAAATATTCGACAGAAATCATCTATCCTCCAAAGGGTGACGACAATGTATAAAGTACTAGTTATTGAAGATGACGTCATGATGAGTGATATGCTGTCTATGTATTTATCCGAAGAAGGCTATTCCGTCATGCAAGCCTATAGAGCGGATGATGGGCTGAGACTCACAACCGAGTTTGATCCTGATTTGGTTCTGCTTGATTTGATCTTGCCCGATTTGGACGGAATGGAAGTATGTACGCTTATTAGAAAGCGTTCTAACGTACCGATTATGATCCTATCCATGAAGAGTGAAGTATCAGAAAGGGTTCAGGCTTTAAAGGCTGGAGCGGATGATTACATGTGCAAGCCATTCAGTATGCACGAAATGACTGCGCGGGTAGAGGCGTTAATACGTCGTTCGAATACGATGCAGGTAGAAGCAACGCAGCAGGTTTCGGCAGCAGTGGAAGTAATCAACGAGGGTGAACTCATTCAGCTTGATTTTGAGAGACGCTTATTGCTCGTTCGCGGGCAGTTAGTTGAAACAACCTTCTCAGAATATGAGTTGATGAAGCTATTTCTTGCTTATCCAGGTAAGGTGTTTAGCAGGGAAGAGCTTATAAATACAATTCGCGGCTTTGATTCCTTCGTGACAGATCGCGCTATAGACGTACATATCGTCAACCTTCGCAAGAAGATTGAACAGAACCCGAAGGAGCCTAAGCTGATTCGAACGGTTTGGGGATTTGGTTACAAGTATACGGCGCAGCACACAAGCGTGAGCGAAGGATAAGCACAATTTTTTTGGAGTCTTAATAAAGAACCATTCCGTTAATGAACTGCACCCCAATTGTTAGACACCATCTAACATTGGAGGTGCAGTTTTTCTATGACTAAGTTTAGTACGGATGAAAAATCACAAGCAGTTATACGTTATCACAATGGATCAGAGAGCTTAAAAGCCATTGCGAAATTGCTAGGGATCCATCCTTCTGTCTTTACAAATTGGATTAGACAATTTGAGTGTCATGGTGAAGATGCTTTTAAACGGGGCTATACATCATATTCCATACAGGATAAACTAAACGTACTTAATCATATGAACGAACATGGGACGTCTGTTAGAGAAACGGCTGCGGTATTTAATATTGCGAGCCATAGTACCATTTTAAGCTGGCAAAAAAGCTTAGAATTAGTACAATACCGAACTCATGCCCAGCTAATCGCCTAGCAAAATAAACTGTCTAACTTTATGGTGTCACTTCATAATTGGAGTGGTTCTTTTATTTTGCTAACAAATGATGTTTAACATCGTTAATCAACGCCTAATTGTAAGGTTGTTTCGTAATTAAGGACGGCAAGCTCAGAGGATTTGAGGCACTGCTGCGCTGGAAACATCCGGAGCTGGGTGATATTTCACCTTCGGAATTTATACCTATCGCCGAGCAAAACGGTCTAATTGTACCTATTGGAGAGTGGGTGCTCAGAGAGTCGTGCAAATTGCTGTCTCACATGAATAAATACGGTTTGAACGGACAAATCATGTCGAATAATGTACCCACCGTGCAGCTGCAGAATGCTGCATTCGCTCAGTTGATGCTGAATGTCTTAAAGGAGTATGAGCTGGATCCGTCTTCCTTTGAGATCGAAATCACGGAAAATACTATTTTTCATACCTCGGAGTACAAGGAACAATATGAGATGTTAAGTGAATGGGGCTGCAACTATGTACAGGGTATTCTGCTAGGGAAACCGCTGGAGCCTGACGTGCTTGACATATCTATGATTCGACGTTCGGAGAATACAGCGTAGAACAACATAAAAGGGAGAACTGAGAAGTGAGTCTATTGAACAAATTTAGAAATATTCGAACCACAAAACCTACTATTCGAATTAAGCTCATGTGCTTATGTCTATCACTTTTGCTTAAAGCATTTACAAAAGGAAGTTATGAAATTCAAAGTATAGCAGACGCCGTCTCTCTAGATGAAGCGGATAAACATACAAAAGACCTGACCGGCAAATTACGCCTTCAGGTCTTTTTTTATAGGTCATCTAACATACTTCAAGGTAAAGCTTCGTACCGTCATTATACTGAAAAATAGCAACATCGCGTACCATTTCAACGGATTTGATGCTTCTCCATTTTTTGCGGAAATCAAAGTCCAGCTCCAATTCGTACAGTTTATGATGAAGCATATCTATGGATGCAGATTGTTCGTTAGGATAGTATACTGGGACAGAACGACTTTTGAAGGTAACGATTTTCATCATTTCCTATAACACCTCCGATCAATTTCCCCCATTCTAACGTAAATCTTTTAGCCCCTTATGAAACGGTGGTCAGAATTTTGTTTACTTTATTTACACATTTCTAACACATTCGACAATTACTGCGCTAAATTAGTTGAAATAGTTATTTGTTGCATAATAGACGATTGCGATAAGAGTCAGATGAAGCGGATAAAAGCTTCGCCATACAAAGCGGGGTATTTTTATTTTGTCCGCGCTTTTTATGAAATCGGGTAAATAGACAATGAGAAGAGTAGCAAATAGGCTGAAAGCTTGAATGAACCATCCCTTTATAAAGATACTTACCACGTTCAAAGTAAAGTGAAACAGCGTAAACCAATATATTGGAGCATAACGATAAATGAGCACAAGTATTGTGATGTATGCGCCATAGCTGAATGGCAGAAGCTCTAAGAAACTAATGAATGATCCACAGAGAAGAACCTGCAGAAGCGGTTTGTCGCTCCATTTATCGAGAAGGCGTAGAAGCAGCAGGCAGACGAATAAAGAGCCCACCGTATTCACTTCAAGCCGATTAAAGGCAAGTTGATATGGCAGCTGTGATAGGAGTGCGATCCATGCTACCCTCTTCAGATAAAGATTTATGTCACTCGTTCGAAAATAACCCAGCACCATCGTAAACGCATAGAAGGGCAGTGCCAGCCGTCCAATCATTCTCCATACGACATTTTCTGAAAACCATATGAGACCAATATGATCAATAAGCATAGTAAGCATAGCCAAGCCTTGAATTGCAGCCACCTTCATTCCCTCGTTTTTTTTCCAGTATAGCACAAGGAAAACGAGAGAATAGGAGCATGAAGACCTCCAAGTCGCTTTAAGCGAATGAGGAGGTCTTCATCATTTTACATCAGGCTATAAACCAGCGTTTTTCTGCAGCCGACGGGCAATTTCCATAAAATCCTCTTGCGAGATGCCAGGCGCGAACTCCTCTGGAAGCTCACTCAAATCAGGCATAGGTGCACCATGCGGCGCGCCCTGAATAACCTCAAGCGGAGCTCCTGTCAGTGGATTCTGACCGTTCCAGATGAGGACGATATCCTTGTAATCGTTTTGACTAAAGGTGTACAGCTTGTTGCCGAGTCCCATGGCTTCAAACTTACGTGCCGTTTCGAAGCTGTTATTGCTTAGGTCGGGAATCGGTATGAGCTTCTTTACGTCGACGCCTGTTGCAATTTCGAGCGCCTTTGCATACGCCAGCACATGAACACCGCCGCGAACAAGCAAGTAGCCAATCATTGCCCGTGCAGTTGGATGATCAGTCATCTCATATACCCTCATCTTATGTGTGCGTGCACCGCACTCCAAGAAGAAGTTGTGCAGCAGGTCGAGCACGAGGTTGCCGCTGCTAAATACATTATCCCCTGTCCAAGCACGTCCCATTGAATCTCCAGGCAGTGAGGTTTGAGCAGTTTGGATAAAAAAATAGCTGTTGCGCTTATTGACGCCTTCCCTCAGCGGAGTGGAATTTGGATCACCGGGACTTGTAGTCCCTGTCAGCACCATATTAATAGCAGTCGAAACAAGCTCTACGTGGCCAAACTCCTCTGCTGTTATGCTGGATACAAGATCATAGAAAGGCTTAAGCTTAACTTTCTCGCGGAAATTAAAGGATTGATACATGTAGTTGTTTAGAGTAGACATCTCACCAAATTTGCCTCCAAGCAGCTCTTGTACTGCTGCCGCAGCATTCGCATCCGCATAAGGTGATGGCGGGAGCTCTACCTGCAGCCGATTTATTCGTTCAATCATGAGCTTACTCCCCTCATTTCATCGACGATTCATTCTATGCATATGTATGACAGCTTTCGCAGCCATAGACCGTCGATGTCAAAAGGGACAGGCTTTTGTCGAATCATTTTATGCATAACTTGGCTTAGGTTTAGAGCAGAGAGATGACAAGCAGCTCATAGAGCACAAGCGGCAGTACCGCATTGTACGGGTTCATGAAAGCACGCGGATCGCGCATCGTACATTGTAAATATAAGATGCAGTGATCAATGTGCACAATCATGCCTTCAAAAACATGACCATCGACGGTTTGAACGCAAACGTACTTATGCATATGACCACCGCACATGTTCATAACGCGGTCGCGAACCTCCATCACCATTGCCGTGTGCTGCGGCTCCGCCTGATAGACCAGCGGGGCTGCCTTCTCCATGCTGCCCATATTGCCCGCGTTTGGCATATTGCCCATGCTGTGCATATTAGGCATACTACCCGTGTTGCCCGCGTTTGGCATATTGCTCATGCTGTGCATATTAGGCATGGTGCCTTGGTTGCCTGCGTTTGGTACATTGCCCATATTTCCGATATTGCCCATGTTCATCATATTTTCTGCCAAGCCAAAGACCTCCATTCGTATGGTATGACATATAGGTATGCAGGAAGCGGGCAGGTCATACAAGAAGGAACCGTTAATTTCAACATTTGACAGGGGGTTACTCGTCCATGCAATTCTCTCATATTTACATAGAATAGAGTATGTTCGAGGGGGGAGGGGGGATAGTAATGTCCACCAAAACAAAATTGAAAGTTAGCAATTTCAACTCAACTAGTCAAGCAAATAGCCGTACTTCTGGCTGCAGATGCAAAGAAGATCATAGAAGCAACGGTCGCAGAGAAGATCCGGCTGTTGAAGCTATGCAAGAAGCAGGGAAAGATCTAAGTGATTTCTTTAAGCAGCTGAAAGATGAGCGTACAGCAGAAAAACTTGTGAGAGCAATTCGTTGTCGTGACGCAAGAACAATACAATCTTTGCTAGATCGTCACTGCCGAGTAGTTTGCTTCTTCCATGCACAAAACAAAGATTGTGTCAGAATTTTCTGTTCGTTTGGTAGAAATGACGTAACTGTTACGTTTGATATTTGCGTCAAAAGAGAGCACGATGAATGCCGTCGCCGCTTCTGGTAATCAAATTTGTGAAGTAGGACTGTCTGAGATGATAAATCGACAGTCCTCTTTGTCGTTAAAATGAAAGGGAAATCACAGCGTCTGTGTTAATCGCATACGTTATAGGAGTGAGAGCCAAAAATATTGAATGAGTGGGGAGGGGACGAAGTTGCCGCGAATACCTAATTTTCCGCAAGCATTGTTAGATGAACACGGTGTATGGCACCATCAGAATCATTTAGTGCCGGGGACTGTACCGCCGCCTGGCTATGGCGAACGATTTTTGCGATTTCATCGCGATTTTATAAATAAGGTATACAGCTGGCATGATTCGATGGGCTATGACCGAAGTTGGGTGGCCGGTTGGAACCAGATTCCTGACGGCATAAGGCGCGCCCCCTGCTTTAATGCAAGTGCTGAGCAGAGAGTGCTGTCTAATCCGCGTTCGTTCACGTCAGCCGACCAGCTTGGAAGCTTTATTGAAAGCAACCTTCACGGTTGTTTTCATGAAATGGCGGCGCGGCTGTACAATCAGCCGGAGCTGAATGACTTTGATCTAGCGCCGCGCAACACCGAGTTTTATAACATACATGGATTAATTGATCAATGGTATACCAATTGGGAGCGAGCATGGGGAGTTCGTGAATCCGCGAGCAAAGGCGAGGCTTCCTTTAAGTACAATCCCGTAAAGCCTGAAGTACATGCCTATAATAAGAAAAGTCGCGCGGCACGAACTGCTTCGCCGAAACGGAGCGCTGGACCATTATTAGACGCCCATTGTGTCCGCCAAGCTCAACACCTTGCGCAGACAGCTCGGTTAAAGAGCCTTCAAACAATGAAATTAGCTCATCCAGATCGGCCTCATATACGCCAGCCACTTCTTCAGGCTGCAGCTGAAGTTCAGTCAAAGGCAGCTCGCACACGAGTCCAAAAACATCACTAACCTCACGGTCGATAAAAGCTTGTCCATTCACTTCTCCGCTTATATCCTCACGAATTTGTCCGAGCGGGATGAGCTCCTCGAACGAGGCAGCTACGCCAAGCTCTTCCTCAAGCTCCCGGATGGCATCACGTGTGGTTTCGCCCGCGGTTAAATGGCCGGCTGCCGTAATATCATAGCAGCCGGGGTTCGTATCCTTGCTGGATTGACGCAGCTGAAACCGTACGAATTTACGGTTTTCTTCGCGTCGCGTCAGCCAGCAATGGAATGAGCGATGCCAATAACCTTTGGCATGAGTCTCCGCGCGCGTCGCGGTGCCTAGCGGCCGAAGCTGCTCGTCATAGATGTCGAACAGCTCATCAGCCATGCGCAGCAGCCTCAAGTTGAGATGTGCAGTGCTTGCAGCGCGTTGCTTTCATAGGCACTTTGGACAAGCAATGAGGGCAATCCTTCTCAGTTACTTCGACAGGAGGTGCTTCTTTCTTATCATTGCGGCGCAAAATGTTGATTACCTTAACAAGCATGAAAATACAAAATGCAACGATTATAAAGTCCAGCATAACGTTAATGAATTGACCGTAGTTGAGGGTGGGCAACAAAGTGGGATCATTTTTATCGGCTACACTAGCGGCGTGTTCTTTGGTGTAAAGAGGAAGTTTTAAATTTTTAAAATCTACTCCACCCAAAAGCACACCTATAGGCGGCATAATTACATCGTTGACGAGAGAAGTAACGATTTTACCGAATGCTCCCCCAATAATGACCCCGACCGCTAAGTCGATGACATTGCCTTTCATTGCAAACTCTTTAAACTCTTTAATGATTTTCATCGCAAATCCTCCTACTAGTTTTCTACTAAAGACATTCTATCATAATTACTGAAGATGAGTAGAAGAGAAACACCTTCAGTTCACTTACAATAAATTGAAGGGTGAATAGTATTTGAAACCTAATTTTTAAAGCGCCGTAATAGGCTTAAGTAGTAAAGGTACACCAAAATTTGAGTGGGGGTTGGTTTCATGTTTAATCGTTTTTTGGCAAGTATCGGTATTGGTTCGGCAAAGATTGATACGTTGTTGGAGAAGCCTCGTTACTCGCCTGGCGAAGAGGTCCGCGGTATCGTAAAGATTCAAGGCGGCAATGTGGAACAGCGCATAGAAACGATTCAGCTTTCAGTCATGACAGAATATATTCGCGAAAGCAATGACAATAAAATTACGCAGCATGGTGAGGTAGGCCGTTATCATGTGAGCGCCCCCTTTACGCTGCAGGCAAATGAAAAACGCGAGGTACCGTTCTCCTTTCAACTGCCGCATCAAACTCCGCTTACAATCGGCCGTGCACCAGTATGGGTGAAGACGGAATTAGACGTTCGCGGCGGTGTTGATCCAGGTGATAACGATCGAATCGAAGTGGTCCCAACGGCTGCTATGAATACGGTGCTTGAGGCGATGAATCTGCTTGGCTTCCGGTTTCGCAAGGCTGAGTGTGAGTATTCTTCCCGCTTAGGCGGCAAGATGCCGTTTGTTCAAGAGCTGGAATTTGTTCCGACAACGCAGTTCCGCGGTCAGCTTGATGAGGTGGAGGTTATGTTTTATCCTTCGGACCGTGAGCTTGAACTGGTACTTCAAATTGACCGGCGTGCACGCGGCTTGTCTAGCTTTTTTGCAGAGGCAATGGATATGGATGAATCATTCGTTCGGGCTCGCTTCACGAATGAGCAGCTTTCAGCTGGACCGAATACGATTGCTCATCAGTTGTCCGATATCATTTCACGTTACGTTTAGCACTAAATAAATTGAAGACAGCTCGGGAGCGCTCTTGCGGGAGCGTTTCGGAGCTTTTTTTGTGGTTAAAGAAGTCTGAATAAATGAATAATGTTTGTTAGTAGTGAACGAATCATTTTTTTCGGTATAATAGCTGGAGGAGGAGATGTACGTTGGCAGAACCGCTTAAGGCTATGTATGATGGAATGTTTTTGGAACAGTTTGCAAGTTTGGTGAAGACAGCGTGGACCTCATTTGATACTGTAGCATTCGTGGATCTTGTAAGGGATGGAAGCTGGGAGCAGCTGGAACTCAAGGCACGCGCACGAAAGATAACAGAAGCGCTAGGCGCCTCATTGCCGCAGGCTTATGATGAAGCACTGGCTGTTTTGTATCAAATAGATGACAAGTGTAAAGGGCTCCCTTATATCTTTTTCCCGGACTTCGTTGAAGTGTTTGGAATGAAGCCGCAAAACTGGGAGTTATCATTAGCAGCACTTGAGAGGTTTACGGAGTATTCAACCTCAGAATTTGCAATTAGATCGTTCATTTTGAGTGATCCCGAGCGTATGGCTAAACAAATGCTTACGTGGGCAGACCATCCGAATGAACATGTGAGAAGACTGGCGAGCGAGGGAATAAGACCTCGTTTGCCATGGGCGCAGGCGCTGCCGCTCTTTAAGCGGGATCCCTCACCGATTGTACCTATTTTGGAGAAGCTGAAGTCTGATCCTTCTCTATATGTACGTAAAAGTGTGGCTAACAATTTGAATGATATTGCGAAAGACCATCCTGAGCTTGTTATTCAGCTTGCAAAGGCTTGGATAGGTAAGGATACGAATACAGATTGGATCATTCGCCATGGCTGTCGTACGCTGATTAAGCAATCTAGTCCGCAGATTATGGAACTATTCGGGTATGCGAAGCACGAGACAGCTGAGGAATTGGAGCGTCCTTTGGTGACAGCTGCTGCCCTAACGGTATCTCCGGATAAGGTCGCGATTGGGGGCGAAGTATCTCTCAGCTATAATGTACAGCTACGTGAGGGAGAGCCGGCAAAGCTGCGTATCGAATACGGCATTGCGTTCGTGAAATCCAGCGGCAAAACGTCGCTAAAACGATTTCTGTTATCGGATCGCGAGTATGCTGGAGGAGCCTCAGCTTCGGGTGTTCGTGTCCACCGCTTCGCGGATTTAACGACACGGAAACATTATAGCGGAGTTCATCATGTAACATTGTGGGTGAACGGGAGAGAGGCAGCTGCTGCCGAGCTTCTTGTGACGGAGGCAGAATTAACATGACGATTGGCGCCAGAGTTTTAAAAACGGGAATGGCTGTCGCCTTAGCGATTTATTTGAGCAGTTTCTTTGGCTTCGATTCTTCACTGATTGCTGCGGTTGCGGCGATTTTTACGATACAACCATCGATTTACCGCTCTTGGCAGCGTGTTGCGGATCAAGTGCAAACCAATCTGCTTGGTGCAGTAATCGCGATAGTGGCTGTTCAACTTTTCGGTCATACGGCAATAGCAGCTGGACTCGTCTGTATTGTCGTCATTCTTATTAGTATACGATTGAAAATGGAAAGTACGATCAGTCTGACTCTTGTTACCGTTGTTGCCATCATGGAGGCGAATGGACAAGGTTGGTATGTGGCGCTGGAGAGATTTTTAATGGTACTGACCGGGATCGGCGCGTCGTTCGCTGTTAACGTGCTTGTATTTCCTCCGCGTCCAAGGCGGCAATTCACAGAGCAGGTTCATCAAGCCTACACACAGCTTTCTCTGCTGCTTCGTACGGCGATATCGAATGAGATGAAAGAGCAGGTTTTCCGCCAAGAGAAGGACAAGCTGCATGAGACGCTTCGGAAGTTGGAGGAACGACACTCTGTATTTGAAGAGGAGCGTAAAGTGCTCGCTCGAACGAAAACAAGCCATGCTCGGCAGCTGCTTGTATCCAAGCAGATGATTAAGACGCTTACAAAAGGCGCGGATCTCCTCGACGTTGTGGAGGAGCATTATTTTTCCTCGCCAAGCGCTAGTGAATGGGCGCTGCGCTTCGATCGGCAAATTGAGGATTTATCGAAGTATCACGAGCATATTTTGCTCAAAGCAGAGGGAAAAATGAAGCCTAATGCGCTCATTGAGCCGGAGGAAGAACGTGAGGCGCGGTTTGTTAAGGAGTTAACAGCGTACATCATGGAAGATCCGGACGAGCATAAGCGTCTCGTCTTTGTCGCTTCTGGGGTGTTCGAATATGCCTATCATTTGCGGCGTCTGGAGAAGCTGCTCGACCAAGTCGCTCAGCGTGAGGAAAATGCTAAGCGCGGAGGCGCAGAGGAATCGGAGAATGGGACGAAGCAATAGACTCTGACATCGCCCTAGGAGCTAGTATAGGCGCAACAGAGGCAGGAAGACATAGTTGAAGTATCACCGAGGGCAAACAGCAAACATTGGGATCAACACTCTAGCTGTTTCAGCAAAGGTTGCCAGGTAGAGCCGCACAATGCAACCTACGTTGCAGTTATTGCAGTAGAAGTAGCACCGAGGGCAAACATTGGGATCAACACTCTAGCTGTTTCAGCAAAAGCAGCCAGGTAGAGCCGCACAATGCAACCTACGTTGCAGTTACTGCATAGAAGTATCACCGAGGGCAAACAGCAAACATTGGGATCAACACTCTAGCTGTTTCAGCAAAAGCAGCCAAGTAGAGCCGCACAATGCAACCTACGTTGCAGTTATTGCAGTAGAAGTAGCTCCGTGGCAGCACATCGAGCCCTACACTGTAGTTACTGCAATAGAATCCTTTAAAATCAGCTACATAGTTCACAAACGTGAGTAATATCTATTGTATAACTGCAGCGTAGCTCACGTAAGAGGGCCGCATGTAAGGTTTCTGTTGCAGAAAGTACAATACAACAAAGAAACAGCAGGATAGGATGGCGCTATTAAGCGTCTCTTACCTGCTGTTTTTTTAATTACGCTTATTGCAACAGTCTATTACTTATTGATCATCGTCAGTTTTATTGCTGCCTTTATGACGGCGAGGATGCTGCATATGAGCTTCTGGATTTTTGTCATCATCATGCGGTACCAATCGCGGGTCGGTATGTCCTTGATGATGGTTGTTAAAGTAGAGCTCAACGAGCTGCCATTCTGTCGTTCCGAGCATCGGATCTGCTGGGAACACGTCTCCGCGTTCGAGCTGCTCCTCGCGGCCCCATTCATTCCGATAAGTGCCTTTTACTTCAACCGGCTCGCCAGATAGTGGATTCATCTCATTATGGTTATAATCATTATTGCTCATATGGTGTCAACCAACCTTCCTGTGCTTATAATCCGTGCTTAGGCACCGCTGCGCGATCGGCATCTGACTGCAGCTCACTTGCTAACTCTTTGCTGCCTCGATTGCGGTCTGCTTGGGATTGCGCCTTGCTTGCCGCTTTCTGTTGATCGGATGGCTGTTTGCCTGACATTGGGTCACCCTCCTGAGATTTATCATCATCGTTTATTTTGTCTTCAGAAGAAGATCCTCAACAGTGTGCCACAAAAGGATGAAATGTATGAGTACGGAGTGAAGGGAATGAGCGAATCTTATAACAACTGGAGCCCGCAGGAGGGACATGTGGAATCCTGTTCGGTTACGGTTTCATCGCAAGCGGGACATGGCTCGGAAAATGTTGCTTTAGCAGTATCGGCAAGTACGCCATGACCTTGAGCAGCAACGCCCTCCTTATTAGCAGGGGACTGCTCTGGCGATGGTCGAAGATGTGCAGGCGTGCCGAACAGTGTCTCCACCATCTCTTTAATGTCCTTATGTTTGTCCGAATCGTCAGAAACAATTCGAACAAACATAAACATACCTGCAAGCAGAGTACCTGCAATAATTAATACGATTGTCGTTGCACCAACGTCAAACCATGAAAGCAGCGGGGGTGACACTTGCACTTGCGCTATCCAACCACTCAGAATGGATGCAGTATTTATGCTCATTCACCTCACCCATTCACCTGATATCGCGATTCAAGCCGTTTGCCACCAAACCACATAACGAGTACTGCGGTAATCGAGACAAAGATACGCCAAGGCTCATCGACGAGATTGCCAATATCAAAGCTGATTAGCGAAATGCAAAAAATCATAACCGCCTTGCCAAGCAGTGTAGCCAGCAAAAAAGTTTGAAATGGCACCTTGCTGAGGCCGGAGATGATCGTTATGACGATGGATGGAGTAAACGGGAAGCATGCAAGCAGGAACAGCGGTGTGAAGCCTTTTTTCTCGATCCAATTGAAAAACCGTACTGATTTTGGAAAACGCCGCTCGAGCCGACCCTTCACGTTGTGGCCCAGCTTTCGACTAATCCAAAATACAGTGATAGCGCCAGCAGTTACACCGATCCATGAAAACAGGAAGCCAAAGCCAAGGCCATATATATTGGCATTAGCTGCAATGATAAGAAATAACGGAAGGAAAGGGAGAAAAGATTCAATCATCGGAAGTAAAATGCCGGGAAACGGTCCCCACTGCGAATAGCTTTCCAATGTCCATTGGATCGAATCCAGATCCAAATGTTTTAAATATTCCAGCCAATTGCGCCAATCATCCATAGATCTAACTCCGTTCTACTTGTTTGTAGCTTTTTCATTTGCATCGAATGTCGGAAATGGGAACCATAAATAAGAAGGCTAGTCCAAGAGCAGCTGCTATAAGTAAACAATACCAGAACGTTAGTCCCTAGACCAGCGCAGATAACTCGATATCGATGCTCCGAAACGAGCTAAGCTAATGAGCTTATATCCATTATAAGCAAGTTAGCCATAATATCCAAAATGACGATATTTACTATGCTATATGCGGTTAGAAGCTGACTAGCAGTCATAACGCTATTAATAAAACGTAATCGAACGTTGTTTGGTTACATTGTATAATTTTAGTATAATGAATATGCAATCCATCCTATTCAAAATGAAGGGACGATGATTAGAGTGCAATACACGAAACTAGGAAGATCAGGACTTCGAGTAAGCCGCTTATGTCTGGGAACGATGAACTTTGGCGTGGATACCGATGAGAAGGAATCATTTCGTATTTTGGATGCTGCTCTAGATGCGGGCATTAACTTTTTTGATACCGCAAACATTTACGGTTGGGGTGAGAATGCAGGTCGTACGGAAGAAATTATCGGAAAATGGTTTAAGCAAGGCGGCGGACGTCGCGAACGTACAGTACTTGCTACAAAAGTATACGGTGATATGCATGATGAGCATGATGGTCCGAACCGCGAGGCAGGGCTATCCGCATATAAAATTCGCAGACATTTGGAAGGTTCGCTTAAGCGGCTTCAAACAGATCATATAGAGTTATACCAAATGCATCATGTGGATCGCAGCGCCAACTGGAACGAGCTGTGGGGAGCATTCGAAACGGCAGTGTCGCAAGGAAAGGTTGGTTACATAGGCTCTAGTAATTTTGCCGGTTGGGATATTGCTGTCGCGCAGGGTGAAGCGAAGGCAAGAGGGGGAATAGGTCTCGTCTCTGAGCAGCATAAATACAACCTGCTTTGTCGTCTGCCAGAGCTTGAAGTGCTGCCGGCTTCGAAGGAATTAGGGCTCGGCGTTATTCCATGGAGTCCGCTTGACGGAGGCCTGCTGGCAGGCAACCACCGTCGCAAAGATGGAGGCCGCCGCAGCGGTGATGCTAAACGATTGGAACAGCACCGCGATCAGTTAGATGCATATGCTGCGTTCTGCGATGAGCTTGGCGAGCCGGAGGATCTCGTATCACTGGCATGGCTGCTCGCGAACCCAGCTGTAACAGCTCCGATAATCGGGGTACGGACGCTGGATCAATTCAAGCGTTCACTTCGTGCAATTGAAGTTTCTTTAGATGAATCAGCGCTTAAACGAATGGATGAGATATTCCCGGGTCCTGGCGGGGATGCTCCGCGCGCATACTCCTGGTAAAATAAATCGCCCCGTTTCCATTAGTGGAAGCGGGGCGTTTCTCATACTTCATACAGATCAAATTAACAAGTTAAATAGAACAGGGTCCTTGTTCAGTTCTACAAATTGAAAGCCCTTCTTCGTCATTCGATCGATAAGCGGTTCGTAATCTTCTCGGTGCTTGAGCTCAATGCCGACGAGTGCCGGGCCATTGTCTTTATTTGATTTCTTTGTATATTCGAAACGTGTTATATCATCATTAGGACCAAGTACACTGTCAAGAAATTCACGCAGCGCACCAGCGCGCTGTGGGAAGCTCAGCATAAAGTAATGCTTATAACCCTCATAAATGAGGGAGCGCTCCTTGATCTCCTGCATCCGATCGACATCATTATTGCCGCCGCTCACAACACAGACAACGGTCTTGCCTTTGATTTGCTCGCGATAGGCTTCAAGCGCAGCTATGGCCAGTGCGCCTGCAGGTTCAGCTACAATCGCATTCTCATTGTACAAATCAAGCATTGTTGTACATACCTTTCCTTCAGGAACGGCAATCACATCATCAAGCAAATCGCGGCACAGCTCATAGGTCAAATCTCCGATTCGTTTAACAGCTGCGCCATCAATGAATTTGTCGATTTGCTCTAGTGTCTTAACCTCACCTGCATCAAGTGAAACTCTTAGCGATTGTGCTCCTTCCGGCTCAACGCCGATAACCTTCGTTGCAGGCGAGACGATCTTCACATAAGCAGACACGCCTGCTGCTAGACCGCCGCCGCCGACGGTTACAAAGATGAAGTCAGGCGCGGTATCTGCCGCTTCCATCAACTCTTGGCCGACCGTTCCGTTTCCTGCGATGATCTTGGGATCGTCGAAGGGATGAATGAAGGCGAGGCCATTGCGGTTGCTCTCAGCGACTGCTTCGGCATAAGCGTCATCAAAGGTATCGCCGGTAAGAATGACCTCAACATGTGATCCGCCAAAAAATTTTACCTGCGACACCTTTTGCCTTGGAGTCGTGCTGGGCATATATATTTTTCCGGGGATGCCAAGGGTTTGGCACGAGTAGGCTACACCTTGCGCGTGATTGCCAGCGCTCGCGCAAACAACGCCTTTAGCCAGCGTCTCAGGTGAGAGAGAGCGCATCATATGATATGCGCCGCGTATTTTGAACGAGCGAACGACCTGCAAGTCCTCTCGTTTTAGAAGCACATCACAATCAAATCGCTCGGACAGTACACGGTTATGTTGAAGTGGTGTACGTATAATGATATCCTTTAAATGCATTTGTGCTTGAACGATTTCTTCAAGTCCAATACGATGCGTCGGTACATGATTTGCGTTCATAGGTGACCATCCTTTCGGCTTTTTTAGGAGCAGTTTGTAAAAATGATTGGATTCATTATAGCATTATCATAAGCGAGGAGGGGATTAGAATGAGAAAAACGCTGAAAAGAGTGTTGATGAGCGTTATTGTCATTCTTTTGCTGCTTGGCGGTGCGGTTTGGTGGTTCCTATCCTATATTGCGCCGGATGAACGGCTGGACATGAGTTATACACCCATTGATGTGAAAGCGAAAGCACTTCATATGGTCAAAAAATTCAAGCCAGAGCTCGTCCTTACAGAGTCTGATATTAATCATTTAATCAAAAAGCATATGAAGGACGAATACACGAGCAGCCAATCAGGGGCTACGTCTCTGGAGCTGGCAAACGATATTCGTTTGGATGGAGCTCACTTTGATCTAGAAGAGGACAAGATGATCGCTCGAATGAATATTACCTATAAGGACCGAATTCCTGCTGAGCTGAATGCGGTATATTCACTGGAGTGGCAATCTCCAAACATAGTTCTTAAGCCGAAATCTCTTTCTGTAAAAGCGATGCAGCTTCCGCTTAGTGTACTTGAAACGATTGTCATTCCGCTTGATTTGCCAGCGCAGGATGTTGTGACGGTGAACGATGTTCAGTTCGAGAGTAATCAGATAAAAATACGGTTTAAGCTGCATATACAATTTTAGCTTTAATCAGCATATTCAAAGATAAGAAAAACGACAGATGAAGGGATAATCCTAGGGGCGGGCGAGGGGAGGATGATTTAATCAATTGCAAGCGACTGCTTGCTACCATTTGAATTAAAAATCATTTCTATTGAACCTGCGGGGATAAGAACAAATGGAGTTCAATTCTTAACTACCTAACAGAAAACCCCGGTAACCTGAAAGGGTGAAGTAAAGTACCGAACTTCGAAAGTCCGGTACTTTATGAAAATGGGGAAAGCCGTTTGTTTTATTGGGGACAGCCATAAGGGGGTTTAGGCAAGCCTAAACGGTCTAAGTTGCCGCATACCGTACTTTGCCAGTAGGCCAGCTGATCATCCAGATCTTTCGCAGAATGCTGTTGAATGATTTCGATGTAGGCTGTAGCTGCCGCGACTTCCGGACTGAAGGACCAGGACCAGTAATCCGTCCGATCATAACGGCCGATCCATTGTCCGTCTACGCCGAATTTTTGTTGATCGGTTGCACCGATGACGGCTCCGTCCGCTGTTCGCAGCAAAAGGAAGACGCCGCCGGTAAATCCGGTTAATTTGACGTTGTTTTTCGTTCGAGTAACGACATCAAGCTGGCCGGCAAGTGCTCCCGAGCGCTGTAGTGTAGCCCGTGTGTACATGTATCGCCCGCCATTGGAGCTTTGCCAGGAAGCCTCTGTGGTTAAAGAAGGAATTGTTTGGATAGAGGATGAAGGTGAAGTGCTCCCACCAGTGCTTCCTCCATCATAACCGCCGCCTCCGATCGGATCTTCCGACATCCGCGCAGAAACCGAAGAAGCAGGAACAGCAGCGAGCAGGGTAACAGCAGCAAGCATAAACGTTAACAATAAACCTTTCCATGTTTTCATCATAAAACCCTCCAAATAAATGATTTCGTGTGGTTGCAACCCTCCATCATTATGAATTGAATAGCTCCATCCAAAAAGTACCAAATATTTATAGTACCGGTGTAGGTATCGTTTATGGTTTTAGTGTTAAGTCGCGGAAATGCATATGAACATGTTCACGCGACGGTACCGATGCTACGGTTCAATATTTTGTAATCTAATCGCGACGCATATAGGCATTCCTCTATAGGCTTTTCGGCACGGCTCATCTTTTGTCAAAAGAAGCTCGCGTTCTAGCTATTGACTTTGATAGTCAGCTAAGAAGGAACCCTTTTGCGCTTGGTGGATCGATGCTTCTGTTTGCTGGCAATACGCCGGTTGGCATTTGTACCGTTGGTTCCGTTTGCCCTTTTAAAATGGCCTGTGGGGTGAAATCTAGGGGATGTCTTTTTTTGCCCGGTAATGGGACGGAGAGCTTCCGGTTTGTTGAATGAAATATTTGGTGAAGTGGGCGGGAGACGAGAACATCAGGCGGTCGGCGATTTCCTCTACCGATTGATCCGTCTCCGTCAGCCATTGCTTCGCTTTCTGGTTCCGCAGCTGCATCAAATACTGCTTCGGCGTCATGCCGTACACTTCCTTAAAGCAATTCGTAATGTGCGTCCGGTGCAGGTTCAGCTTGTTCGCGACTTCCCCGATTTGCAGGTTATACCGTTCAGTGTTGTTTAGCTCGTAGGCAACTTGATGTGCGATCTTCTTGTGAGAAGGAGGAATCACGTCTTCCGTCTCTTGCGAGCTGGCATGATAGAACTCCGCAAGCATATAGAGGAATTCCACGAAGCTGGAATGCATTTTCAGCGCCTTCAGCGTGCTTTCGACCGAATTATTGATTGGCGTATTCGGGAGATGGTGCAGCTGATCGAAATCTTCCCCGTAATTGCTCAGGAACTGCTGCAGCCACTCCGAGACAAACGTCCGCAGCCCTTCGTCGACGATCGGATGGGGAATCGATTGGAAGATCGAATAGATCGAAGGCATCTCGATATCGAAATGGAAACCGAAATAAACGCTGTCCTCCAGCATCATTAATTGATGGTAGGCGCCTGCTTTCATGATGACCGATTCTCCGGCCGTGATGACGTGGGCGATTCCATCTATTTTTATTTCGACTTTCCCTCTTAGGCAATGCTTGAACTCGAAAATCGTATGGCGATGGTTAGGGAACGACCAATTCCGTTCGGCGCTCGAATAGTAAATCGAGATCAAATGGATGGCGTTGTATACGCGGGATAATTGAAAGAGATACTGCATGCCGGATGCTCCTTCCTGGGGCTGATCGTTAAGCTTGTCTTGTATGCGATCCGTTTTCTGTCTCCAAAAGTATAAAAAGCGTTTACATTATGAAATGTTCTTCGATCTTGGGAAATGTTACTCTTAGGTGGTCGATTCCGATTCGGACGGAAGACGGACCGTACAAGCCGTTCGCGAAAATGGTTCACGGGAGCCTATCCCTCCATTATAGACCCGCGGGAGTGATAAATTCCAGTCTCCGGGGGAATCGAAATAAAGGTAGTCATATAGGAGGTCTAAGCATGAACAGACAGAAAAAAAGAGCTTCGCTGCATTAATCCCGGTTCCAGTTCAGGGGAAAGGGCTTTTACTTGACCTTCCTGCTCGTGACGCAAATGTTCCGCCGATCATGCTGCTCATTCCATTCTACAAAATCATGACGCAAGTCGGTCTCGTCAACACGCTGTTCGGGCTCGTCATGCTACGGCGATCTATTCGTTCGTAATGGGCTGGAACGAGTATATGTTCGCGATGATCATGATGTCGGATGAGAACCTCAAGACGGTTCCGGTCGGAGTCGGTCAGCTGGTCACGCAGAACAAAATTGAATGGAATGATATGATGGCGGCATCGCTCGTCGCGACTGTTCCCGTCTCGATTATATTCATCTTCCTGCAAAAATACATGATTAAAAGTTTGACGGCCGGCTCAATCAAGTGACGGCTCGGGAATGGAGAGGTAACGATGAAGACTATAGTTAGAGTTGGGGTTATCGGTTTGGGCCGATGGGGCGAATCCCATGTGCAAGCATTCGGCAAGGTCAATGGCGCCGAGGTTGTCGCGGTGTGCGACATTCGGCCGGAACGGCTCGCCCGGGTCGCGGACGCTTACGGCATCGTTGGATGTTACTCGAATGTCGACGATATGCTGGCAGCGGAGAAGCTGGATTTGGTGAGCGTCGTCACGCACGAAACCGACCATTTCCTGCCGGTGTCGCAAGCCTTGTCCGCGGGCGCCCATGTGTTCGCGGAGCATCCGTTCGCGACGAATCCGGCTGCAGCGGTCGAACTGTGGAAACGGGCAATCGAGCGCGAGGTGAACTTGTTCGTGCCGCGTCTGCTGCGCGCCCATTCCGGATACCGTTCTGTCTATGAAGCTATTAAACAAGGCAAGATAGGCAAGCTTGAGAGAATAGAGCTGCGCAGATCACGCAGCGTATCGCTTCGGAAGCATTACGACAGGCTGCCGACGTATTATGAGAATTTGCTGTTCGAGATGGATATCGCCTTCTGGTTGGCCAGAGCGGTGAAGTTCGACCGGATGCAGACATTCGGCTCCAAAGCTCTTGAGAACGGCATCCGTAACATCGAACGGCTTGAGTTTGAGTTCGACAATGGTGTGCAAGGAACGATGTCCAACGTCTGGACGCCGGAGGGCGATGGGCCGCTAACCAGCGGATCGCTATCCGTGATCGGAGACGCCGGACGGATCGATATCGATACGAGCGACCTGAAGTATTTGCTCGGCGATCCGTGGAATAGCGGATCCGTGGAGCTTCCGGGCGGTGCTGATCTGCACGAATTCGGCTTGGAAGCGCTCATGGGTGAGCTGCAGCTGGCTTGTGACCGGGTTCGCTCCGGGACGCGGCCGGATTACAGCGAAGTGAAGGAAGCAAACATTCTTGTCGACGTCGCAGATACGACGCTGCGCTCGATCGACTTCAAATACGCGGTCCATTATTAAGGGGAGATTACACTATGAACAAACCGAATAAAAAAGTCGCGGCCATTATTACCGAATATTGGTCTACTAACCATGCCGATGTCATCATTACGAAATTCATGGACGGCTACACATTAAACGGCAGAACCTACAAACCGACGGTGGATATCGTGTCGATGTTCATCGATCAATTCCCTGCGAACGACATGGGGAAGGACATGGCGGACAAGCACGGCGTCTCCTTGTATCCCTCCATACGCGAGGCATTGCTGCACGGCGGCGATACGTTCGAGCTGGACGGTATCATCGTCATCGGGGAGCTCGGCGAATATCCGGAGAACGAAATTGGGCAGATCCTCTACCCGCGGCGCGCGTTCTTCGAAGAATGCTTGAACGTCATGCTGGAGTTCGGCCGGGTCGTTCCGGTGTTTACGGACAAGGGATTTGCGATCGTTCAAGAAGACATCGAATGGATGTATGAGCAGATTAAGAAGCACGACGTTCCGTTCATGTCCAGCTCCGTACTGCCTTTCTGTCCACAGCTTCCGCGACCGGCGGCAGCGAGCATTCCTTACGGCGCTCCGATGCATAAGATGCTCGGCTTCGCCTACGACGACGTAGAACGTTATTGCTATCATACGATGGAGATGATGCAGAGCGTTGCGGAGAACCGGGCAGGAGGGGAAACCGGAATCCGTGCGGTGCGGACGTTCACGGAG
Source organism: Paenibacillus sp. J22P15 (assembly GCF_056269345.1). NCBI lineage: Bacteria > Bacillati > Bacillota > Bacilli > Caryophanales > Paenibacillaceae > Paenibacillus > Paenibacillus sp. J22P15. Next base: position 201,560 of record NZ_JBWDNT010000009.1, read on the forward strand.
CAAGCGGCAATCGACCGGATCCTGTCCGACGACTGGAATGCGATTTACCGCAAGCTCGGCGGTTTCGTTAACCTGCGGGACATCGATATGTTCCCGTATCAACTGAAGAAGCCGGTGTTCGTTGAGCTCGAGTACGCAGACGGGCTGCAGGCGGGCATGATTTTTGCGGAGCCCGAGGGGCGGATGTTCGTCTCAGCTTATCAGGTCGCAGAAGGCGAAGAGCCGGTCTGCGTCGAGTTCCGCCTCCAGAATCAGAAGCCGCACAGCCACTTCAGCTATCTGGTGCTTGCGATCGAAAGATTCATCCACACCCGCAACGCTCCGTATCCGGTGGAGCGTTCACTGCTGACGACGGGAGCGCTTGACGCCCTGATGCGTTCGCTACATGAAGGCAAGGAAATCGAGACGCCGCATCTGTGCGTCGGCTACTAAGGAGTTGAGCGTCATGATCTTACCGGCGAATTCGGGAACGACGGGCGGCGATCATCATTTTGAGCATTATACGAGGGAACGGCTGAACGCGTTCGCCCGCGGGGGCGGCTACATCATCGTTCCGCTAGCGGCGACCGAGCAGCACGGTCCGCATCTGCCGGTAAACACGGATACGATGATCTGCGAGTACGTGACGCGCAAGTCGATCGAGAGGCTAGCGGGCCGGATACCGGTGTTGATGGCGCCCATCCTGAGTATCGGCTGCTCCGAGCATCATCTGAGCTACGGCGGCACGATTTCGTATTCCGCGGCGACGTATCATCGGGTACTGACGGATGTCGCGACGAGTCTGGTGAAGGACGGCTTCAAGCGGATCGTTTTCTTGAACGGCCATGGGGGCAACCACCAGATCATGACGCAGGTCGCGCAGGATACGGCGGTCGGGCATGACGTCTGGATGGCGGCCGCCTCCTACTGGCATCTCGCCAAGCACGCGCTGGACGAGACGGACGCTTCAGAAACGGGACTCGTACCCGGGCACGCGGGAGGCTTCGAGACGTCGCTTGTCATGGCGATGTTCCCCGGGTTCGTGGACGCCGGGCGGATTCGGCCAGGACATCCGGTGAACGGCTGGGCGGCAGCGGAAGGGTACTACGTTGGCAAGCACGGTGTAATCACGGGTCGCAACGGGTATTCGGATTCCGCGGATCAAGCGAGCGCGGAGAAGGGTCAACGGTATTTGGACGCGATCGTCGAAAGCGTGGCCGAGTGGCTGGTGGAGCTGGACAATACAATTACAACAGCTGAAGGGGGAACGGAGTAATGGCGATCGTAGAGAAAAGGTTAGAGGAGCTTGGCGTTATACTGGAGAACGCGCCGAAGCCGATCGCGGAGTACGTGCCGGCGAAAACGGTTGGCAATCTCGTCTATACGTCGGGGTTCGATTGCCGCGTAAATGGGGTATTGCTGCATGAAGGCAAACTTGGAACGGATCTGACAATCGAGCAGGGGCAGGCCGCAGCGCGCCAGGTTATGGTCAATGCGTTGGCTGTCCTGAAGGATCATATCGGCGACCTGGATCGTGTCAAGCAGGTCGTGAAGCTGCTCGCCTTCGTCAACTCGGCGCCGGGTTTCGCAGAGCAGCCGTTCGTCATTAACGGTGCTTCGGAGCTTCTAGTTCAGGCGTTCGGGGAGAAAGGGCGCCATGCCCGCTCGGCGATTGGCACGAACGAACTTCCGTTTCACACGCCGATCGAGATCGAGATGATCGTGGAAATCGAATGAGACCGAACGAAGCAGACGTCGTCACGATCGGTGAGAGTATGGTGCTGTTCCAGCCCATAACGGAAGGGCCGATCGCTTACGCGCCTCTGTACGGCCAATCCGTGGCTGGATCGGAATCCAACGTAGCGATCGGCTGACCCGGCTGGGCAAGCAAGCCCGTTGGATCGGCCGCTTGGGTGAGGACCCGTTCGGGGATCTCGTCCTGCGGACGCTTGCGGGGGAAGGCCTCGACGTCGGGCTGGCCGTTCAGGATAGCTCTGTGCCGACGGGGCTGTTCTTTAAAGGACTGATGCAGGGCAAGTGGCAAGCGACGAGGTAAAGAACTGGTCGAACCAGTTGATCCGATCGATTCGGTTGAAAGGGGATAAACGAATGGAACTGTTGGAGGAGCTGCGCCAAAGGAAGGTCATCGCCATCGTGAGAGGTGTACCCGAAGTTCGCGCCGATGACACGGCCAAGGCGCTGGCGGACGGCGGTATCCGCCTGATCGAAGTGACCTTGAACACGCCCGGCGCTTACGGCATCATCCGCCGCTGGCGAGACCGATTCGGGGACCGGACCAGAATCGGCGCGGGCACGGTGCTGGACGAAGAGATGGCGGCGAAAGCCATTGATGCGGGCGCGGAATATTTGATCACACCGAACGTAGACGAGGCGACGATCCGATACGCGCTCGCGGCGAACGTGCCGATTATACCGGGAGCGATGACGCCGACGGAAATCGTCCGCGCCTGGAAGCTCGGAGCGACGGCTGTGAAGGTGTTCCCTGCCGGAACGTTAGGGGCTTCTTACTTGAAGGAACTTCAAGGACCGTTGTCGCACATTCCGCTGGTGGCAACCGGCGGGGTGAATCCGGACAACATGGCGAATTATACGGCAGCGGGCGCTAGCGCGTTCGGCGTGGGAAGCAGCCTCGTGAACCCGGAGTGGATATGCGCGGGAGAGTACGGGAAGTTGCGGGAGCATGCAGCGCGGTATGTCACCGCGGCGGAGTCACTCGCGAGCCGCTCATGAGTCCCACATATCAATCATCGTATCTGCATGCTGATAGAATAGGTAAGGATAACCCTAGCGAGTCACGTCGAGGGTTATCCTTACCTATTCTATCTGTTAGCCGTGGCTGTTGGAATATATTTTCTCCTTAATTTTTTATATTGTGGAGCGAGGCGAGGGAGATAGCTTTGTGAAATGGATTGAAACATTTTGGTGTTCCTATCATTAATTCGTACTACAATGGCAACATCATCCGATTGCTCTTAATCAATGGCATCTTATATCCCATAATTGATCAGCTCGAACACGAAATATCGATAAAGAAACATATCATGGGGATGGAATTATTGGTTCACCTGAGAAATATGTACACATACTTGTTTTTTTCATACTCGACCTCCTGTTTTGTCAAATAGTAACTCGGTAACGATGCTCGAAAAGTAAGTTTCGTGGAAATTGTGCTGGAAAGCCTTGTGTACCCAGGCTTTTCAGTGTAAGCTCGAACAAGTAGAAACTAACATTTAATATTCACCATTGTAGGTTAATCTATAAACGAGTTATGGGAGTAAGTAAACGAGAAATGCAGTATTATTTTGGAACCCCTTACAATCCCGAATAATTAAGAACCCGAAGGTGATTACGCTCATGGATTTCCCAACCAGACTTCGCCAGGCCATTCTCCACATCATGCCTAGCTCGCTCAAAAAAAGGCTCATGGTCATATTGCTGCTAAGCTCCATCATTCCTCTTTTCCTCCTGGGTGTTATCTCACATTACTCTATGCGCTCCATCCTGGAAACTAAAATATCTACCGGGATCCACAGCAACCTCAAGCAAGTCCGTGTTTCCCTTGAAAATGCGCTGAATAATATGAATAGTGTCTCGCAGCAACTGGCCTTTAACGGCCGTGTCGGACAAAATATATACAAATATTTGGCGGATGGGAACGGGAATCCGTATGACAAGAAGATACTTTCAGGTGAAATTGAAACAGAGATGAATCTGCTCACCTCCACCAACCCCAACATCGGGCTAATGATGTACTACATTGAGGATACAGGGCAGATTCTATTCCCGAACCTGCAGGTGAGGCCCGATTTTGATCCGGGTAAGCTGCCATTGTTCACAAAATTTAAATGGATGACGTACTACGGCCCGCACCGGACGATGAACGCGCAGTTCGACCGCACGGTACTCTCCATTACACGTCAGATCGATGTACCCGACATGGAGAATGTCTATATCTACATAGAGACGGACAACCGTCTGGTTGATACCGTATTCAATGAGTTGCAATATGGCATGAACGTATCCCATCTTATTGTCGATCCCAACGAGGTGGTCGTCTATAGTAAGGATCCTGTCCATTTTCCGGTAGGCTCGCGATATGCCGCTGCTTCGGACGGAAATTTGGGCAAGATAAGTGACCGTTACATTTTCGATGAGAGGAGCAATCAGGGCTGGCGCATCGTAGCGGTCATTCCGGCTGAATCCTACAAGCGCGAGGTTACGATCTGGTTTCTGCAGTTCATGATTGTGGCCTTGCTCTCCCTTGGGGTGAGCGTCGCTTTCGCTTATCTCATCTGGCGGACTGTATACCGGCCACTTAAAAGCTTGAACAGGGAAATAATATCAATGGAAAACAATAATTTCATCACCTCGCTCAAGCTGACCGGTACGGAAGAGTTTGATTTTTCCTTGCGCAGATTCCATCATATGAAGATCACGATCCAACAGCTAATCGAGAACATTAAGTTGAAAGAGAGAAACAAGACAAAGCTGGAAGTTGAGAAGTTGATGTCCCAAATCAATCCGCATTTCGTCCACAATACGCTCGATACCATCCGCTGGCTCGCTCGTCTGAACGGTCAGGAGGAGATCGACCGTCTTATTTCGTCATTGAACCGGGTGCTTCATTACAATCTTCGCAATGGAGAAATGGCCACGATTCGGGAGGAGTTGGATGCACTCCGAGATTATGTGAAGCTGCAGGAGATTCGATATCAATTCCACTTTGATATCCGTATCTCGGTGGAGCCGGGGCAGTTGGAAGTAGGCGTTCCCCGATTCATACTGCAGCCTCTCGTGGAAAATGCACTTTACCACGGCATTCAAGACGATGGCAGTATTAGTGTTGATATATGCGGCGAGGAACCGGATCGTATTCGAATTATGGTCTCCGATAATGGCATTGGCATGAGCCGTGAGGCATCTGAGCAACTGATCGCCGAAGACGGCACGGAACCGGAGCGCAACAAACGGGGAATGGGCATAGGGGTACCTTACGTCATCCGTATGTTGAGGTATCATTATGAAGATGAGGTATCCATTCGTATAGATAGCGAGCTTGGGGCGGGAACGACTATAACGATCACGCTCCCTGCATTGATAGAAGGGAGATAGGATTGGCATGGACGTATTAATTGTGGAGGATGACAGACTGGTGCGTAAAGGGCTTATTTCACTTATGCCATGGGACATGTTTAATCTGCGCATCGCAGGCGAAGCGGGCAATGGAGAGGATGCACTATTCTTCCTGGAGCGGCATGAGGTGGATCTGCTCATTACAGATATCGCGATGCCGCGCATGACCGGCATCGAATTGATACGCCAAGTGCGTGAACGATATCCCCGAATTCATACTGTTGTATTGACGTTCCATCAAGATTTCGAATATGTGCAAGAGGCATTGCGGCTTGGGGCTATTGATTATATAGTAAAGACCGAGCTGGAGCAGGATCAGATGGATGGAGTGCTGGCGCGTATTATAGCCCGAATTCGCGAGATTGGGCGTCATGACGCCTCCTATGCGCCAAGCACGCATGCCTGCAGCGATACCGGTGTCGTCTGGATGACCGATCCGAGCATAGCTGAACCGGAACGATACCGTCCTTCTATGGGCAGTGGTAATTTGGAGTCAGTCGCCGACGGCTTATGGTTCGAGTTGACGACGGAGAAGGAAGAACAAATCTGGAAACGTATCCAGCAAGATGACTTTCTGAAGCAGGGAACCGTCATGCTGCTTACAGGCCTGAAGGATGTTGAGATTCCGTCTATTCGGCAGGCGTTAATCCATTACCGGGATCGGCATTTATTCTATGTCTGGAGACCGGATATGCGCTGCATGTCACGGAAGTTGCAGGAGTTAAACGCTTGCAGCGGACAGCCGGATGATGCGGTGCTGCAATCGATGCAGCAGGAATGGTCGTCTCTGCAATGGGTCATGCATGAGGAACGCTTTGCAGCTTTGACTGAGGCACTCTATGAAGCGCGTTTGCCGCTGGCAAAACTGGAGAGCCTGTTCTTCGCCGCGGCTGCCCAGTGGGAAGTGTTGGTATCCTCTCACCAGATGAGAACACCTCCTGCAGAAGCCCGTCGCTCTTGGGAAAACTGGCGGAACTGGTTGCGACAGGTTCGGGCAGAACTGGCTGGGCAGTTAATCAAGCCCGCCTATTCCCCTGAAGTGGCCGCCTGCGTATGGAAGGCATGCGAATATATTCACCGCAACCTTAGTCGACAGATTACACTTCGTGATGTAGCGGAGGAGGTAAACTTGAGCCAGAGCTATCTAAGTCAATGCTTTCACGATATTGTAGATCTCCCTTTTAACCATTATGTACGCAAGGCCAGAATGGAGCTGGCGCAGCGGCTGCTTCAGGACAGCAACCGGCCAATCTATTGGATTGCGGTGCAGACCGGGTATCCGAACGAGAAATACTTCAGCAAGGTATTCCGTGAGCAATGCGGTATGTTGCCAAGTATATATCGTACCGCCGCTTCTTTAGGCAAAACCCAAGACCGATTCTGACAGAGAATCGGTCTTTAGCTTGTCAAGGGCTCATTTGATAGCCAATAGCTTCACATTTTATTGAATATGAGGCCTACCTGCGGGCGAAATTAAATAGAATGAGGACTTTTTTCCGGATAGGTGCAGGACTCTGTCATTCCTCAAGTCGGTTATTCTAAGATAAGAAAGCGATTACAATAACTTGTGTTCATCACGAGTCGCGCTTCATAAAAAGGGGGAATAGACCATGCGAAGAAAGCTTATATGCTTGCTGATGCTGACTACCTTGTTCGTCAGTGCTTGCGCGAACGGCAGCTCGAATTCCGGCAATGCGAACAAGCAGGTGGGGGCCAACCAGACACCGGGAGATCCGTTCTACAAATTTCCAGAACCGGTCACCTTGTCTATCGCCAAAGCGATCAACCCGGAAGACAAAAGTTTACCGTCCGGGGATA
>NZ_JBWDNT010000008.1:0-214701 GCF_056269345.1 Paenibacillus sp. J22P15
GCTTGCCCATAAAGATAGTGTTCCTAAAATCAAATGGGTGCGTGGCCAATACAAAATCCTCACCCATTGCTGCGCAGACCGTAAGTACATCCCAGAATGTCTTATCATAGAGATTCATATTGATTCCCGCTTCGTCGCCACCACCGATTCCGAAGAAGTCGGAGAGCTTGGAGAAGAATCCATCACTGTCTCCATGCAACTTTCCGGTTGTCTCATAGATGTTCATGGTGATTTCATTCTTCGGCCGGTCTTGAAACTCGTTTCGCCAGTAGTAATCTACTGGATTGCCTGGTGCCCCGAAGTGCATGATTCCCATGGAGTGTTTGGCATATGCCGAGTTGCTAACGTATTTAGCCCAGTAGTCTTTAAAGAACCCTTGGTGATCTGTGAGCATCTCGTCAATAATCTCAGTAGGCTCCTTTTTACTATACAGGAAACCTCTTGTCTTATCGTCTGGAGAAGCCTTTAGCTTTCTTGTCAGCTCAATTCCGTCGCTCTGTACAATAACCGATACGGTCTCTCCATTGTTCTGCACCTCTGTAACTGTGCCGTTCATCATCGTAGGCATGTTCATTGGGTTCGACCCGTATCCCATCCGGAAGTGAATGCGTGCGCCTGTGCGTAGATAGATGGACTTGTACCAGTTCTTGTCACGATTCCGGCTGCGCTCAAGTTCCCTTGCCGCAGATCCTGGTGCCAAGATGCTGTTCATAATGTCACCGAAGCTCGTGTGCGTGAGATCATTTGCCTTAACAGAATCCGTCAGGCTGCCGAACACATTACACATCTCCAGCACAAGCGTGCTTGATGCACCCTTACGAGAATCTGTATAACTTATATCTGTTACAGCCCGATAGCCAAAGAAGTGATCTGCCATCTTGACTGATCCCATGAATCGCCCTTCATCCACAAACATTAAGAAGAAAGTTGGAAACGCGCGAACAAGTCGCCCTCGTCGATCGTATTTCATCGTGTCATGCAGCATGCCCTTGAAAATAGTTTCATCATTCTCAAAAGCTTCTTCTGGAATAACCTCGTCTTTGAAGACAGGATCAATTGGCGGAATTTCTAGCTTCTTGTAGTCGGCAATTGGCAACTGCTTAACCAGTGGTGCAAGCTGTACATCTGACCACTCGATTGACTTGTCTGCACCATCCAATATCCCTTTAATCAAGGTGACAAGGCTGCTGTTAAGCTTCTTGTTTTCGGACAACAAGAGATTATATTCTCTCTTGTATCCGAGATACATGGCTAGGGCACCCGCCCACTGCGCCTTCTTGATTTCACTCTCTCCGCCTACTCCAGTAATGCCAAACGCGTTGTACACATTTTCGTTGACGAGATTGGCAGATATCACCTGGCCCAAATAGTATTTGAGTCCTTGAATGCCTTGCTCTACATTGTATTCAATGTTGTAAGCCAGCGATCGACTGTCTCCGAAGTAGGAGCTGACCCTCATGACGCCTACATGAGAGGCATTGCGAAGGAAACTCACGTCTTTATAAAACAGCATGGATGCTGTCAGCATAATTGGTATTCCGGCTGAATCGACTTGCACATTCCCGAGCTCTTTATTGGCATTCGGTCCAACCTCATAGAACTGACGCAGCTTGACGTCGAAAGATTTAGCCATCGCCAGGACAATCACTTGATCGATGCCAGCCTCCAACGCCTTGTTTCGAATCAGCACCTCAGTTTCAAAAGGAGTCAGATTTGCCCTATCAGTCGATCCTGCTGGCTGCGCAGTCAACACTTGCTTTGACGCCTCTCGATCCTGCTTTGTTTGATCAATCGCCCCCTGTGCTGCTCCATCAGGCGTTAAGACGCCTTCATTGATGTTGGCAGAGGCCCCCATAAAGTCACGAACATTTGCCGTAACAGGACTATCGCTCATAATCTTGGATAAGGAAGCGCCATAGTCCATGGGATTTGTGTACATTATAAAAAAGTCTGGATCAACAAACTGTCCATCATTTGTATTCTGCACATTGAATCCGGCTGCACGAACCTCGGAATACATAGGTAGCTCGAGATCTGGATATATCTCCACACTCTTGAAGGTTTCCTTTACCTTGCTGTCATAGATCGCGCGCTTTCTCACATCGAGATCCATGAATCCGCCGAGCGGATCTTGCTTGAGGTTTGGATCATCTGCAAGATTGAGCCAGAATCCATCGAGTGGACTTATCTCCCAGTTAACCTTATCCGTCATCCAGCTTGTTTCAGCAAGACGACGCTGAGCTCGATTATAGGAACTCATGGTTAGCGTGATCTGATAGAGACCCGGGCTACCTTCTACCGTTGAAGTCACGACATCTTCAATGACCATATAGTTGGCTCCAAACAGACGAGCAAGCTGATGCTCAAACTGAATGAATCCATTTGAAATCTCTTTGTTGTATTCGCGAGTCAAGTAGGTGGCTCGTTGAATCATGGTCTCGAAGCTGGATAGTGCCTCCATGTCATCGGTTTTGAATACTGCCACAAACACCGCATCTTGACTTCCTAAGTATTGGTGAGTCGGAGACTCGTGTTCTTGGATCTGAATAGGCGTAATGATGTTCTCGTAAGCAACGCTTACTTGCTCTAAGATGAGTCCTGGTATGTCCCAATTTTCCATATGGATATCGTATTCGCCAAGAATCTTCTTTGGATCATTATTCGGGTCTTTTGAGTACAGTTCATTAAGGTTCTTTTCGAACTCACTCTCCCCGATTTCATCAGTGGCTTTGATGCTCCATAGCGGAAGACCAAATACGCCACCATCCTCCGTATCCATGAATCCTTTATCTGTCCGATCCTTCATCCAGCTCTTGATTAATTGATTTCGTTTTTTTCGCCACTCTTTCATGAAAACTAGGTCTTCTTCAGCTGTTAAGCGAAATACGTAATCGTCATGCAACTCAGCTTGTAGTGGTTCATAGAAAACAAAGTTTCGCTTTGGATCTGGCGTCAAGCTGCGGCGATAATTCCAGCGGAACAGCGGCCAGTTAATCATCTCTTCAAACGTCCGACCGGTGTCATCATAGATGTAGGCATACGGATTGAATACAAAGAGCTGCACACTAGCTTGAAGGGCGTACGGGAAGCTTGGGATCGTCTGAACAGACACACTAGAAACCGTAACAGCCTCGATGTCATACGCATCATTCAACATAGTGTTTTGAATCGGAAGGAATGGACACTTCTTCATTTGTGCAAGCAAGGGGCGAAGCTCATTATTGATACTGTTCATGTCAGGGAAGAATAGTCTCAAGTCAATGATTAAATCGAAATGGCCGCTGTTTTTTACAAAACTGCCGCGGCCACGAAGTACATTTACCTTTTGATTCTTCATTCGCCTGCTGACCGTAATAGCGGTCGGCGGCACATAAAACTGTGTGTCACCGATCCGCAGATGATGCTCGCGAAGCGCCCCGAAGAGTGCATCACGATCATCATATCCGGTGGTAGCTTGAGGCATGTAATCATTCCTCCTAGATGTGCTGTTCTACCTTGTCTCTATACCAAGCGCGTGACATCTTCGATGCGTTGTCTTGGTAATTAATCGTCATATTTGTCTTCCCGCCGTGGCCGGAACTTCTCATTCCTTGTTCGACCGCAGGGGCTAAATTTTGATTCTGACCTTTACCTTTTGCACTAATACGCACATGGGCTCCACTGGAACCATCGGACTCAATAGATCCTATGGCCGGCGATGGTGTTTCATATGATTCTGAGAGTCCTTGACTGGAGTATTCGTAAGGCGCTACAACATCTTTCTCTTTAAGTGTATTGTAACCGATTATTCCGCCTAGCGCTAGAGCTCCCATTGCGATGCCTACACGATTCCTTACCTTGTTTGGACCGTTCCAAATATCATTCATGGAGCTGCCGATCGCCTGTCGTCCTTTCTCTCCAATCCAGCCGCCTGTGGCATCATGCGCAACGCTGCCAATCATGCCAGCCAGTCCGCCTATCTTCGCACTCGCCTTTTGAAGCGGGCTTTGCTGGAAAGGATCAGCCACGAAAGGAGCTGGCTGCGGGCCATCTATTGCTGGATTCTCCACTCCTGTGAAGTGACGCCATATATTCAGCGGCTCATTGGTTTGTATAATGTCGTCGCCTTGACCTCGCAGCTGATGAACAACACCTTCTACGCCGATCTTATTTACATCAAGTCCTGTCGACGTACCAAACCTCACACTGGAGTTATATACCCCGTTACTAATATTATTTCGAATCTGCCTCAGTTCAGAAATCCCTTTTGCATTGGGATTTATTTCATCATCTTGGCTTCCGAAGAAGAGCTTATCATAGGCATGGACCTGCGCCCATTGAGACTCTGTTTCTGCTGTTGATACGAGCTGAATGAAGTCTAGTGCCTTATTGAGATCTTGTGCACCATGCTTGGAGGAAATGATCTTTTGGTTAAAGGTATTACCAAAATCATCGATCGCCCTTCTGGCCTCTTCATTCGGAGCATACTGTTTTGAAATTTGCTGGAGCGAAGAGTTTAAGTTATGAGCTCGACCAATGACTACCTTACCGGTCTTGGCATTTATTTCAGATTGCGAGTTGGAATCATAGGTTCCATATACTCCGTCACCCGATTCCATTTCTCCAAGATTAAAACGCCTCTCCTGTTCTTTCTTCAAGTAGCTTGCATAGCTCTCTTCATGCTGCTGCTTTCGAGCATCACGACTAGCTGCGTACAGGTTTCGCCACTCTTCTTGTACGGCTTCATTTCTAATCACGGTTAGTCCGTTCATGTCTCCATCGGAATCCGCCGCCATAAGCTCAGCCGCAAGCGAGGTTACATGAAAGTTCTTATCCTTTATGGCAGAACTCATGCGAACCTTGGTAATCTGCATGGCGTCATTATGGAACGTAGGTGGACGCAAACTCATACCCATAACATCAGCTGCCTTCGACTGCAGCTCTTTTGATATGATTGCATTCGGATCGGCAAGCCTTCTGCGTGCGATGTCTTCCTGATAAGCTTCAGCTTCAAGCAACTCGTTGTAAATGCCCATGCGCTTTGCATTATCCTCAGACATGACCGTGAACTCATCCAATACATTGCCTGGGTCAATTCCCATTTTTGCACTTGCCTTGTGATCAATCAACTTGAATAACCCAGTTCCTGAGTTCTTCATATGAACTTTGAATGCGGAGTCGATTCCCTCGCCGTGAGATGATGAGACATCGTAAGTCATTTGGCTAAATAATCGATCAAGTGATCCTTGTAGCGCATTGCGTTTTGACCTTGCATCGATTTCGCTTGTTGCCGTATCTACCTCAGCTGCCCTTCGATGAATGTCTGCAATGTGTTTTTGAATATCCCGAAGGTATACGTTTTCCTTTGAGCCTTCTGTGTGCGTAAAAGGAATAAATACTTTATCGATTTTCTCCCGCACAGGCTCTCCGCCTTTACTTACACTCTTAATAAATGAATATCCTTCCTCGCCACCATCAGGCAAGTGATACCAATATCCCGCTCCAAGCTCATCAGCTGTTGTGCCTAGCTTATTTGCGACATGCTGGCGATCAAATACTGTTTTATCCATCGTGTGCGGATTTCGATTCTTGTATTCAGGAATAGGCGCAAAGTCTCCTGGGTATAGAACATTGTCCTTTCCAGCTATACCTAGCTCCTCAGGACTCATGACTAGAGAAGACAGAGACTTGTTTACATTTAACACATCATCCAGTCTTCCCGTTTGAGTATTGCTTGCCTCTATTTCACCGAATAAATAGTCTCGCGTTACTTTCGCCCCGACGTTATCTAAGACGCGACTCTCACTATGTCCCCATCTTACACCGCCATGGTCGCCGTAAACCTTTTTACCATTCTCGTCTATACGCAATACAACTCGGCCTGTTTCGTCCACTGATTTTGCATAGTTTTCAACCTGGTAAAGTCGAACTTCCTGTATGGCCATGTCTATGCCTGTAGAGGTCTTGTTTGCAATACCCATCTTACTCATGAAGTCATTGAACGCATTGGCCGGAACATCTTGACCCGTGGTTACATCGAATCCGCCTCCACCTTTTCGCCATGTCAACCCTAGATTCGCGGCTTCCACTTCGGCAATTAAAGCTCTTTGTGCAGCAGGATCATTTTCGGACAATACGCGATCCGCTATAAGTTTGGCTTGACCAGTCATCAGGGAGCCGTAGTCACTGTGCCCTTTGACGTTGGTGTTGTAGAGCATGTGGATTTCAGGATCGCCCGTAATTGCGCTCATCAGTCCACGACTCATGGTTGGACCATCTGTTGCCTTCTCCATTTCAATACCGAATTTCATGGCATCATCATAGGTCCTATAGCCAACACGATTGTCGTCAGGACTTCCAAACAAAACTGCATCATTTAGGTGCTCGTAGAACACCGGCGCTCCGTTGCGATCAACACCGTACTGCTTACCTGGCTTAATTGTGCCGTTTATGAATTTGCCATCTTTCACAAATTCTTCTGACCATACGAATCCTGGCCCTGTTTTCAAGAATTTTGTTTCCCACACCTTAAAAGAATCCATGAACTCTTTCGTGGCTGCCATCTGCTGTTCATACACGCGGGCCTTGAGAAGCGGATTATCGATCATCATTTGAGCTTCCGTACGAATCGCGGCATCAACATTACTGCTTGCAGCAATCTCTTCAATCCTCTTGTCAAGGAAGTCCTGTGTTGTGTATCCAACCTTCATATCGAAACCGACCTTATGGTTCCTAGATTGGTTTTCCGCATGCTGCATTGGCGTGGATGCCATGTCATTTAGCCATATCGACTTGATCCCGATATTCTTTAGATTGTCTTGCATTTCTTCACTAATAGGACGAACGTTATTCCACTGAACGGGATTTCCCCGCCCCATAAAGGTGTTGCCGCCATAAGGAATGTAGTCCTGTGCATTCCTTCTACTCAGAGTTCCACTTGCAGCCGTGTCGTCTTTTACATTGTTGAAGAAAAGATTGAATCCATATTTGGCTGCAAAGCTTACTTCTTCGTTATTCATCTCGATAGACTTATTACTGAAGATGTCTCTAAGCGTGGCATGCGGTGAAACTCGCAGCGTTCTCGCACCCTCATCGATATGACTGATGATGTCACGATTGCTGATGTCTTTACTATCAAGCCTTCCTTCTTTGTACCATTGCTCGATCATGGCTGGAATTGGATTGACCTGTGACTGCTTACCTGCATCCGATGCATTATTTAGCCACTTGGACGTATCGTTAATCGACTGGCTTCGCCGAATGCCGGACAAGCTTTTCATTTCTTCGGAAGTCACACGCTCGGCTGCTTCGGTTGCCTCATCATACTTACCTGCACGAACCTGCTCAACAAACCTTTTCATTACGCTTGAATCAGCGTGAGCGCGTGCAATCACCTCTGCTGATGATGCGTCCCGAACAGTGCCGCCTTCATTGATAAGCGTAGCCTTTGCATTTAGAATCTGGTTTCCATGGGTAATGGTGCCGTCTTGACTGATAAGCGGAAGGATAATTTCAGCAGATGCTCTTGTATCCCTTCCTCTAATAATATCGAGCTCAGTCGATCCACTGTCTCTTGGTCTGGAAACATCAATCTTAATCGCCGTACCATTCTTATTCATAGATACGCCGTAATACAGATTTCCGTATTCTGAATCCTGACTGGCGCGAGCTAAGGACTCAAGCACAGATTCGACAGCTTTCCAGTTATTAGGTCTCAACTCTGATGAGGCATGCTGTGCATCCAGTGTTTCAAAGATGCTCTTGACGTCATCTGATATCTTGACTCCATTTGATTGATGCATGGCGATGACGCCACGAATACCATCCGCTTCTTTTAGTGCCTTATCAATTAGCGCTGCATTTCGATCAGTCGATAATCCAAGAACCTTTTCTCGTCTACCAACGGAAGATACAGGTATACTCTCTTGCATGGCGTGAGGAGAACTCCAGATCGCATCCAATACATCCTGAATGGTTTGACTTGTTTTTTGCCCACTGTGCAATCTTTGCAGCCTTTCTGCTGTCACGCCCTTGTCTCCAAATAGGCCGTTTTGATTCATTGACATAATAAGACTACTCATTCGCTGATGGCGAAGACTGTCTCCATCAGCCTTTTTGCCAAGCATACCCCAAATCGTTGAAGAAGCTGCGCTTCGCGATGTCATATTAATATAGCCAGATCCGCCATCCATCTGAGTGAATCGAAGAGCTCGGGACTCGTACTTCCGAAGCGGGCGATCGACCATATGCTGTCCCACTTCTTTATCCATCTCATTGGCGTAGAAGGCCCATGCGACTTCTTTCTTTCGGCGAACTTCTGAAATTTGCTCCGCAGTCATGCCTGGCTGCTCTACATATCTATTGTCAATGGCTTTTATGGCTGACTCATATCGATCCAGCTCGTCCAGCATACGAGGCGCCATTCGGAAGAATGCTTTCTTTTCTGCTTTGTTGTGAGTAAAGGGATGTGCAGAGCCTTTCTCATACTGACTGTCAAAGTCAAGGGTATCCTCAAAAGCCTTACGACCCACCCTACTCTCCTTTGGAGTATCCAAGTGGTCGCGATACTTTCTTACGTTGCCGTACATCCGCCTTGCGGCATTTAATCCTTTTGTCTGACTGTTGGTTCCACCGGTTAACGTAAATAAGTCTTCGTATCGGCGACGAGCAAGATCAACTGTCTTATCATATTCAATGTCCGACCTAACCTTATTGTTTGTCCCATCCCAATTGTAAAACTGCCGCTGAATGAACTCAGAAATATCTTCGAACGCCCGGTCACCCTCACGTACGACAAAAGATGTTTTGCCACTTTCTTCATCGAGAAGCTCTAAGGCGAGCCTTGTCATTGGAGTCCCATTTACAACTTTCGATATATCAATAAGATCCTTTATTTGATAAAAGGATTTCGATCCGATAACAGATCGATTAAAATCCATACCTTTGGCTGTGTATTTTCCATCTGGGCCAAGCTCTGCCTGATGATCCATGGAAAGATCTCTGGCTCTCGCGCCGCCAACAGAAAAGACCTTTGTGCCCTTTTTGATTTCTTTGTCACTCCATGTTAATTCCGTGGGATGAAAATTAAAGTCGAGTCGAATCTCATTATTGACCTTTACAATTTTATCTACAATAAATGGACTCTTTATACCAGCTTTGGCTAGAACCGCACGTACCTCTACGTCAGACCCGGCCGCCATAAAAGCCATTTCCTGATTTAGAAGCTTCTTTTTTACCATGTCAAACGTATCTTTTTTCATTTGACCCTGAAGTTCTTTTATTAATCGATCCAATCCTTCTGACTTCGCTTCACTGATCCTTTTTCCAACCTTGCCATGAATCTTGCCGATAGCTTGACCAAGATTCTTATTATCGTCCAAGGCAGTATGTGCATCTTCGTCTACTTTACCAAGTGTTGTTTTGACAACCTCATGCAGGGTAGCGAGCCCATGCCCAGATGATCCTGGTTCAAGCGGATTGTTGAAGTCACTGTGAAACTCGCGCATATTTGGATAGGCAGCCTGTAGCACTTGGAGTAGGTCAATGTGGCTTGCTGGACCATTAAAGTTGACACCTAGCCCTGAAGCTATTTTCTTCAATGCCGGAATATCAAACTTTTCTCCATTATGTGAAACAAAATATTTATTTTTGTTTCTCTCGACATAGGCATTGAACTTCGTCATGACACCAGCTGCATCCTGTTCACCATGCGTGGAGAGGGCATTTAATCCTGACATCATGTGACTCAAATAATCATTTGAGTAGCGAACAAATTTGGCACTATCTATTACACCCGTGCTTGACAGAAGCTCATCGACAACACGATTGTGTCTTATTTTATAATTGATAACATCATCTGCTTGCCCCGAAAGCTTCTCAAGTATCGCTGGACCGCTTCCAGCATCAAGAGAGGAGTATCGCATAAGGTCAATTAGTGATCGCTGCTGCGATGACGTCATCGTACGCAGTGAGCGAGGATCATTTCGAACCCGCTCTATCAGACTCCTCATATCCATGCTTTGTTGTTCGTTTGGTGCCACAAGCGCATTGAACACTTTACCTGTTTCACGGAAGTCATATACGCCTTCGCTGACTTTATATCGCTCAAACCCTACAGCCGAAATCTCCTGCGACCAGAAGCTTCTTGCAATATCTTGATCTCCGAGTGTTTCGATGTCGTAGGAAATGAGTCCGTTTTTTCGACTCTTTGGATTCGATACGCGGTCAGCGAACTCCTTAAAGATTTTAACCGCCTCTTGTGCGCCCTGATTATTTGGCGTCCTCAATTCTTGAAGGACGCGCTTGCCTCCATGGGAGATATACGGAGACCTCGATCTTTTTGCATTATTAATATCGTCATTGATTTCAGCAATCAGCTTAGCTCGATCCGGAGACGTTTCCACGTATTTCGATCTCACATCTCCAAATACGCCAAGAGGCACCCACTGATCTTGGGTGCCTGACTGTACCAATGGAATACCTTGCGCAATTAAGAAATCATTTATATTTGCCATGTTGTCACGTCCTTATAGGAGATTTCCCATATTTTCGCGGAGATAACTGTCTATTTCAGCCCTTCGATCAGCTTCATAATTCATCTCCACTCGAGTCTGCGTCGAGTTGTTTGGTGTGACAATGACTTGTACATCGTACAGTCCTTGCCCCTCCAGTACAGCTTGGATGTTCTGTTGCATCTGCTGATACCCCTGGAAGTTATTTTCTTCATATATATCATTGTCGCCATCATAGTTCAGCGCAGGAGACACAGCTGCTGCAGCTTCGTCATCCGGCCAAATATCCATGTCGCTTAGATCCAAGTCTTCATTCTTGATGACATTGGTTCGAATGTCCTCCAGATTGAACTCTGGTCTCCATCCAGCCCAGTCCGCATCCGGCAGGTAGTATTTATCGAAGATCTCCTCTAACGGCTTTGGTGCCTCTTCTCCCATTCCCCATAGCGCCTTATAAATACGACGCTGACTCTCAGGAACAAGCTGCAAGATACGATCCTGCTCTGCTAGAGGGGCATCTGCAAAGGAATCAAAGAACCATTTCTCTTTACCCGGGAAAGCCCTCGCCAGCTTCATGCGGTCTCCGTATGGATCAGCACCATACAAGGTCTCACCAATCTTCTCCTTGTACATGAGTGCCTTGTAGACTGGCTCTGGCAACTCCTGCTCATATTTGTCGAGGGTTATCTTCTCAAGCTCCATATTGATTTCTTTCCGCCGATCTTCCCAGCCACCTGGCTGCTCAACAAACAGTTTTCGCTTTTCATTTTCAAGCGCCTGCTTCTGCTCTTTGTTTTGATTCTTTCGCAGATCAAGCTGCGTCATCATATCGTCCACATCGTATCCAGCTGCAATTGCCTCTTCCCTGGCCTTGCTGTACATCCCTTGTGCCTTCATGTACTTCAAGACATCAAAGTATTCATTGATCTCATTCTCTTTCCGTCTGCGCTCAGGAACCCATGTCTCACCAGTAGCCTTCTCGTAGCCCTGTCGCCACAGACTTCCTCCTGCCGACAATGATCCGCCGATAGCCATGCCCACCAGCTTGGCATATTTATGCCCAGCAAAGAAGATCGATCCGACAAAGAATCCTGATGCAGCACCTAGTGCACCTGCCGTCATCGTATCCTTACTTGCACGGCTCTGGAATCCTGGAATCACGTAATCATTTAGCATGAAGTTTTCCCATGTGGCCCAGTCTTTTCCGAATACATGATCTCGCTCATACTCTTCCAGCGCAGATCGCACCTGTAAAAACTTCGTGTTAAGTGGCGTGTCGGCGTGGGCCATTTTCTCCCACCGCTTACCTTCTTTGATTTCTCCACTTGAGAATCTGGCATTTACGCCGGTTGCCGAGAAATCAGTTTGACTCTCCTTCATGAGTCCGCGCTGCAAGATGTCGTTATTGATGTTATTCATTTTACTGTATACAACAGCCTTCATCGTCTTGTACGTATCATCTGAGATTCGTTTTCTTTCGTCAGCCTCGACTCCGATTGTGACGCGAGATCCCGGCCGAATATAGCTTTGCAGCACACCTTCTGCCTTAGGCTTCACATCCACCCCTGCAAGCCGTATTGCCTGATCGCCAAATTCCTCAGTCAAGAATGTGTAGTCATCCAGAAACTTCGTCACCTTTACTTCTTGATAGGCGAGATCTGTGTATTTGAACCGGTATGGTGTGAACTCATATTTGTCTTTCCGTCTGGCCACTTGTCGCTTGATCTCCGCAGCTTGACGCCTAATATCTTCGTCTTCTTCGTTATCTACGACATAATCGCGCCAAAACTTATACTCATCACTCCACGGTGCTACATCGGCAAGAATCTTAAACTTATCGAAAGCACCGTATTCTCCCGTTTCATCTGGATGCAGCTCATTCATGGATTCGTATGCTTGACCTGGCAGCCTATACTCGCCATGAGGAATCTTGGAATACGGATCTCCAATATGGAAATTGAGGAAATATCCTTCACCTGGCATCCAGCTTGGCATTGTATTGCGAATCGGATTGTAGGTGTCCAGCATACCGTCTTTTGGACGAACAAAGCGTCGACCAATCTCGGATATGTCACTTCCAAGCGAACCGAGGTTCATGCCCCAGAACTGACTTGAAAGGTTTGTTGCCTGATCGGCTTTTTCGATAACCGTTTTTCCAGCATACGGGTCGTATCCAAGGATCTCATCAAATCCGATCCATTTGTATACGCCCAGCGGCTCTGTCCAGTTTTCAATCGCCTCTTGCAGCTTCCAGTTCACATCGTTAGGATTTTTCACATCAGCCAGTCGCTTGCGAAGGATCTCCTTTTCGTACGCATAGTCCTGTGCATACATGGCACGAGGTCGTGTATCCATCATTGGCTCAGGTCCACTCCTTGCCATTGCGAATAATTCTTCAGGCCTGTGCTCCTTATTTCCGACGCTAGATGGCACATAAATGGACTCACCGGTTTCAATTTCATAAATAATGCGGTCGCCTGTTTTTTCGCCTTTACCATCTAACTGTTCGCGTGTGGCATAGGCAGGGTAGGCACCTACCTCTTGCTTATAATTTTCGCTTTGCTTCACCATGGCTTCTTTTGTTTCTTCACTTTGGATATATCGGACGCCTTCATCCTGGCTATCAACGCCATAGTCACTTGGTGTAGCATAAACAAGATTATCAATGCGTCCGCCAGCAGTGAACCTAGTAACAACAGGACTATCAGGCCTTGTTCCCTCACCACTCTCTTCTGCCTGCTTCATCATTAGTTCTGGATCTCCCCAGTATTCAGGATGCATGCGTCGATTTGGTTTGATCAGCTGCCCGATTGTTGCATTGCCAATATCGCCAAGCGCCATCGTGTTTGGATTAAACATGGAGCCTGTGATCAGATATGGTCGATCAAAGTAATGCTTCTTCTCCCAATAGTACGGATCATTGAAGCCGAGAATCTGACTGAACACACCCAGCGGGTTTTCAAATGTTGGAAAGAAGTTCGTCTTTCCGTATTTTTCTGCCGCCGTCAGATTGGTTCCAGAGAACTCCCAGTCTGATACCGCTTGCCTGTAGGCATTGGGTGCAAATTCATTGATTCGGTCGCCTCGGTAGGCTGTCTTGGAGCCCATCAACCACCATCGGCCTTTGCGCTGCTCATCTACGCCATTGTTTAAGTAATTAAGGTATTCTTCTCCTGTGTAGGCTTCTCGCTCATCTACAGTGGATCCAAGGGTTCCTGTGAGCATCTGACCCACAAGCCCAACGGGGCGAATCGTACCAGTCGGAAGCGTAAGTCCAGGTGTTGCTGCAAAGTGCTCGATACCCGGATGAAGCATCATCTCCCGCTTCTGCCGCAGGTTCTCACCACTCTCATCTTCTGCGATAGCACGATCCAATCTTCCTTGCGCTAAGTGGACCTGATACCGATCTCCAATACTCTGTCCAGACCAATCCTCACTCTTCTGATTAGCGTAAACGACTGCTGATGCCCCCATGGTCATTGGCATGAACCGCTTCAGCATTAGAGAAGAAAAAGCCTGCAGTGGACTTCCTAGAGAGTCATCGGAGAATCCGAGCCCCATATTTCCGAGTGCATCTTGCAGCCGATACATGGGAAGGTGTCCAATAAAGGTTGAAAGCATCGTAAAGTCTTCCATGTTATTTCGACCTGTCAGAGGGCTTGTTTGCCGAATCTTATCAAGTGGATTCGTAAAAAACTCTCCCATTCGACCCAGAAATGTATCCGAATCAAAAGACTTGTTTACCAGTAGGTATTCGTCCTCCACTTGATTATGAGGCTTACCTCCAGAAAATCGCTCATATATGGGATTCGTATTACGCTTCATGATGTTCATGGATTCCTGAAACTGTCGGGCTTGCTGGCTTGTTCCAGTAAACAATTCATTTACGTTATTGATTGCTTGTGCTGAATTGATATTTATGTCGGCACCTGCACGATCAAACTCGTAATGACTGTACAGAGATTGGGCTTTGTCTGCCTCGCCTTTATCGATTCGCCCATCTTTACGAAGCTGTGCAACAGTCTGTCTGAAATCAAATGAGCTTCCATGGATCCGTGGATTCAATTCAGTAACTTGACGGATAACCTCTTTCCCGACTGCTTGCTGAATCAGGTTGAATCCGTCCTGAACATTTGTGTAGTCTCCATACAAAATGGAGCTCTCACCAATAGGAGACTTATTATTCAGGAACTCATCTGGGCTTCGCATGTATCTTTTATAGAGTGACTTGATTTGTCCGCTGCCTTGCTGGTATTCCTCTCCGCCGCCAAGGTACTTGAACATCTGCATCATATGGTCTTGATTAGATAGATCTAATTTGTTGTCACCAACATACTTTCTTAAATGAAAGCCTGAGTTTGTTTGCTCAAGAAGCGCATAGGTTGTTCTGGCAGACAAGCCTTCCGTGTATTTATCCAGATACTGCCGAACTCCAAAGAAGCTGTCTCTTGTCACGCCATTCGCCAGAGCTTGATTAATCTCATTTCGCTCCCAAGTGGGGTCCCAAAACTTGCTAACAATGCCCGTCCATCTATTAAACACGGAGTCACGGTCTTGATTTCCGAGGTCAAACGCGCGCATGAATCCGTTTCGCTCCACAGTGTTATCGGTTCCCATTCCGGCAACCTGCCTCGATATCTTGGCTACAGTGCCGAATCGAGATGACGTCAGGAACATTCTGCGCTGTGTATTTAGTAGCTCAAGCTCTTTGTCTGGATCAAGTGCCGAGTCAGCGTCCATAATTCTTCGGATTCGCCCATTTATGTAGGCTACCGGCTCCATAAGCGGGGCATTCAGATTATTTCCTCGCTGCGCGTTGAGCATAAACTGCACCGATTTAGGATCGAAAATTCGGAATCCAATATTGTCAGTAGCTTCAGCTATGTTCAGTTGATCTCGCATGTGAAACAATCCGCCGAACAGGGTCTTGGCAAAGAACTGTTTCGTGCCCTGCCGAGCATCATCATAAGTCTTCAGATCGTGCCATCCTGTGATCGCATCATCTTTTCCTCTGGTTACGTAAATGTTTCGGTCAAAAATCGAATCACCAAACTGAGGATTGATCGACTTGATGCGGTTCAGCTGTGCTTGCATGTCTGTTGTAAGGTTTATTTTACCCGTGCTGTGCATGTCTAGGACGTCATCAACCGTTGCTTGCTTTGATCCACGAATTGCGCTAGTTAGCTTATTTTCTGATCGATAGATCGTGCCAACCTCTTCTGCGCCTTCTTTAAAAAGCTTTTCACGATTTCTGCGTATCCACTCTCCATAATCTCCGCCCGCATAATTAGTGTTGCGATGAGCCTGCTGAGCATTGAATACGTTGTCGATCATGGATTGATCGCCTAGATTGGCTTCTTTCATCAGGTACTCGATCTGTTGCTTAGCCTCATTGCCGCCTCGCATGATAGAAGGACTTCCCTTTTGCAGAGCCATTGTGATTTGATTCACTTGATTATCGGAATACTGTCCGCGCAGCGTGGCTTGAATATCACGCATCCGGAATGCATTCTGCATCGCATAAGACAGCTGACCTTCTGATACGCCAGCTTCGCCAACCGTCTCGTTTAGATGGCGGATCTGCCGCATGACATCGTATTCGCGATTTGATGCAAAATCATCTACTCTGTCCTTATTGGCGTCAATCTGCTTTCGCATGCGCGTCATGTAATCGTCTCGGAATCGACTAAAATCGCCAAGTCCATTTTTGCTAAGAAGTGGACCTGTATGATCCATCGTTTGCCTTAGTGCTTGCGCGGCACCCTTTGCATTTATCTCAATAAAACGCGAAAACGCGCGGGCGGCGCCCGTGCGATGTGCGAGTCCATATGCAAGTACGCCAGCTGCGGCACCTACACCCAGCTTAGCAGCCAAAGGGGTGCCTTGTTCTTCACCGGAGCTGACATAACGGGCATGCTTCCTCTTGTCGTTATCCAGATAAGGTGCATATCTGCCTTCGTCAAACTGCTCTTGCTCAGCCACGATCCCACCCCTTTATGCTATCTGCTTTTTCAACCCATATCTGGAGATATAGTAGCCATGAATCTTGAATTGCCCACTGCCCATCTCCATACTTGCGATTGACCTCTTTGTCGAAACGAACATTAGATATCCTCTGCCAAAACTTCACCCGTAGTCACCTGTCAGCCCGTCGCTTGCCGCAAACCACCCAAGCTCTGGCATACTGCTTGCGCTGGTGCTCATTTTCGTTTCGTTATCTAACGAAATGCGCTTACCTGCCTTGGCTGACAGCATAGCCTCCACCTGTTCCTTTGTTAGCGGTCCATCCTGCTTCTCTGGAGCTTGATCTTGCACCTGCACTTGCTGCTCCGCTGTATCCGAAGCATCTAGTGTTTGCAGTGGAACGCCGCGCAGCTGGGTTAATATGAACTCAGCTCTGGCCAAATACTTCATCTGCTTTGGCACCGGCCAGTTTTCGATCTGCTCCATTGTAAACTCGGGAAAGGCTTCATGAATAAGGCAGTCGACTTGGTGATCAAATATCATCATCTGATTGCGTGAAGCGTCAAGAAGCTTTCGGGCATGCCCTGGAGCAAGACCACTTAGTTCCAGTACATAAGAATATAGTGTGTCAGCATGTCCTGCTGCCGAAGACCAATTGTGATCAGAAGGGTAAAGAACAACCACACGGCAGACTTCTTCCTGCATTTCACTGATCCTCATATCTGCATCTATGATGGTTTGATACTCTTGTCTACCTATGGCGCGAAAGATAAATTGTTGTTCGTCGATTTCTTGAAGGAATATATCTTCATAGCGATGCTTCCAGTTTTCGATGTCTGCCTGCGTATACATGGCGTTCACCTACAATTTAATTGGCGCAGAATTTGCTGTAAACCCACTCTTATCCATGACCATTTCAAACTGTAAACTTGGAATGCCAGCCTTACCTTTTTTTAATTTATCTCTAGTCAGATCCCGTGGGAACAACGTCGTTAGCAATGTAATCTCCTCTTCGCGATCCATCGCAGTTAAATCACGATTATCAATGATGCTGCGGTATTCTGAACGCTCCATAATGCGCCAAATATAAGTCTCATCACCATACACGCAAAAGAAGACGCCTTTAGGGTATTTCGCTTTCCAATCGTCAATCTCTTGCTTTCGAGGACCATCCATGAACAGCTCAGGATTCGAATCCTCTTCCTTCAATTCTGGCTCTTTCGTTTCCTCTTTTGGCTCATCTTTCCCCAAATTTAGGAACCCTTTATCTTCTTGCTGGCTATTTCCCTCATTCATCCCCAAATGCTCCCCTCAGCTTGCGTTAATATTGTAATGCGTTACATTTTAATTATATTCGATATCAAGATTGATAGAAAGGGCCATTTATGTCTTTTGCAATGAATGTGTATATTTCAGTGATTGGTGATCCTTGCGAAGATGTTCCAATCCCCTGCTTTGCCATGCCATTCAAATGCACGCCATTTATGGTCTCTACCGTAATGTTAGGCTGCGTGCGAACAGCGCTTGTATAGTATCGCTGCCGATCTTTCTCCATGGCTTCTGTAACCGCACCATAATTGATACGAATATCAAACCCATAGTTAGGAAAGAATGTTCGGCTGGCATTCGACAAGAAGTCACGATTGTCTTCTGCAACGCCCCATAGCGCCTGCTCGTACTCATCCGCCAGTTGCTCAAAGCTCTCTTTGCCATACATCTTCATGATTTCATCCAGCTTATATTTCTTGAAGTCCTCCGGCTTAACCACGCCTTCTGCCTTTGCAGACTGGACCGCATATTGGATAGCGCCAGCGTTCTCGAGTACTTGCTGCAAGTAATTCGGATGCTTGAAGTTGATACCAAACGATCCATTGACGATCCTCTGCCCGCGTACAACAGTATCAAAAGTATAAGATGCGTAGCCGTATACTGGAAGCACGCTCTCTTGAATCGAAAAGCCTAACGATATAGCCTCGTCAACCCAAATGTCTCCGAAGAATAAGTTAACATCTGCACTGGAGAAGTAGTCTTCATTGAAGATCTGGTACTCCACATGACCGGCTGGGCGACGATAAATATTTCCACTTGGCGCAGGTTTCTTGAATTGCTGACTTCCATTAATCATCTTCCGTTCACCACCCTTGTCATTGGATCGATATCCAGCGCATAGAACTCAAATGCGTTTTCCATCGTCATTGCATTGATGCTCATGACTTGTCCTTCTGTATACGTTGTAATGCCATAGATTGTCATCTTACTCTGCTGACCAAATTCATTAGCCATGGAGACTGTCACGTCGAATGCCGGCATCTCATCCATAAGAATCCTATACCCCTGACTTACGATTTCCTCCATGGCTCTGAGGACAATGGATTCATCAAACATGGTAAAACTCATAATGCCTGTGACATTCCTCATTCCCCTTGTATATCCTTTAGGTGTCACGCGTCCTAGGGTTCGTACCGTAAACTTTTCTCTAAATACGGAATATGAAATGCTGGATAGCTCCCCGAAAACGATGGGGCCTTTGCCAGGAATATTAAGTGTTGCAATCATGTCAGCCCCAGCATAGCTGCTGAACGTCTTTGTGTAGTTTGATGTATCTATCACACCCATCACCCTTTCCGTGGTATGTAAAAAAGACAGAGCAGTTGCCTGCGCTGCCTTTATGGAATAAAGCTATCTTCTTACACAAAGTTGGATCTAAAGGTGTTACCGACAGATCCTGAGAAACTGTCTCCGCCGCTCGTGCGAAGGTTCTCTTTTGCTTCAACGCCCTTGATCTTGCGAGCAACGAACGTGTAGGCTTTTGCCGAAACAACGTCATCTACAGAGTAGCCAGAGCCCTCGTTCAAGATTTGAACGCCGTAGATTTCCATACCCATACGTTGGCCGAACTCGTTCGCACCATTGATGGTAATGTTGAATGGCATCAATTGGTCAGCATACTCAGGCGTATAGAATCCAGTAAGTGCATCAGGATCCATGTTTGCGCCGCTTGTGCCGTAGCCAAGGTTTGTCATCATTTCATCCCACGATTGGATTCCGTAGCCACGACCAGTGCCCTTAGCACCGAAGATGACACCATTGTCCATATTCGCTCTGTGTTGCTGGAAGGTTTGCATAATAGGCGCACCTTTGTAGTTCTTCTTCATTTCTTCCAAGAGAGCATCTCGGTCAAACTGTGTGAAGATCATATTGCCGCTGATTCCGCGCTTGCCGCGAGAGAATGTACGTGGATCTGGAGACCCCATCGTATAAACAGGTGCTACTTCGCGAACGATAGAATACGAGATTGCTTGCAGTTCGCCTATTAATCTACCTCCGAAGGTAGCCGTAATATCCGCGCCACTGAAGGCGGAAAACGTACGAGTGTACTCTTCCATATTAGGTGCAGAGTTTGCCATTTCGAGTTTCACTCCTTTTTATTAGTAGAATGATAGGAGGACTAGAGCCCTCCTATATCACTCTGATTCGAATCGGATTAAGAAGCTTTCAGTACAACAGATGTATTGAACTGACGAACTTCAAACTGAGGAACAAGCTCAAGCGTAATGAAAGCATTGCCCAGTACGCGATCCTGAATGGAGCTGAAGATTTGGAAGCTGAAACGTTCCAGCACACCAAGTTCTTTGAGCTTGTCCAGTCCAGCTTGAATCTCAGAAGACAACGCATTGCGCTGTGCAAGACCATTTGGCAAACCGATGAACGGATCCGCTTTGATACGAACCAATTGAACAGCTGTGTGAACAATTCGAACTGTCGACAGTCGAGCATAGTCAGAGTCAGCCCTAGCTGCAGTAACGCCATCCTTAACAACCAATCGGTTAGCGACGCCGCCAGAATACATCTTTTGATCAAAAGTGACATATCGGCTTCCAACGAGCTGATTGTGCTGTGGCTCGGACAGACGGTAGCGAAGGCCATAGGCAGCAGTCACTTCTTTGTTTGTCGTTGCAACCTCAGCGTTCAGTGTGGAGATCAAGGCGCCGTATACAACACTTCCGCTTGCCACGTAGTTTCCAAGCTTTTCACTGGACAATCCAACCTCTGGTCCGAACAATACGGAGAGGTATCGACCTACGTCGATCGGATCACCATCGTCGTTAAGCACCGCTTCATTGTTGGCTTCGTTGTACATAGAGTGCGTATTCACGTACTCGATGTTGATGCCAGCGCTGAGGTATTTGTTCTTCTTGTCTTCCGACAAGATAGCCAATCCACCTGTTGCAATGTCAACATACTCCTGCACTTCAAGCAGCGTAGATTCCATGGAAGGAGTCATCGATATAACGCCGATTGTTTCCCATGTTTTCGCTGTTACGATCGCACAGTGCTGTGCAAGCTGGCTTGCAAAGTTCTTCTCTGCATTGAGAGGGTCAATCATCGTATTTGCATACACATCAGACAAGATGATGATGTCAGCCACATAGTTTTCAAGCTTGGAGTAAATACCTTGCTCAACCATGCGGATTTCACCAGTTGCATCCTCTTCATAAATACCGCCAAGCTTCGTATACAAAGCCTGCATGTCTTTCGTGCTAGATGTGCTGAAAATGCCGTCTTGTCCCATCCACGGGTAGCGCTCAACACTATCTGTCGGCTTCGTCAAATCTTCTGCAATCACGCCTGGTTCTGTTTCGCCAAGATACATGCGACCTGTAGCCAGGAGTCCTTGGATTGGAACTGCACCGTGCTCATTAGTAGCACCCAAAGACACAACGTTATTGAGTGGATCTGTATTGACATGCGTTACAAACTGACGGAAAGTTCTGATACGACTCTTTGCAAGGTCCTTCGTCCGATAAGTCAGAGCGAAATCCTTACTCGTCAGACGCTTCTCTTCAGGTTTGTGGAAGATGATTATTTTCTCGAGTCCAGCAGGATCTGATGGATCTTCTTGAATCTCAACTTCTACGCCACGGATAGAGTCTTTGTCATAGATGTCAGTCAAGGAGCCGTATACTTTACCAGAGAATCGACCTTCAACGACAATGCGTGGATCAGTAACCGTCGAGTCACTTGTCTTGTAGCTTGCAAACAACTGTGCACCCACTGGAGCTGCTCCAGCTGTGATCGATACGATTCGATCAACCAAGGACAACGTGTAATCTACCCCTGCTACCAATTCTGTTCGAACATTGCCAACCAAGTAGTACACTTTGAACTCCTCGGATTGTGGCAGGTAGTTAAGGTCATACTCCACATTTGTTCCTGGAACAAGGCTATTTGCTGTTGTGCTGTTTGGCGAAGATGTATAGTGCGAATATTCAGCCATAACGACAACGTTTCCGCTAAGGGCAGGATAAACGCCAGCCGAAACCTCTGCATCATATGCGGAAGTGAACAAGATACCGCCGTCTTTGTAATCCTTTTCGGACCAAATATCTTTTAGCGGATCTGCGCTTCCTTTACCAACGCGGTAGATGTAATCTCCATTTGGCGTCATGGATGAGATTGTGCTAACAACACCTGTTTCTCCATCTTTCACGTATACAACTGGGATGTGCCCCGACTCCAAGCGACTTGACCAGTTCAGTTTTGCAGAGTAGAAACGATTGCTAATTAAAGCATCTTTCGATAGCGTATAATCAGGATCTGTATAGTCTGGATTACTCTGTCCATCCAAGCGAGGAACTGCTGTATAGTTTCGCACCTCATAGTCGTATCGCACTTTTACAGTGTGACCTGGGCGAATTTTGTTTGCGAAGAAATGAATCTTCTCAGAGCCAGGAGTAGAGTCAACGAAATCAACTGCATTCGTGATTACTGACTCATTACCTTCAGCATCGATTTGAGTAACAAACGGACTGCCTACATATCTGCCGCCTGCGGGAACATTCAAGTTCATGGAGAACACGGTGTTTCCGTCAGCATAGTCAAGGAATTGCTCATTGGATCGAGCAATGTCTTTACCTTTAAGCTCCGTTTTAGCTGCCTTACCATCGATACGAATCAAACGAATATCATCGTTTCCAGCCATCAGTGCTTCGTACATTCTTCGAATGAGCGATCCACCATGAGGCTCTTTTGTTTTACGGTCAACTACACCGCCAAACAGTTTTTCTGCTGCTTTAACACCGATATCGCGGACCGAAACCGGTTCGCCCACCGGACCATCTACTGCGCTACCCATAATGAGGATCGCTTGTGTAGTTGCACCAAGGCGCTGATTTCCGGCATATAGATTACCATCTTCATACGTGACTTTTACGCCAGGTAGATTGTCGTTTTTAGTCGTTGCCATTTACTTTCTCCTCCTTAAAGGATTGATCTGCTGGGGGCTGACTTACTTTGGCGAACGTTGTTATGCGTTCGATTTGGCTCAAGAAAATGGGGGTTATTTTCTCGAACCGGAAAGTATATTGGATCGTCCTAACGGCAATTGGGAACCGATAGTCCGCGATCACCAAATCTTCAAGCTGCGCAAAAAATCGAAGTTCTTGCACACCATTTCTCTTGAAGTGGCCTCTGTGATGAATGTCATTCAGGAAGTCATCAAACTCCTCTGTAAGTTCATCAGCCTCTTCCTGACTAGTGGAGTGGATTGTGAACTCCATCCAGACGTCAAACACTTGACCACGAAGCTCAATGTACTCATTTGGGTTGAGTGGGTGACGAATCGTTCCTCGATATCGAGGCTTTTGGTCTTTGAGTGCCGTGTTGACTACGCGCCGCGTTGTGCGAAACGTAATCAGCGGGAACGGGTATTCCGTGTCCCGATCAAATGGCGTGTGCCGGATAATATCCACCTCATGCCCAGTGGCTTTCCAGAGTGTACGCAAGTCGTCGATGAATCCAAGCGGCGTTATCGGCTTATCAGAGCGCAGGCGGTTATCCAGGTATGGATCCCTTCTTGCAAACTCTTCTTGGATCGCCTTTAATTCTTCTGGCGTCGGATTACTCATACTCTCACCTTCACTTGGGAAAATTGGGTCATCTTCTGTACCGAGAAGATGGGCACAAGCTCGATTTCGGTGTGAATGACATTAGCTGCATCCACATGAATAGAGTAATCAAACCATTTCAGCCTGCCCTGTTCCAAGTGATCGGATAGGATAGCGCGAATGATCTGGTCTACTTCACTTACCACATAGGCAGCGCCCATGCGACCGACATAGAGCTGTTGCTCGGATGCGATTTCATTGATGATCTCTTGTGCAATCCGAAAGTTCGAGATCTGCCGATGGGCACTATCTGGATCTTGTACTGCACAAGGGGAGCCGTGACAAACGACGCCTTTCTTGATCGACTCTTTGAAGCACACGATGCCGGCGGAACGGAGTTCATTGAGAACGTCGTTCTTGTACTCCACCGCGAGCTCGACATCTATTGTTTTGTTGACTGGGCTAGTTCCGGCACTAAGGCCCGCAACCAGCCCAGCATATACGGCAGCTGCATTTCGATCTTTCACTTGATCCAATATGACAGAAAAGTATCGCCCTTCTTCTTCGAGACCATCCTCTATTGAATTAGAGAACGAGCTGATAACAGCATACTGCTCGCGAATCAGATCGATGTCTGTCGTACCCATGCTGAAGAATCCGTGAACAAGTTCGCCTTGATACTCTTTGTTTTTGCAGAACTCTACAAATTTCCGAATCATTTCTGATCCTCTTTGAAAATCCAGTGCATCAACAATGATTAGGTCGAAAGGGAACTTTAAAAGATTATCCCATGCTAATGAATAGTCTCCTTTGGCTGCCCGAACGGCATACACCGCATCTGCGCCGCCAGTTAGAGCATCATCAATCCGTGATATCAGCGGTCCTTCTTCAAATAGAAACTCTGCCTGTCCTATCGTAGATATGGCATAAGGCTGAATATATTCACCTTTTATTGCGTCACCCATGACAACAATGCGCTTTCCAATAGGTAGCTCGATTGCCGCATAGGTATCTGCCAGCTGAATGTAATCAATATTGGCTGAGGGCTGCTTCATCTTGGGCCCCCTTCGGCTCGTATTTACTATACACTTGATAAAATTCTACTCGGCCTTTTCTTCCAAGCTCTGGCTCAACGTGCGAGATGAGATTTTTCTCTTTGATGCGAATCGGCTTTCGCTCATCGCTCTCTGGATCATCCCACTCCACTTCAATAATCATGTCTCCCTTTTTCGGAATAACATGATGCTCAATGTAATACACGTAGGCGTGTGATGAAATCTGTCCAACGCCAGTGCTCTGCATCAATCCAACCAATGTTTCCGGAATCGATGAGATTTGCTTTCTGCCTCGAACAGATGTGATAGATACCACATATCCGAGACCGAAACACTTTTGACATGAAGCCTTGGCTTCGCCACTTCGTTCTACATAGCACTCACATGTAAATCGCATATCTCGTCGAACATACAGGAAGTAATGGCCATATCCATCAAACAGGTTACTTATTGCAAGACGAATATCAATAGCCACTACGCATCAATCCCCCTGCTCGGAGGAGACCCTGCGTCTGTTCGGAACTGTGCTGCAACTGGAGAAGAGTAGCCTCTTGCGTTTCGACCCATCATTGCGTCTGTCCAAAAACGGAGATCTGTTGACACCTGGTCTAAGGCTGCTTTGATTATCGTCAAAGGCGAAGCAGATGCAGTGGACTCCGTTGCACTGGACCCGCCGCCGCTCGAGCTTCCGATCGAAAAGTCTCCCAGTTTTACGCTATCCCCCATAATCACGCCATCATTTCCACCGCCACCTTCAACTAATCCCTGATTATTAATCAGCTCCATCATTAGACGACTCAGGAGTACGCGTGCAGCCTCATAAGTCACGAAGCGTGTAAGTGGATAGTAGATGGTTTCGCGGTCAAGCACAGGTCGATACCGGCTGTCATTTGCATCCTGCGATAGCCCTCTCATTTGATGCGCCTTAATTCCAGCATCTCGAAGAGCAACATACATGTCTGCGATGGGAAATGCACCAAAGATGGCTTTCAATATGGATCGAAGCTCAGAAGGCTGTGCGTATAGTGGCGCATACGTGGAGCTAAATACGGATTGCTCGGCGATCTTAGCCTCAAGGCCAGATTCGGATCTTAGTCCATCCGTTACAACATAGTAGTTACGGTTTTTCTTGAGCGCCTGTCTTGGTTTTAGAATGATGGTTCGAAATGGAACATTGTTCACTTTTGCATTTTCAAGGGTTATTTCAGCACCTTCCTCTGTCACTACAAACAGATCAACTAAAAATGTTGTATCTCGCGGCGGCACATAATCCCCAAACAAGGTGTCCATCATCTCACCATCCTCTCTATTGACCTTTATTAATATGTAGCGCCATTCTTTTCGCTCATTTTTGGACCAACATACCTGCTAATCCCTAGTGTTTCAAGTGTAACATGCACGACCGTAGCTAGACTATTTGCATATAAATACTCGGCAATAGTGATTAGGGGCGAATCTACGCAAATTTGCACGCAAAGCTCGTCATACGTCATTCGTCCTACGAGTATCGATGATTATTTACCATATTCAACAAGGAACTCGATTTGGATGCCTATATATGCTTGTTATTATGTAACACCCTTCAAAATAAAGAGTGTCATTCATCATCTACTGCTCCGCCGTCTTGTTAATTCTTCTCCTCAGCCAGATAAATACTGTCGATTGTGACAGAGCTTGGATCAAGAAGATCGCTGAATGTAATGGCGATTGCAGGAGTAAATCCAAGATCTATATGGACTGATTTATTTTTGGGATGAATGGATTGAGCCTCCAGAAAAGATTCGCTTGGATCAGTCGCATCTAGAAGCAACTTCTGCAATGATTCAATTTCTGAAACAGGTTTCGCATCCATTCCGACAGCCGCTTTTTCAGCAGGCATCTTTACGGCAAATCGAACAACTTTAGAATAGGAACTTCTTTGATCCTCGTTATTCACCGTACGAACACGGGCAAAATACGTAGCCGATTGATATGGAATGTCTGGTGTGACGGAAGTATCGTAGATACGGTGTCCCTCTCCTGGCCAATCAATCACATCAAATATGTTGCTCTTAGAAATTTGAATTTCATAGAAGTAGGCTCCTTCTACGGGAGACCAGCTAAATGTAACGCTTGTTCCTACCTGAGACATATCTACTGGAGAAATAATAGCAGGAGGCTTAATTCCCTGAACATCTGCTGTATGAAACTCGAAACTATAGCTTTGTTCTAATAGATTTCCGTATATGTCTTGAATGCCCTCTGATCCGGCCAGCAACTCGACTTGATAATAGGTGTTAGGATGCAGTTTGGATTTCGGGATGATATTCAATATTTTGTTTTTGTATTTGAGTGAGACGGGCTCACTTTTTTGCGAATCCATATTGAACAGGACGACAGTTTTTTCCGTTACAGTAAGGGCATTGATATCGATCACGAGCTGAATCTGTATCTCTGTATCAATGAGCACCTTTTTCTGTAGATGGTTTGGAGTAGTACGGAGGAAGATGTTCATGACACTTCTTCCTCGTACTTGTAATCGACCAAGATAACAGCCTTAGATGGCGGAGCTTCCGTGAACGTGATCGTCTTTCCAGAGATCATGTAGTCGTAGGCTGCGCCTTTTCGCATATAGATTCCGTCCTTGTACACCATCTCGGTGTTTCTGGTCGGCTGATGATTCAATGTATATGTTCGATTAACGCTGTCTCTTGCTCCGATTGGCTCCTCCTGCCTTACCTGATTGGAGCCGCTGAAATCAGGCATGACCCCGATCTTGACCCGATACTGTGGCATCGTAGGATGCTTTGTAACATGTGCCATTCGGATCTCCTCCTCTTAATTCCACATCAGGCAGTAATCGTATACGATCGGACGAACTGTCCCTGTGTATTTACAGTCCACCTTGAGCTGAATAAATCTTGTCGGTGAAGCTAATAGGGTTGTTTTGTCCGGCTGAAACGGAGTCCAGGCTGTCCCTGGGCTTGTATTCAAGCGGTACGAAAATGAAACCGTGGCGCCGTTTGCTGGATCATCCTCGTAGTTGGCCAGCAGATAGATCGAATCTGTGACTGCTGGCAACTGGAGAAGATTGGAGATCCAAGCATCCGCCTTAATGCTATGTGTTAACGTGTCCAGCACGGCGGTGCTTGAAGGATCTCTGTTCGACTCATCTACGAAGGGTTCAGCAAAGTAGTTTTTATACGGCGAGCACAGTAGCATCATGTCGTAACGCTCGTACATGGTTTTAAGCTTGATTGCCTCAGCGACGT
The DNA here is from genome assembly GCF_056269345.1 of Paenibacillus sp. J22P15. Lineage (NCBI taxonomy): Bacteria > Bacillati > Bacillota > Bacilli > Caryophanales > Paenibacillaceae > Paenibacillus > Paenibacillus sp. J22P15. Next base: position 27,648 of record NZ_JBWDNT010000008.1, read on the forward strand.
TTTTTTGCAGGTTGTTTAAATGAAAGTCGTGAAGTACCTGTCCGTCGAGAAAGGCAATTCTTCTCATGTAATTGGGCGTTGCCATGCTGCTCTCACCGTCCCGTCATTAGAATGTTACGCTCCAAGTAATGCGCATACCTGTGTTCTCATCTTTTGTCACCGGTCCAATGCCGGAGATGTTGAACATCTTGCCGCCTGTTTGTTCTGCAAACATAGCTACTTGGTAGATCTCGTGTGTGGTCTTTAGCCAGCTGTATGTCACTTTCACATCATCTGTGGAAAGTGGAGCCACTGTGAAGACCACCTGCTTGCCGTCTGCACTGATTGTGTAGCCCGTTACAATTTCTACACCATTTTTAAATACTTTTGCAATGAATGCGTTGCTGCTATCCTTAGCGATCGTATGCTGCAAATTGAACGTCGTTTGCACGCCATTTACGCCGATCACCTCGTTATTAGCTGCCGTAAGCACGGGTCCTGGGACACCTTTCGGGAAATCAGCTACAAATTGTACGGTTGTTCCAGAGTTTACGCGATACTCGAAAGTGATCGTTCCCGGCGTTTCAAGTGGCACACCACCTACTGGTGAAGCACTGAACTCAACGAATCCTTTGTTTTGATTCGTTACCCATACGTCACCTTGACCTAGTGTAAGGCCGCTATTGGCGATTGTGTACGCTTTGACCGTGTTGTCTAGTGCTTGGTGCTTCACAGAGATCAACTCTAGCAGCGGCGTCTGAGATAGCTCAAACTGCAAGTGGCGGCTGTCTAGTTGCTCCTGAAACTTAACCTGGATCTCTTTACCCGCTTCAGGTGCTACGCTTAGCTCCACACTGCCGGATCCTGCCGTGCCCACAAACGTAACTGTGTTTAATTCGATATCAGTTGCATCGGTAACATTCTTCACGCTTACCAACTTAATCGCCTTATTCACGTTGGATAGGTTAATTTTCTTAACTGCACCGTCGCCAGTAAACATAACTGCTTTCTCTGAATAGGAAATTGGTTTTGTTGGGAACACCTCAATTTCAGGATCACCCGTACTAACGACAGCTGGGTATTGAAGCAGCTGGCGGGCGCCAACAAATTCGCCTTCCATAGAAGCCTTTAGCTTGTCTGATTGAGAGAACTCAACTGGACTACCTGCAGGATGGTTAGTTGGCTTTGTACCAGCACCCATAAATCCAAGCGCATATTTAACGCGGAACAAGTAACTCGCAACAACGCCCGCTTTTGCGGATGCGAATACGATCTTACCTGTTTTGAAGTCCACGGCGTACGACTTGTCGATATCAGAAGGAATATTGCTTTGTTTGAAGTCTGTGTTGCCCACTTTTACATTCAAGCTGCCAGGGATGATGTCTGCATAAGCATTAATCAGGTGGCTGAACTCGATTGTGACAATGTTTAGTGGAGCCACTGCAAAAGACAATGCGCCAGTCTCTTGATCCTTAATAAAGACATCTTTGTTGATGATAAGATCTACGCCATCGACCGTAACCTTCTTCAAATCGACAAGTCTCTTGATTTCTGGAATAACGATCTCAAGGCTTGCATTGCTAGATCCAACGTCTTTGGCGTAAACACCGGCAGCGTGGCTGTTTTTGGACAATTGAAATTCGAACAGTCCGTCTTTGTTAGGAGCTGAAAGTGTATCGCCCTTGTCGGTTTGAGTCGCCTTGATCGTACGGGCCGGGTCACTCATGACCAGGCCGACGATCTCATTGGCGCTCAACACAACCAGATTCTTTTTCTCCTTCGTGAAAGTAACTTCGCCACACTCATTGTAAAGTTCGAGCTTGACTTGGCCTTTCGCATTCAGGTTCATTTGATCATTCATGGTTTGTTAAGCTCCCTTCAATTAGAATCCACCGTAGAACGGGTCACCGTCTTTATTTACAAGCGTGATTGTCCACGTTACGCGAATGCCAGTAGTTACTTCTTTTCGCGTTGCGCCGACACGTACAATGGAGAATGCATCAACAGGATAGCCGTTGTAACCCTCAACCTTGTCGTTATCACGAGGGCCGTCAAAGAGTCCCATCTCACGGATCGTTACATTGTAGTTAGGTGTCTTTTCAGCAAACTCGGCTACAAAGCTAACAGATCCTTTGTCTAGCTGGTACCACGGATATGCGATGCCCGACTTCGGCTTCTCAATAACCTGGCGCGTATAATTTGTAGCAAAGCCTTTTAGGTCAGCAGAGTCAACGACAATCAGGTAGTTGACCACAGCTGCATTATTGCTATCGCTCGCATGAACAACCACTTTGTTTGGATTATCTGGATCGATCAAAAGCTTGCCATTAGCAAGATCCTTTACCTCTGAAACAAGTGTGAACGCTTCGCCTGTATCAAAGTTCAAGACTTTTGCTCCGCGAACAGGAACACCTGCATCGTAAGACTTCCCTGTCACCTTGAAGGTGTAATCCACCAAAATAACAGCCTCTGCAATTGGAGCCACACTAAATGTGATTTTTCCGTTTACATTATCAACCGTAAACCCTGTAGAGGAAACAGCCCCATCGATTGTCACCACAACAGATCCATTACTTAGACCTTTGCGAGCCAAGTCGAATGCCACTTTTACGCCATCTGGTGTCAACGATTCCGCGATCACTTTAACGTCTTTGGAGAATGCTGCCAGTGCAGTTGTCGCCTTTACATTGTAGGACTCACCAGTGATGTCGTACGTCACAAGAAGGCCTGACAGTGTGCGGTTGAAGTATACGCGGCCAGTTAGTTCATCAACGAAGAACTTTCCTTCGGCAACTTCTGACTTTGTTTCTACTTGCTCCAACTCAGAGCCATTGTACTCCACAACAACCGTGCTTTTTACAACTGGATACTGCTCCAAAGAAGTAAAGTATGGCGCAACATTTGTTGTATTGTACATTGTTGTTGTATCGAATTTCTTCGTGTGATTGTCAAACTCACGCATCAATCCATTCATACTCTTCGTCAAGCCGTCTGTGCGAATGCCTGTAATGACAACATTGGCATTCTCAGCAGTTAAGGATGGGTCAAATGCAACATATTTGATCACAATGACGTGCTCAACATCACCATTCAGTCCATCGTAGGACTTAGACGACTTCACTGGCTCAGAAAGAGTGGAGTCAAGTGTCTCAATAGCGGTCTGTGGAACACCATCAATCGATACTTCGATCTGTCCACCTGTGGAGGACTTTTCAAACTCGACGACAATGTTGCTCATTTTATCAGTAACCGTAATGGTTTCACCTACACTGTTAGCCGTGCGCTTTCCTTCAGATGCCGTCCATGAAGCTGTGTAGGCAAGCCTCGAATCGCCAAGCGCCACTTGTGCATTTTCGCCATCCCCCAAACCGATAAACAGGTTTGTGCTGGAGGAGTAGATTTCTGATGTGATTGGAATCGCGCCTGTGGCCGACACCTTAGAAATAGTAAACGCCTTTTTTCCAACCTCATCAGATGCTTCTTCTTTCAAGAAGAGCGTGATTGGACGATAGCTGTAAGAAATATCGAAATCTTCATCTTTTACAGCGCTCCAGTACGTGTTTGGAGGGAATGACAGTTGGTTCACTGTACCGAGAACACGGGATATGTTATCAGACAAATGAATGTGATATTTTGGAGATGTGCCGGTTGTTGCTTTTGGCGTGCGGTTCTTGTACAAAACGCGAGCAGGATCACCAGAGAACGCACGCAGCAGGATTTCCTCCGCGCCTTTGACAACAAGGTTTGGCTGATCGGCAAGAACGCCTACAGCAACACCATTTGCATCGATCTCCTCAATCATGATGTGCCCTTTAGCCTTGAACTCGAACGTATCGTTCAGTCCACCCTTGGCAGCCGACTCACTGGTACGGATTCTCTTCAGCAATGCCTGTTTTTTAGGTCCATCTGGAAGCATCGCAAGCAACTGCTTCATTGTATTATTCATGACCTTTTCATTGTTCATGATCGAATGTCACTCCTTATTTCAAAGTATTTGCGCCTAGAATGAACTTGCCGACTGGCCATCCATCTTTACTCACATCACCAAGAACATATCGGACGATTTCTCTTCCTGTAATCTGGTATCGATCGTAAAGTTTCGGGTGTAAGTGAACATTTTTCTTTTCACGGAATACACGCTGATAGCTGTCAGAAGGATTAAGCCTGTAGAGGGGATTCATTCTGTCTATTAGTCTAGTAGAAAGTGTTTCATAGACCTCTTGCCCTGCTTCTTCATATAAACTTTCTTTTGATGATGATTCCACATGCAACTCTTCGCTGCAGCCAATCTTTTTATTCGGAGAGATAAATACAGCACCCTCGTTCATGGAAAGACCTAAGATGTCGCTTGCATAAGTCCGAATGGTTGGATCTACAAATGCGTCGTCTTGTATGTCAAAGGTGAATGCATCCGTCAAACGAACACTCGGCTGTGCCACAATTCGCCCTTCTTCATCAATATGAGTCTGTAGAAGCTCCATATAAGACTGATTGGGATCAATATCAAGATTTGCAGCGTCATGCATGCCTACTTCTCCCTGCTCTTCAATTGCTTTCGCAATCTTACGGAGCCGATGCTGAGCATACTCGCCTAGATCGGAAAACACTTCAAACATCTCGCTAAAGTTATAGTCGACAATGGCTGTCCTCTTGTTGTCCATTAGAGATGTAATCATCCGATCGATCATTTCCCCAAAGAAGGTTGCACGCTGCATATCAGAAGAAATAAGTTGCTCAATAATATCCCGAACCAGCATGTGTCTAACATAGCCTTCTGGCGTATCCATATCGAACTCAACAACCCCATCACCAACACTGGTGACTTCGCTTGCATCATCTTTAAGATCGATGTAGGCCTGAAGGAATCGCTGATCAACCAGCAGGTAAGGAAGATACAGGTCTTCTACCAAAAGACGCATGAAGATGTCTAGCTCCTCAGTAGGAGCAGCCGTAATTACCTCTGCAATTTCATTTCGGAAGAACCTTGCTTGCTGCCTGATACTCTCTACTTGCTGATAAGGGAAAAACTCTGTAGCAACTGGTCCTATGATCAATTGTACCGTAGAGTTCAGGTTCATGAAAAAGCGGTCTGTGGGCATTAAATCGTATGCTGAGCGCAGCAATTCCGCTCTTACGTCCAATTCGAATGCACCTTCTAAGTAAATCTGCTGATTTCCCTCGTTTTCAGCGAACACCTCGATTGTTGCCTTTTTGACGACCTTCTCCACACGATCTTCAAGGAAAGCTTGGAATATCAAGGTGACTATATCACTGTAGTTGTGGTCAACCCTATCTTGAATACGGTACGTTTTCAGTAGTTCCGAGAACTCACGGCTTGATGCCATAAAGGACTCTGTGAACTCCTTCTTCAAATGCTTGCCGATCTGCTGGAATAATTCCTGTATTAAAACCTTTTCCGATTCTTCATGTCGAGAATTTTGTAGACCTTCCAATTTCGCCTGATCAAGTATATTGTGATCCACAATCTCGTCAGCTTCTTTTGTGAAGGTGATTGCCGCTCGCTCTCTTCCGGAAAACAACTGAAAGGCATCGCTTGCCAAAAGTGTAAGAAGCGCATCTATATCATTGTCTCGAACAGATAAGACCAGATCCAGAATGTCGTAAAGCATATCGTATATGACCAGCTCATTCTCATTGGTTCTAAGCTCTGAATAAGACCAGTCGCTTTTCCAATTTTCAGTCGATATGCCTCGAACACGATACTGATTCAGACGCTCTGATTCGTCCTCCTGGCTTTGATTTAACGTCAACCAGTAGGATTCACTTACGCCTGTATCGGGTGCGTGAAGAACAGCCTTGATTCGGAAGACTTGACCTTCCACTGTATCGAGTGGCAGTGCAGTCTCAGCATGCCTTTGCACCACTGTTGATTCCGTGTTACGCCCAGTATTGACCGTGCGAATACGGTAGACGCCATCGCTCCCAGGAAAGGATATATGCCGGTGTAGCCGGTCATTTGTTCGATCCTTAAAATCAACAGCGAAAGGCATGGGTTGTGGCATGGCAATCGCAAAATTTGATAGCTGCGATTCCAGTGTCATAATAATCCCTGCCTTCCACCCGATTATTTATTGTTTCTTGCGCCTCTAGTAGTTGTTGAAGCCTTAGTCGCAGAACCTGCAACTTCATCCTCTTTACCTACTTCATCAGCCTTGTCAGTCTCTTTTTCTGCCTCATCAGTCTTGTCAGCCGCTGTAAACAGGTTTAGCTCCTCTGCTTCATGGGCAGACTGCATACTAGGCTTGATTCCTGCATTGGTATTATCAGCTCTCTTTCTAGCTTGAGGGCCGCCCCATGCATCGTATCTCGCTTTCCATGCTGCAACAGTCTCTGCTGGCAACTCTCCCTCATACAACACAAGAGCTGGGAACTGACAGAACAACGCATGCGCAATCTTCGATAGTTTGGCTTGATCAACTGTCGAAGCTGCGTCAAATGTGATTGTTGTGAATGGCTTATCCAGCGTAATATACGTGTTGGTCTGAGTATCATAAAAGCTTGTCTTGTTCGGCGCTAGGCCTACTTTAATTTCTGCCATTTTGTGATACCTCCCATATGGTTCGATTTAAGTAAAGCGCCGCCCCCGCTTTATGCAGGAGCGGCAGCTCTGATTATGCATTTTCCATTAGGAAACGATTTTGATGCGATCTGGAGCTGGGTACGTTTTCTCGAATGCTAGGTTGCGAGCCGTAGCTACTGCTTTACCTTCATTCAATACGCCAATACCGTAGCGCTCACGAATCTTGATCGTTTGGATATCACGCATTGGATCGTCGAATTGTTCTGTGGACAAAGGATCTTTGACCAAAAGAATACCAACATTGTTGCGGTCAACAACATACATATCGAATTTCTTCGACTCGTAGTTGAACGGTGCAAACGGCGTGAAGTTGATGTTGATCGAGAACGGAATCCGGCCTTGAACTTGATCAGGACTGATGGATAGGTTCGTGATCTGGCTGCCACCAAGTGCAGCATGTGACAAGGACTGCATGATGTCATTCTTGAAGAATACACTCCAAGTCAGTGGATGCATGATGATGTCCGAAGGCGTGAAGCCATTCGCCATTACAGCGATAAACATGTCGATCATGTCCTCTGTGCTCATCGTGTTATTGAGGTTACCCTCGATATCCATACCAGTTGTACCCGCTTCTTGGTACTTCTGACGAATGTCATTATCGAACACGATATGTCCATGGTTCGAGAACTGAATGAAGATTTTTTCTTCTTTCAGACGGGCCATTGCTTCCCCCGCTTTACGGACCAGAATACCGATCACGTCCCATTGACTGTCGTTGATCATTTCATCTGTTACGCGGACTACCATACCTGATTTACCAACCTTAACTTCCTGCGTGCGGTGCAGTTGGAAGTCAACAGTTTCTTCTAGGTACGATTGTGTTTCCCCGATGTCATGAGCACGCATAGCGCCGATCGAAGGGAACTCAATGGAACGACCGTCAGTAAGACGAACCGTTTGAAGCAATTGGGAACCAATATACATTGGCTCAGCTGCTTCACGCATCATACCAGTGATAACGCGTGGGATTAGGATGGAAGCATCTTGAGTAGTCAAGGCTTCTTTAACGGATACGAGCTCCTGCTTAGGAATCTGTGTCCAATCCTCGTTTACATTCAGCTGACGCTGCATGCGTTTTAGGACGGAAGTGGATTGCTCGGAAAGTTGCATTTCGTTGACGTTTTTCATCTTATTTTCGCCCTCCTTCTATTATTTTTGTAGTAGAATCCGAACAGCACCGATGGAACCTTTGAAGTCCCAACCAGTCGGAATACCTGGGATTTGGCCAGTTGCTTTGTACGTTGCCGTAATTTCAACTGGAGTCGAACCAGTATTATCTGTATCTACGATAACCAAGCCGCGCTCAACATCGATGTAGTCTGGAGTGATTGTAGCGCCACCCTTTTTGATAACAACCGATCCTTCGATAGCTGGAAGGTTCAATAGATAGAAGTTGTGTTTGCCGCTTTGACCAGGTTGGATCAAGCCAATTTTCTGATCAGTGAAGGACACTTCGATATTAGAGCCATTTGTAAGGCCCGGAATACCTTTAGGCTTGTACTGCCCTTTGTCCCAGTTTGCGTACGTTTTTTCGTACGGATAGCCTGGGAATCCGTCTTGTGATCCGATGTCTTCTGGACGGAAGCCGCTGTTATTGATGTGCTTGTCGTCTTTATACATGTCCTCTTGAGACCAGCCAACCCATTTCAACCAGCCCTGTGGAGCCATGTTGGTTTCAACGGACCATACTTGACCAAATACCTGCTCTTGCAAGCGGCTTTGCTCTTTCAAAAGTGGCTTGAGTGCAGCAAGATCTGCAGCAGCGTCAATGTCGCTGTTTAGCTTCTCGTAGTCCGCTTTGATAATGCGACCAGTTGAATCAGAGATAACAAGATCGCCATTTTTAACTGGACGAGAGATATCAGTGTCGTAGAAAGAACCCCACTCGATTTGGTACGCATCCGCTTTAACCGGAATGTACGGAAGCTCGATGTAGATTTCATTCTCGATTGTAGGCTGCATGCCGTTGAAACCATCAACGAATTGCTCGTAAAGGTTGCCGTATGCTACGCCGATTGGACGGTTAGCAGCACGCGTGTACGAGTTACCGTCACGACCTGTTTCTACAGTGTCCACACCGCCATTTGCCAAGGTAAGAACGGGACGCATAACGCCGCCTTCCATGTCCTTGATTTGACCGTTTTTCAAAACGCCATCGTTGTCAGTAGCCGGAGCAACTGCGCGGCCTTTCGGAATTACAACCCAACCATCACCACCGAAGTGATATTGAAATAAGCGCGGTAGACGCGGGTCAATCATGAACTTCTCACCTGGAGAATCATGAGTACCAGCTTGCAGTTTCGTGTTTGAACGCATGTACTGCGTTTTAGATCCTTCAATGTTCGATTCGCCACGGAACATTCCCATTACTTTTCAGCTCCTATTCAAGGTAGATTACTTGCCGTGCTTGCCTTTTTTATTGAACATGTTTTTCAAGATATCCTCAGCTTCATTTACTGTGATTACTTTCGGCTGTTCTCCGCCGTTCGCTTCATCAGTGCTGTAGCCTGGATTAGCTACGCTGCCAGCAATGCCGCGTGGATTCTTTGATTCAGCAAGCAAATCTGCGAGTGAATTTTCCAGCGACTCTTTGGAGCGGGTAACATGTGCACTAACGGCCTCTTCATGATCCACGCCAACCACATCTGGTTTATTGAGCTGTCTTTTTGCATCGACAACCTTTTCAGCCAAAATGCGATGCAGCTTGGAATGAAGATCTGTGTTCTCATTGAGCAGACGAGTGTTTTCAGTCGTCATCTCTGCGAGAAGCGTTTTGTTTTGTTGATTCTCCACCACCAAGTTAGTGATTGTGTTCTGCATTTGCGACGCAGTTGCAGATTCAGTAACTGGTGTAGTTGGAGTAGCTGGAGTTGCTGGAGTATTCTCTCCCTCTGCTACAGGTGTCTCTGGAGTAGCTGGTGTTTCTGGATTTGTTCCAGCACCTTCGGCAACTGGTGTTTCAGGTGTAGTTGGAACTACCGGTGTTGCTGCAGGTGTTTCTCCCTCGGCAACTGGCGTATTTGCTTGCTGTTTGTTAGCAGGCTCAGGCTCGCTCCTCATTGGAACTTCGCTCCCTTCTTGTTCAAAAGTCAGAAGACTCTTGATTTGGTTTTTCATAGATTCACTCAGCGATCCAAATAGATTGGATTCAGGCTGCCTGATACTGTGAAACATTCCCTCGGCAATTTGGAAGATCTCCGCGTGTACCGATTCGGCAGAAGAAGCGGAAGTAGATCCTTCTTCATCCCCTACTTGTTCTACATGTGTGTTGCCGGCGAACTCGTCTGCGGGCACGTTAACGTACGAAACTTCTCTTCCGAATGTGGTTCCGATTATGAAGTGGGCAGTTTGCTCTTCATAACTTTCCCCCGGATAGTGATCACACCACGATTCGGTTCGATCTGTACCACAAATGTTGCACGTTACTTTGTCTGTCGTCGCCCCAATTGAGACAGTCTGATAACGTCCGTCCAACACTTTCTCTACGGCTTCCGGATCGGTGATTTCACAAGTAAACATGAGTCCAGGTTTACCAGACTGTGTAACATCGTGAAACTCTGCTTTGATGATTCGCCCGATCGGCTCTCCGTTATAATCATTATGGTGCGTGAGGACTGGCTTCGGTCTTGGATACGTCCAACTTTCAAGTCCTGCACTCAGCCCCTCCTTCGTGTAGAACGTGAAGTTTTTCGTACGTCCGACGTGGATGGCCTCCATTTGCACCAAGAGCTTCTTTTTCTTCCCTTGTGCTGCTTCACTTAGCTTACTAGCCGACTCCTGACTCAAGTTTGCAGTGATTCTGACCTGCTCGATAACTTGTTTTGGAACCAGTTTTTTAGCTGCATGCTCATTCAGCGTGTACGCAACTTTCACTAACTTTCACCTCCCTCTCGTTCGAGAACTAGATCACATTCACAGTTCGTGTGGAACGGAGGAATGCGTGTATATATGGCAGACTCGTCATAAGACGAGAGTGACACCAAAGTAATGGGCTCCTGGGATAACTCCAAGCACATGCTGCATCCGCCATCATGCTCGACGTGAATCGTTTCGACTCCAGCCTTCGCCATAGCCAGTACGTATCCGTAGTGGTAAGTTTTAAGCAAGGTTGTCTTTGCGATCGCCCGTAAGCGGTGCTTTATTGCCTGGAATGTCGATCTCGCAGTCAAGATCATATTGACCGTATCATCCATACCTTCTAGCCTGCTGGCCAGTTGACTATAGATGGTCTCTTCCATCTTGTTGAAAGAATCGCGTCCTGTCTCACATACTGACCGGAGAGCAATCGGCATATTGATCGCCGGTGTCTTCGACAGCTTCATTTCCTCTGCTGCCTTTTTTGCACCTTCTATTAGTACAGGGCGAGCAGTTTTTTGTATGAGATTCTCCATACGGTCTTTGCCGAAATGGATCGAGGAGAGCATAGTTTTAACACTCTTGGACTCCGATGTGTTACGCTCGTTGTTTTTTGCAATCTCGCCAACAACATCTTCTTCCATTTGCACATAGATTCTTTCAAGACTTGAAACAAGCTCGTCCACACGGGAGAAATCAAACCTTTTAGCAATGCGTGAAACACTCTCTTGCGGCGTTTCAAACTCAATACTCCATCTTGGATGATAGGCGATCTCTGGCGGAGAAGGATAGTTCTCTCGATAGGCTTTGTCTTGCTGACTTTCTGTCGCCCTCTTAGGTCCACTCTTCTTGCCGTTTTGATTTGCAGGTTGTTGCTTGTTATCGGTTGCAGCGGTTGCCGCTGCAGCTTGATCCAGGGTTGCCTGGTGTTCAGCTTGCTGCATGCCAATCATTTGGAAGAATAGTCTGGATTCGTCCGCCACTGGCTCTGATCCCATGTTTTTACGGGTTTCTTCCCAGGTCTGTAGATTGTGTTCAAACTTGAATATCTCGTGCGTGTCCATTTTGATGCGCATTTCCTGCTCGATTTCGTTAAATACGAAGTCTACGTCGAAGTCTGGGTTAACCATAGGGTCAAATCCACCTTCAACTAGGATCTCTTCGATAATGTACTTGTCGATTTGCACTTGGATAGCCTGTTGCCATCCTTTGACCCGATCCGCCTTGTTGCCGCCCATAGCGTCAGCAGTGTTTCGGTTGGCCGTATCACCACGGCCGAAATCGACTTGAGACATACCAAGACCGGAAAATACACGGTTTTCGAAATACTCCAGATACGGCTTACCGTCGATAGCTGTCACTTGGACTGCTTCAATCTTATGCCGCTCTGGCAGCACCATCGCGCCATCTGTAGGCATGCTTTCGACCGTCGCTCGCAAAGCCTCTAACTCTTCATCGGATGCTTCGGATCCTGGCTTATCCGTACCTACGGTATAAGCTAAGAGTGGGAAGATATGCCGATACAGCAGCAATGCCGCATTTTCTTCGACTTTTCGAAGAAGACGTATATCGTCCAAAACCGGTGTTACCCATGGCACGCCAAAGGCCTCACCAACAGGGACATTTACCTTAATATGAACAATATCTTCTGGTCTAAAGTCGATAGGATCGCCGGCGCCTTGCACCTCTTGACGATACCCAGTGACATTACCATTCATGTCTCGCTTCACCGTCATGGTGTAAGGAGCGAGTCTAAAGTATCCAGCGACTGGATCTTTGGCAGGCAGCATGGCAAGCGCCGGTATTCCCGGTGGTAGCCCTACGCCCTTCTTCGCTCTTGCTTTGACAAGAAATGAGTTAGAATATTTGACGATATCGTCGGCAATACCATGGTACAATTCCTCTGTTGGAACCAAAGTCGCGATCTGCATCATATTTAGGCGAAGACGCAAATATTCGATGGACTGCTCATTCTTCGTTCGGTAACCATACCCGCTCTTGAAGATCAGTTCACTATATTTCATCATAGTCTGCATAAGATAGCTGTCTCGCTCACAGGCTGTCTGTATGATGTTGAAGTCATACTTCGGTGTCTCCAGAATTTCTCGCCCGCTGCCACCGCCTGCGGCATTTGAAATCTGATAGCCAATTCGCTTTACTTGCGTAGCTTTCGGATCACGGTTGATGGCAACGCCTGAGCTTCCGCCAGAAGTTGGCGCGGGTGCGGTAGCATTCTTGATTCCAAACCGTTCGATTAGACGATTGAATAGTTTAGCCAAGAACTCCTCCCCTTTCAGCGCTCGAACCATTAATATCATGTTTAATTATATCCTGAAAATGCAAGGCGTTACACTTCCTATAAAGAGGGGTATCCGTGTGTGATTGCATACTGCACGGCCCATTCGTCAGTGACGGGCTTCACATCTTTGAAATCCTTGATTATTCGAAGGAAAAGTCGAATAAGCTCCTTTTTTTGAATCATGGCCATCTGTGTGTCATAAAATATAGACTCTTGCTGGTAAAAGCGAAGCAGATCCGTAATTGCCGATTCGTTTTTGGATTTGGTCGCAGATAACGATTCAACCATCAAATTAGCGAATGATTGAAAAGCTCCAGGCAGCTCTTGCTGATCATAAAGCCATCCTTGCAATGGAACCTGTGTTTTTGTCTGCAACTGCTGATAAAACCACTGTTCTTTCGAGATGAATCCTTCTTTATAGTCATCTGTCATGTGGAATTGACCTTTCAATTCACTCTGCTTCTGCGTTAACTGTGTGAAGTTGAATACGAGCTGACCGATCACAAGCGACAGATCTGGAGCCGTAGAAACGTTCATGATAAAATCCTTCACGCCGACTCCTACGATCGATGTTGGAAATCTGAGAATCATTTCAATCTGCGTTGTGATCTGAGAGAACATCGCGTATCGATTCTTATGCACATAAGCAACATCAGCAAATGAAGTATGGAGCATGTCTTGCGTCTTTTTGGACTCTTCGGTGCTATATAATTCATTCTCTAAAATCGTGATGGAATCTGTTGCGCCTGACTCGTGATCCGATTCGCGATACGCTTCTTTAATTTTCTCATCAAGATGGATGAACCTTTGCTCGGTTTGCAGCCAAGCGCTGATCTTTTTGTCTTCAGCTTCAGCAATTTCATCGATCTGCGTTTTTTCTGTAATCTGGCTTCGATAGTATTCGTCCATAAACCCTCTTCGAAGCGAACAGGAGGCTTTCATTCGTGAAAGGATGGAATAGATCTCTGCATCTCCTGAACCGTCGTGCGAGCCAATCTGCTCCTCTGATGACGTTACATCCAAGAAGATACCAGAAGCGAGTGCCTTTTTGTAGGATGCGAATGCTTGCCCCTTGTTTCTCTCATCAATGAGGTCTAATAGAGTCTGGATTCTAGTAATTAACTCATCGTAGTCAATTAGACTCTTTGTTATGGTAAAATCCCGTGATCGCTCGATTTTTAAAACAACATCCGACGATATACCGCCATATTGCGAATTGTCGGGTCTTTCGATGCGAGGATGGTAGTCTAGTATCTCTCGCTCATAGGAGGTGTCGACACCGGCGTTTCCGAATAATTCCTCCATAATTCACCTCGTAGTCAAAGTATGTAGCTGTAGCAGCGGGGAACTGCTACAGTGGGAAAGGGATGGGGGTGAAGCTTAGCCAAAGAGAAATGCAGGGTTTGTTCTATTGGCTTGCACCACTTGTGCAATTTAATCTCTACGCGTAGAGAACCAAATGATTATCTGAATACGTTAATTCCGCCACCGATCATAGCGCCGGAGACTCCCATTCCTAAGGCTCCAGCGCCTGTACCGATAGCTCCAGCTAAAAGAGCGCCCTTCCAACCTCGCGGAATATTATCAATCCCACCTACTCTATGCGCATAAACACTGGATGCGCCGCCGATCACGCCACCGATCATGCCGCCAGCTTTCGCTCCAGTCCAGGCACCGCCCATAACCGTATTTTCTTTCTTCTGAACCCTCTGATAAGGCTGGTTAGACTGCATCATGTATCATCACTCCTCTTAAAAGCTCTTTCTTCCAGAACTAAATCTGGACCCGCCTCTTCCCCATGGGCTTGAGCCCGTCTTCTTTCCATATCCAACCGTCACCTTATTCATGTGCCAGTTTGGATTATCGCGTGCCTCTCGCTCTCTCTGCTGCCTGTTTGGCTGAAACACATCTCTTGATCCACCAAATACCTTCTTAGACAATTGCTCTTCTATTCGGTTATTAACAATAACGTTTCGCGTTGCAACTTCGACTTTTTCTAGTATTTTAGTGATTTGAGGAAACTCTAGTGTGAATCCCATAACTGTTAGCATAAAGGCATCGAGGGCATGCTCGTTTTCGCTTGTATATTGAGGTTTACCTGATTGTGATATCTTGACCACCTGGTAATTCATCATCTGCTTCCAAATATCTTCATCAAATGGCGAGAGGATGATTTGTCCACGCTCCAAAAGAATCTGCGTCTGATTGATCATGAAGTTCTTCGCGTCTTTTTTGTCGACCTCGCGAGTTCCAGGATCCACAATCTCGATGTTTTGTTGGAATGCAATGCCTTTCACTTTTCGGTGAAGTCCACTCTCAGGATTGGTCTGTCCGTATTTGTGCAGCGCCTCGATCTGATACTCACCATAACCACGGTCAATATACCAGAACTTCGGATCATATATCTCATTTAGTTCGATGATCTTGTTTACCGCATTATCAAAAGTAAACTCGCCTCGCGGAATCTCAACACGAATCGTCGGCCTAAACTTTTTAAGCGTCTCATCGAACTCGGAAATGACGATTTGAGTGGCACTTCCGTATTTATCCCAATCGACCCCTCCGATTCGAATTGCAGCTGGAGCGTATCTCTTTTTAGTATAGGGTCCGAGGTAAATGATGTCATCCAGCGCCACGTTGTTCTTTTCAAGCTGTGCGCGCTCGTAGACGTTCAGTTCTCTATAGCTATACATGAATTGCGATTTTGCGTACTCTACCGCCGATTTACTGAATACACCGACTGTTTCTTCTCCGAACTCTGCCTCAATCTCATGAATATAGGCCTGATCGGTCATTGTCGCCCTAAACTCGCCTTCCATCATGGCATCCCATGAAGGGTTGACGCTTGATGGGAAATGATAAGACATGTATCCCGTATTCGGGTTTGTACAGACCTCATAGAAGAAGTCTCGCTTACCTGTTGGTGTGGAAGAGCACCATATGCCGATCCGCTTTGCATCCTCGAGTGCGATGGCTGTTACGGATTCGATACCGCCTCGGTCACAGTAATCGATCTCATCAATAAAGATCCAGTCTGCCCTTTGACCACGTATTGAAGCACCCGCCTGACTTCCGGCATTTGCTCCAATCGTAAATCCCATGATTCGGCTGCCGTTAGCAAACTCGATCATAAATGGATTCTTTGTATTGGATACGATATCGTTGTGGATCTCTTCAGCTCCAAGAATCATCTCATTGAGACGCATGAAGATAAGTCGAACTTGGTTTTCGTAAGGCGCTGCAATAAGTAGTCTTGCATTCGGGTGGTGAAAAGCGTACCAGAGGCAGAATACAACCATCGTCTCTGTCTTTCCAACCCGTCGACCCATTCGCACAGCAAGACGCCTTGACCCGTTAAGAATATCTTTAATTAACTTCCGTTGATACCATCTGGCCTTCCAAGCGTTTCCCTTTGGATCTTTTAACTTCCAATAGGCCCACTTGACTGGATCGGAGCGGATTTCCCGCTCCATGTCATCCATTTGTTCATTATTGGGTGCACTCATTAGCTACAACCCCATTACTCGCACTATGAAGATTATCCGATTTTTTCATCAATTGTTTGCACCGTCCATCAGACTACCGAGTATTGCACCGCCACCAATAGCTGCGGCACCTGTAATTAGACTTCGCTTACCAATTCCTGTGCCCCACATTTTCTTTCCGCCGAACATTTTTTTGTTAGCCTGTCCAGCCAGTGTTGAGCCGCCCCCGCCTTTTACTTTTTGCGCAGTGCCTAATCCATCGACACCCATTGCTGCTCGCTGATCAGCGCTCATGTTTTTCAGTACGGACGGATTGATACTTACATTGCCTGCCCCTGTGTTTTTTGCAACACTAATTGCATCATGTGCCTGATTCATTCTCGGTAGTCCAAGCCTTGCCGCAGTAAATGCCGCTCCGCCAACCATAGCTCCACCAACAAATCCGGCTCCAATTCCGTTATCTACCTTTTGGTAAGGTTGATTTGCATACATCATCTCTTATTGCTCCTCTCTTAATCGGTCATGTAGTCTGCTCCCATCCCGATGGAACCGCCAAGAAGTCCTGAACCAGCATAGATCCCCGCTGTCTTTGCCAACCCAAATCGACCACCAAAGACACGACCTGATCTCGTGTTTCCTCTCATGAATCTTTCGGCACTCTTACCAGTCAAGACCTTATCTTGTTTCTGGAACCTGCCTTTAGGCTTTACAATCATGGTATCCTCGCGGCCTTTAATGGCACGCCTGCTTGCCGTGCTTAAAATACCGTGGGCGACTCCAGCGGCCCCCATTCCGACACCAGCACCGATTGCAATCCCATTCCATGTGTTGTCATGCGAGGCTCGCTGATAAGGCTGATTCATCCCTTACACCTCCTTCTTAATAAGTCTTGAAGGCTCCTCTGGCATGATTACTCATGACCGCTGCTGCTTGCTGGCGTGCGCCTGACATATTGGACATTCCCATCTGTTTTAAATAGGTCTGACCTTCCGTTTCAGCGAATCCGCCACCAAACATAGAAGCCTTGGCTCCATGTCCGGCCTTTGCCGCATCCACGCCTCGCAAGATAGCTGGCGTCATCTGTGCAGCAGCTACGCCAACCGCAGCGACCGTACCTGCCACAGGGCCCATCGACATGAATAAGGCATTGGATAAAACGGCCTTACCTACAGCCATTACAGGGTTTTCGCCATCCTTGATCCTCATATAAGAGTCGCCAATGACAAATGCACCGCCAAGCCCCTTTCCAAGCCATCCTTCTGGTTTTTTACCTTTAATCGTGGGACCGGCCGGCCCATTTAATAATCCCTGCCTCGTCGGCCCGCTTTGATTACTCATTGTTCATCAACCTCCATTCCTGAGCTTATGAAGAGCGAACACAAGGTCTCCAGTTGCCTCCAGCTTCGGCCCATTATAAGGAGTCGAATTGTATGCTTGACCATCTGATCGCGTACCTGGAAGCGATTGAATAAGGTCTGGATCACCGCCTCGCTCTAATGCCCGATCACGATAATAATCCTCGTGACCCTCATCTATCTTGTATCCGGCATAAGCTGCAACGCCAAGACCAGCAAGGGCTGCACCTTTTTTGTTTAGATCACGACCAGTGTACACATTACTCAATGCTCGCTTATTGACGGACTTTTCCGTAAATGTATCCTTCATGTACTTTCCGAATTTTCCTGCGAATCTAACGGCACTCATTGCTCATCCATCCCTATTGGCTCGACGTCGATAACTACATCGCCAGGAGTGGGACCGTTTTTACGACGATAGTACGCCTCTTCTTCTTCATCCTCACTTAGGTCATGCGCAGCCATATCCTGATGCACTCTCATCATGTCTGATGCGCGCTGAGAAGCACTTAGCTCGATTGTCACTTTCGATCCGACTTTATCGCGTCTTGTGGAGTTAAGCAGCTGCAACATTTTGCCTTTAGATGCGCGAAGTTTCTCTTTGTACTCGACAACAGGATGAAGTTCTTGTTTTCGCAACTCATCACCGTTTTCTGTGATGCCCACTACATTATCAACGATAAAGTCGGCATCAATTGCCATCTTGTTGTCGCAGCGCAGCAGGGATACGTCGATGTCCACGATATCCTTAACCATCAATAGGTCAATGGTGTTGGTGGAGTCATTCGGATCTATCTTGAGCTCATGACAATAGCGATCATATAGCTCTTCAATCGCTGCAATTTCTATTGGACATTTCTCGGCAAAAGGCGCTATTCCGAGCTTATGTAGCTCGCAGTTTTCAGCATATGGACACGATTCTGCTTTGCATATAATAGGCACGGATGCATACATACCATGCTTGGTTTTTCGTAATCGTCTTGCAATATCGATAGCCTCAACAGCAGCCGGATTCTTAGTCCAAGCTGTCGGGTTTAAATTTTGTGAAACCGTTAGTTTACCAGCTTCAGTTACGGGTCCTGTACTTGCCATGCTGCTCACTCCTTATATGTAAGTGAGGGAAAATGTCGTCGCCCCTACATGAGTTATGTCCGTATAGGTTTTATGTGGGCGGTCTTCCCCCTAATTCTAATTGTACATGGTGGGTCGTGATGTAGAGAACCTTAGTGGTTGTGCGTCTTGAGGCGATATGAGGTGGCTTGAGGGGTATTGCTCGATCAGTGGGCTTCCTCTTGGAAATGCCCAGCATATTGCCATTTTTCTTTCCTTTTCTGCATAAAACAAAAACAGGCTCCAGAGAGTGCCATCTCTGAAACCTGTTTACTTGGATGCTAGGGGAAATGTCGGAGATCCCTTTTGAGCTTCGCTGATTTTATTCTAAGCCATAAGGCTAAAAATAGCAAACACTTGTTCGCATTTTTTGTTCGTTTTTTTTGAGGCGCCATCCATCAAGGATGAATAGCACCAATGTAAAAAGGGGGGTTGTTTATATTATACATCAATATTGTAACGCATTACAATGTTTTATTAATGCGTTTTTTATCAAGCATATTCCAGGTGTGATTCGTAGTCGGATGGCCTGTTACTAAACCTACACATGTACTCAGTCAGCCATCTCTCTTCGGTTATCCATCCCGCATTCCTATTCTCTTGGCTTTCCTCAAAGAGTGCCGGTATTCGCTCTGCCGTCATTGTCTCTGCATACCCACTTACTGAGCAGTATCTGAAGAAATCCTTGAATCTGCTTGGCTCCCGCCTAGACAGGGATCCGACCATAATAATCCGCATATTAGGAAAACTTTGCAGATATCGATTGAAATTCGGGATGTGAGTTCTAGCCTCTGGCTCATCAAATATTACTTCTTTATCAGCAAACCAGATGGACTGATAACCTTCCAGTGAAGTGACAAATGATACTTCGTGATCGTCAAATCTAAAGGACTGTATGCCTCTGCTGCTGCCAGAAATCACAACATCACTCCACTGATTATCAGCAAGCATTTCGGAAAACACATGCTTCATCACCTTCATTTGGTTGTCATTTATGCAAACGATTATGACATCCTTGTCTCGTCGCAGCATAGCTCGCCTCAGAATAGCGTGAGTCTTCCCTGTTCGCCTCGCAGCGATGATGCATGTGTGATCGTCCGTGTTTAGGAAGTCGTCCCAGAAGCTATAAGCTTCGCCGCTGGTGAGCCTTACGCGCCTTAGAGGCTGAAGGAGTGTGTATTGGTTTAGTAGGTTCATGTCGCACCCCCATTGGACGGAATCTTGGACCTTTGTAGTTGTATTCGGGCACATCGACATATTCTTCCCACATGGCTGGCGGTCGGAAGTGCATATCACCTTCTGCATCCATGTAGGCAATGAGCTCTTCTCTTGTCTCCGAATGCTTCCCGAATCCAACTACACGGTATGTTCCACCCTTGTAATGCTGCCAAATAGATCCTATTCTTGGATTAGCCATTATCATTTGCCCCTCTTAACAGGCCGAAGGCCCGCTTTCAAAAATTTCTTCAAACTAAATCTTTCTCCATTTAACGCCGGTTTTTGCGAAATTATGCGATCATCATTTGGATCATTGGTTGTCATATCAAAGCAGTGAAACTTGTCGCAGGTTTGATCATAGCTTCTTGGCTCTCTGTAGATCGTACAAAGACCCTTACGGTTTTCATCAAGATCAGGGTCATGCTGCTTGTACATATACACGCAGCTGCCGCATCTTTCATCACAATATTCGCCACACTTAATCATTTGAATGACTCCTTCTCTACCTGTAAATAACCCAATCCTTTTTGAGCAAGTCCTCCTGATCTGGAGCATACTCTGTTGGATCATGCCCAGGAACTGTGATCTGCTCCATGATTTTGTTTGCTTCTGTGTCATAGTAGAGATAAAAATTAACCTCGCTTCGAATGGTTACCTTCCAACCGGATCGCAGCATACGAAACGCTGCGCCAAAGTCAAAGCATTCGGCGTGCAAGATCTCCCTGGAGTCAGGCATGAGAATAAGTGCCTTCTTATCTCCATACACCGCTGACCACTGATTGGCAATCATATGCAGTTGCTCCATTGTCAATCCGCTTGCTGATATCGTATACACGCCATTACTGTATTGGATTTTATCCAAGTACGCCTCTAGCAAATTCATGGGCTCCCCAACCCCTTCCCCTTAAATCACCCGAAGTCTTTGAAGTCCTCTATCGCCTTGGCTCGATAGGTTTTATCCGTCTTCATTCGCTGCCAATGTGCATAGAACTCATCATCGTCATCGATTCCTTCATCCATCTTTTGTATCCAGCCTCTTGTTGCATCCCTTGTCTTCTGAATACCATTCTTAATACCGTTTTGGACACGACCTCTGGCATGAGAGAATAGCGAACTGCCGGCTTGTATTGCGCGATTACTAGCTAGAAACATGATGTCACCACCTTATATTTGTGTGGCACATCCTCCAGTGATTCATTTTTTATTGTCCGTTGACGAGGCCGATGGCTTCCATGTATTTGTACTCGAGATCCAGTATCACTTTGATGGCCTCAAGATCAACGTTCGCGCCGAGCTCTGTCATCTTCTCTACGATAAACTCAGCCATAGCTGTTTCGTCAACATGAACTGGAACACTCATGACGCTCTCTGGATCTACTTGAATCGGGACAGCGCCTTCCGCGCATTCCGGCAAGCCTTCACCTTCGACAAGCATTTCTACACGATCCATGAAACCATCATGTCGAATCGCTCTAATCCGAACGCCTTCTTTGAATCCCAATCGATTAGCCACCAATTCACCTGTTAACACTACAATACCCGCATTCTTACCCATTATTTTCTTCCTCCTCATTGTTGTTTAGATCCTCTTCTAATGTCATGCAATCGGGACAGAACGACACGCCGCAACCGCACGGACATGTGACCGTGAAGCTCAAGCACATCTTGCAATCATGCATTCTGTTTCGCCTCTTTGGCTTTTCTTCTCTTGGATTGTTTGTAGGCACGTCGCTTCACTAAGCATTCAGAGCATACAGCCTCCTTGCGATCATTAGGCTTTCCGCATCCGCCACAATCTCCTCTTGCGATTCTAGCTTCAAACTTTTCCTTGTTGTAGCATGACTGACACTTACCTTTGGCATAGTTCTTGCCGGCGCAGCCTGCTGTTTCGCAACTGGAGTTCTGGCCTCGGTTTGTCATGACTGTTTCTGCGCTGCCGTGTCGAAGCAGTCGCCTATAATGCTTCCAGCACATGTTCTTTGCAATCGTCTTTTCTTCACTGCAACCTTCAACTATGCACATTTGTATCGCCCTCCCTAAAACAAATTACCTTGACTGTCTACCATCCCCTTGAACTTGCACCACTTACATTTGGCATGAAAGCTTGCTCCATCATGACCTATGTAGTCATAGCCAACGAAAAAGGAGTGATCCCCTATCCAACACAAGAACCTTTTAACGTACTTCAAAACCTGCCCCCTCCTTATGACTCAATGCTCGATTACGCCTCGAATCCGAACCGCTCCTACACGCTCATAAACGGCGTCCACGACGTCATCCAAATCATCAGCCTTGATATCAAGAAAATGGATTGCACGCATAGGAAACACCTCGTAGGCGATCTGGAACTGCCTGACCGGTTCCTTTGCTGGCTCAGCTTCTAAAAGTTGAACCATCGGTACCACCAGGCGCGGATTGTACGCTTCCAACCGTCTTTCATGGATAATTGGTAACCATCGATAAAGACGTCTCCTCCTACCAGACATACTCTGCTCCCTTCGATGTTATCCGGAATCTTGCGAACCTTCATGACCCCGCTTTCTGGGTCGTAGATTTTCACTGATCTACCCTCAATTGCAATATTGGCACTTAGTCTTGTGCTATTCGTCAAATGGGACATTGTGAAACCTCATCTCTTATTCTTAATAAAACTCTTATCATATTGTAACGCCTTACAATGTTGTTGACAACCACAAACACCCTATGAGGTCATTTCTCGCATAAAAAAATTTTACAGGTATCGCGAACACGAAGCGGGAGCTAATTTTTGTAACTTAGTGGTCCCCTTCATTTATTTTATTTTTTATTTTTACCTGTGCCACAGCATTGTCCCGAAGATTCGATTAATAGGGACAATGCAAAACAAAAGAGGCCTCGATTTCTCGAGACCCCTCTTGGTGCGAAGTACAAAAAAGGCCACCAGCTAAGAGGCCCTTTTGTCGCCAACGGTCGTCCGAAACCAGTTGGACTATATGTCATAGGAGGTGACAAATACATAATATCAATAAATGTAACGCATTACAAGTTGACGAAACAAATAATGCCCCATAAGGAAATTCCACATATAAAAAAATTTGCGAGGGGTAACAGTTTCTTTAGTTGTTGCATGTGTCGACGTTTAGCGCCCCACCCCACCTGACTTAGGTGGAGTTGAAGGGTTAGGCTTCAATGCAACAATCAAATGACCGATCACACTGGTCATGTCATCACGCTATGTTGTTATTCATAACAGCATGGTAACGATGACATGAGCAGCTGATATCACGCATTAAGCGCATGTCGCTAAGCGTATACGTGATATCGGTCGCATGCACTAAAGCATACATGTATAGCATGTATGACTAAACAAGGCCAATGGGCCAAGGAGGAAATAACAATGAACTACACAACAACAATCGGCAAGGTAGCAGTAATTACTACACTAGGTGCACACATTGCAAAGGAGTACATCCTTACTGCTAAGGACTACCTGGTACACTATGCATGTGCAACAGGTAGAGCTCTACGTACAGGTACTGCTGTCCTTGCTGAGGCTATGGGTATCAACAAGCATACGGCTATCGTAGGTACTGTAGCTGCTGTGGCTGCTGGCGTAGCAACACATGCAGGTGCAGGTGCTACGATACTGACTGCTACAGCAGCAGTAGGTGGATGGGCAGCATTGATAGCCATTCCACTAATGGCACTGTATGTCTTTATTGCCCGCCTACTAGGCAACAAGATGAGCTACATGCAGGTCTTTGGTGCTGCTAACATAGCTTGCCTAGTACCCTTCCTTGCTGTGTATGGTGGGTACCTACTAGCATGGGCTGTTGCTTACGCATCGCACCTTACTACACTAGCATGGTTCCATGCTGCTGTTATGTTCGTCCTTTAATAGGGGCGATCATAGCAGCCTAGTATGCCCTCCCCTACACGATAACGGTGGATGATGGGGATGTGGTAGGGCTAGGCACCTTGGCTACCTGGAGACAGGGGTAGCCATTGTACCATACTGAATTGACCCTAGTATGCAGGGGTCATGGGTGGGCAGGTCCACCTACTATGCATACTCATGTATGGCCTAACATGTATACATAGGCTACTGTACCAATGCCCCTACTATCGGGATCAAGATCCGATATAGGTGAGTATGTACGGGGTAATACGGGACCATCTGGTAGTAGCCCTCTGTATAGGGGCCTGCATGTGAGGGGTATATATGACCCGCTCCCCAGATGGGTATATAGGAGACATTCGTCTTCTTGGCAGGGCTTACGATGTAGCTCTTATTAGGGGGTGCCTATATATAGGTACCCTCTCATTTTGTTTTTCTATTTATTCGCTTTTCTGATTTGCCTCGATTCCGATTTAGGAAAGGAATCAGGCCGGTCCATGTCTAGGCTGTGGGGACATGGGCGTATACGCTACCGCAGACAAACTAAACTAATCGGAGGTATTCTACTATGAATACGAAACAACAACAATTTAACGCTATTAAATCTATCGAGATCGTCGATTCCAAAAGCAACAAGTATAAGCATGCAGCTATGACTAAGCATGTAGCTACTGTTAACATGATTCAGCAAGAAGCTCGCCGTCAAACGAAGGCTATTATTCAAGACTCTATTGCCGATGTGAAACGTACATCGGAAATCCTTGACCTTGTTCGTGTGGCTCCTGGTATGCACAGCAAGACGACTGCATTCCGCAAGATTGATCGCGCTATGCGTGCCGGCATGAACTTGTCTCACATCCTTCACAATCCGGGTCTTGCTGGTATCGCACCTTCTCACCACCACTATTTCCAAGCTTTCGTTGAGCTGCATGATATTGCTGGTACTTCCACTCGTGACACTCTGTTCCCTGTTCTAAACAGCCGCATCAACATCGCCAGCCTTAGAGAGGATGTTCTTGCAGATGGCACAGAGATCCTTGTATCTGTTCTTGACTATGACACTATCAGCCTAGATGAGGTTCATGGTGGCCACGTTAAGACTAGTGGCAGCTTGATCGCTGAGAAGATTGGTATGGGTCGTGCTACATTCGAGTTCTCGAACAAAGAGGTTATTGATGCACGCAACATCTTCTATGCAGACATGAGACTTGAAGAAGATGCTGATGATAACACGAAAGAGCTTCAGCGCAAGCTGGTTGAAGAAGGCTTCTATTACAATGAAGGTGGCGAGCTTCGTCATGCAAGCTTCTGGCTTCGTACACCATCACAAGAGCGTCAGATCCAAGGTATGTTCCTTGCTGACCATGCGATGTCTCCTGCTCAAGCATTCCTTCGCCTTGGCCATGACTTCCGTGCTTATGCAAGCCGTGATGTAGCTACAGGTATCTGGACACTTGATGTATCGAAGATGTTGAAGCGCTTTGGCCTATCCGGCACAAATACAACTGGATCATCGATGGTTACATTCCCGAATGCACGCGTTGTAACTGATTCCAGCATGGCTGATGGTGAATACAAGATTGTATCTGACAACTTCTCCATGTATGTGGCTGAGGATCGCTTTGTTCGCATCACAGACGGTGAGTTCAAAGCATGGCACAACAATGCTCCTGCTACATTCAAAGCTGTTGATGGCAAGTTCTTCGTTAAGCTTAGTGAGCAAGACAATAGTGATGCTAACTGGAAAGCTATTGAGACAAAGGAGATGCTGACAGCTGTTGCTGATGGCATGCTTCTTGCCGATGAGTCCGTTTATCTTGCGCTTCGTTCTGAGTCTGGTATTGATTCCGATGCATGGCAAGTTCGTATGAATCCATTTGGTAAAGGCCTTATGGTGTTTGTTCCTCAGCTGCGTCGCTTCTACGATGCTAACATCGTGGCATTCAAGTCGGCTATCAAAGGTGACTACCGCCTACTTGCTGATGAGAACGGCTACCTTCCTGAGAGCACTGACCTTTGCTTGCGTGTAGCGCGTTACAACAAGCCACTAGCTAAGAAGGCACAGTACATCAGCCTTCCTTACCAGTTCGCTCATGTTACTCGTTTGAATGCTGCTCAAATGATCGAGATTGCACAAGAGGCATTGTCCGATCTGCTTGCGATTAAGAATGATCCAGATCGCATTGGTAAGTTTGCTGGCGTGAAACACATCGAGGATCTGAATTACATGAACGATGAAGAAGTTGAACGCTTTGTCGACAAGTCCATTACATCTACCTTCTCTGCCTTCCTATCCTATGCCCGCTTCACTTACAAGGATGCATGGATGCAGGATAAGGCTCTTGGTTTGATTCATGAGTATGCGAAGCACTGGCAAGCTGGTACGATCCCTGTGCAAGGCGAATACCGCTACATGGTACACGATCCACTTGCAGCTCTTATGGCTAAACGCTTCAATGAGCGTAGTGAGTGCGGCAAGCTTCTTGTTCCAGCTAACGTTGGACTTAAAGCTGATACAGTGTTCATGGTTGATCGTGATGGAAAGACAGTTATCGAAGGTGAAGTTGCATCATTCCGCAACCCAGCTATCACAAAGGGTGAAGGCCGTATGGCTGTTGCTGTAAATGATCATGACTATGCACGCAGAGCTAAACTTGGTGCGTTCAAGAACGTATCGATCCGCAGCGTACATGACCTTAATACTCAAGCTATGGGTGGAGCAGATAACGATGGTGACGAGGAGTTTGATACTCGTGATGCACGCATCATTGATGCGATTAGTAAAGACGGCAAGTCCCGCTTCATCCCTGTACTTGATATGTATGTAGGCGAAGATGGCACATGGGAGTCTGGTTGCCCATACACTCAGTCCTATGCAGAGCAAGAGATTGGTTCTGTTCCTGCGATTGCTGCTGATGTACTTAGCCAAAAGGATTTCAAGATTACATTCTCAGATGAGCAGTTCAATGCTCCTGGCTTCTTAGATGCTATTCATGAATTAGCTAAGAACTATGTTATCCGTGCTATGCAGCCGAACAAGATTGGTGCTCGTACTGACTATGCTACTAAACTTGCTGATGCTGTTCGTAAGATTGGATACATGCTTGTTGAGTCCATCGATGAGAATGGAAAGGCTATTAGACGCACAGAACCTGAAGTACGTGAGCTTGTTAATGTGATTAAGCATTACGAGTCCCTGATTGATGTAGAGCGTTTCTGTGTAGGATGGGAGATTGACCGTGCGAAGCATGGTGGCCACTATGAGGTGGAACTGAAGGAGCTTCTTGATTTCGAGAACAACCCTCCTCACTATGCATCGTTTGCTGAAGAGAAGTTTGGCCGCATGACTGGCAAGCGCATCTGGAACAAACTCAAGTGGATGAGTGTCCACAAGAAGAAGTCCGGTGGCAAGAGCAGCGATTCCGTTATGAGCCGTGTTAACGAGTTCATGGAAGAGTGGATCACGACAAACATCGTTGCCGGTCGTGCTGAGGTGAAGTTTGAAGCGGATGAGCACAACATCATTGCTGACCTTAGAGAGAAATACAGCATCGATGCCGATCAATACAAAGTGATCGCTGAGAAGTTGAAAGCTGTTAAAGCACTATACGGTGCAGACTATTCTGCTGTTATGCAGAAAGAGCAAGCTGAGATTGAAATGGCTGAGAGCAACTTCCAAGCAAACTATGGAGAAATCAAGCCATCCAATAAGAACCTGTACATTCTTGATCGTGAGATCGAGGATATCTCTAACTCCTACAATGATGCTAAGAATCTAATCAGCGAAAAGTACCAATCAATTGTTGCAAGCATGGAGCGTATCCACAATGCAGGTGACATTGGTTATGTTGCCTACATGGAGACATACAGCAACCGTACAATCACAGTGGACAAGGAAACAGGTGAGCTATCCAAACCAAGCATCAACTTCCCTTGGTCTGTATGCAAGAGCCAGCTGCTTATTACATGCGCAATGGTATCAAACAATAAGGTCATTAAGAATCCATTCAAAGTGGAGATGGCTGACACTAAGATCAACTTTGCATTCAAGGGTAAACGCATCGAGGCATTTATGAATCTACTTAATGAGAAGAAAGAGTTCATCGTGGAGTATGGATACAACAAGGATTGTGATGCAGATCGTTTTAATGTAGGCATATTGGTTAACGACACTATCTATCCTGCAGGCTTCTTGTATAAGGATGCAACTGGAGTATTCAAGGCGGGTTCACAGTGGAGAGTTTCAATCACATCTGCCACAGCAAATAACAATACTGTTTTCACCATGGCAAACGCGATCACAGAGATCGTATAGTATCAACTACACGCAGGAGGCATGTTACGAGCATGTTCTCCTGCATCTATATTAACATATGTGCCTATTATATCAACCCTTCGGGTATGGATTGCAAACGATCATGCATCCTGTCCACTACTGTGTCACCTAAATCAAAACATGCAGCTGACGCTGCCAGTTCATCCTGATTCATGTTACATGATGACGCACTATACATCCGGCTCCTCGTGAGCCCTGCCAAGCAGACGATAACCCCTTCCTCTCTCCTTCTATCCCTATTGCACCAATCAAACATGCGATGCCTCACAAGCCATCCTGAAGCATATGGTGGCATATACTCGTCGGCAACGAAACCTGGGGAGACTCAGCTCAATTGTTGGCACATACCCTTTGGACCCCCGCGAGGGGGAGGAAGCACATACCTTCCATAGTTGGCATCCTAAAAGTGTCCCAATCCCCCGCGATAATTCCCAGCTTTATTTGTATTTGTCATCTGTGTCATAATACTGTAATGTGTTACATTATTCCTTATTGGAGGTTTGTATATGTCATCAATTAAATATGCGCATCCTACATTGCGAGGCAAGCATAAAGTGTCTGTTACTCGTCCTATGGGTAAGATGCTATATCACGAGCTCCTATCTGTGGAGCATGTTCCATTTGAGACTTCTGATCGTGCTGGTGAATCTGAGGATGGTGGTCGTACATTTCCTGTTATCGAGAAGATAGGCTATGTGTCTTCTGATACAGAGGATCGACTTGTATCCTTGGGTTATACTGTTCGTAAAATATAGGAGGTATGCTACATGAATATTACTAATGAACAACGTAACCAGAATGCTGATGTGTTTAAGTCGCTTCATGATTTGTTTAAAGCTTTGTTCCCTATATATCAAGGAGTGAATCACTATGGTTGGCGTATACACCATATGGAGCATGGCAGTCATTCTATTGATAATGATGCCTTCATGAGGATCGTGCATGTACTAGTGGCTTCAGGCTATGTAGAGTATCATGGTGGTCAGGATATATATCGACCTTCTGAGCTAGGCATATCGAGATTGAATCTACTATAGTCTACTATGCATCATATACTCTTCTCTAGTTGATGATAGTCTATATGGTGTATTCCCTCTCCTATATGTTATGGGGAGGGCTTTATTTTTTCTTCTTTGTCATTCCTTCGGAACGACGCCAAAACCTTAGATCAGACAGACTCTTTGATTTCGTGCTACAATATGCAAGATGATAGCATTAGAGAAGGAGTCTTTTATTATGTTCGATACTGAAATGACCTGTCGTACTGGGTATCCATATAACAAATGTGGAGAAGTGATCCCATTTAATCTCCCTAGTAACAGGGATTACGTTAATGTCACATGTCCGAGATGCAGAGTTTCTTACTTGATTGACGTTAAGGAAGAGAAGATGAACATCGTGCGTCGCAATACTATCAAGCTAAAGTAGTATCTATTATCAAGAAGCTTCTAGTCCGGCAAATAGTCGGGCTTTTTTATTTGTCATTCTATAATGCAATGTGCTACATTATTTGTGTTGTCATGCCCTTTTCACCTATACTAAACTATGAGGAGTTGCCTATATGCTATATAACCTTACTGAACTTGTTGATACTGGTGTTGTTGAAGAAAGCACTGTGATTGCTTTGATTGATAGTTTTACTGTTAGTTGCCGTACGATTGGTGACTCTTGCTTTACAGATGAAGCGGGCTTTCAGGAGCTTCAGAAGTATGTGAAGCATGATTATGTATCGTCAGAGATTAATAGGCTGATTGGTGAGTATGACTTCCCTACTGAAGTGTTGCTTGATGTGAGTAGTCGGCTTCGCGATAGTGCTGATCCTAATTATGCAGCACAGCAGCTTCGATACTTGAATAGGTTTGTTAGTTCTGGATATGCGAAAAGAAGGGTTGGTTGATGATGGCTACTATAGGAGATAACATTAAGCACTATCGTAAGCAGAGGCAGTTGACTCAAGATCAGCTGTCTAAGCTCGCAAATATATCGAGATCCTATCTTGCTGACTTGGAGAGGAATCGATATAATCCCAGCTTGTATACACTTTCCACTTTAGCAAGGATGTTGGACGTTGATACGTCGGATCTATTAAGAGAAGAAAGTGCGCCTGTGCTTACTAACGATAAGAAGTTCAAGTTTGTCTGCTTGCAATGTGGAGATGAGGATGCAATTGTATATCCTGACTTTGATCATGTTGTCCATGTATCTTGTGGCGCATGTGGTAATAAGGATACATTCTGATGGAGTACCCACTAATGTTAATTTGGTTGTTTGTTTCAGGATTCGTAGCGGGCAGGATTTCTCAGAAGAAGAGGCGTAGGCGTAGATGAGGTGCTTTAATGGAGCTTATGACGTCTTACAATGATCGCATAGTGGTTACAGCTGCTGAGCATATGATACCTGGTGTGATGTATGCTTTCGACTTTGCAATATTAGATGATTCTCCCGTCCACTATATAGCTAGATGCAAGAAGCACATAGGTGGTAAGTATGCTGATCGCATCTTTTTTGATGTGATATGGCGAAGCAGTGATGACACCCGCTCCATTGTCTCCCTATATAGTGGCGGCATACATAATATTAAGCATCATTGGAGGATTGAGTCATGAACCTACTATCTACATATCGCTACATGCTGATTAATCGTAAGCACATACTGTTGGATGGATGCCTGTATTATCTGGATGAGCATCTGGTTTTGCAATTGAAGACTGGTGCTCAGGTGTCAGGCAAGCTTTATTCGATTGGGCATACTTATATCACCCTAGATGGTGCTATTTACTTTAGGGTTAAGATTGAGGACATTGTTTGTGTGATGATGTCCTTTCCTCTGGATAATATGGAGCTTGTGTGATGGGAGCTAAACCATTAAAGCGTTGCTCCTTTTCTAGAGATGGCGTTAATCATTATGCTCGCCTGCAGCGGACTGGTGATAGATTCCCTCAGCCTGCTAGAATCATCGTCTATAAAGAATACTATGAGCATGTGGGCGGTGTTAGTGGTATGGAGACTATATCGATATATGATAGGATCTTTGAAGACTGGGATTATGCGCATGCTGTTTATGGTGAGATACTGCGCCGGTCTGATCCGAATAGCGTTAAAGAATTTTGATTGAGGTGTCGCAATGGATATGCTTAGCCTATATAGAGAGATTGTTATTAAGGAGATATATTCGCGGGTCCCGCTCCATCCGCTGGTCGCTGGTGAGACATATTGGATTCACTGTGCTGATGGCTATTATATATTCGGCGAGCTTGAGAAAGGTTTTCTCTACCATGATGGTGTGGCTTACCATACCTTCTCTCCCGCCACCCTATACTATCGCAATCAGGAACCGGAGAGCCTTCCGTGGTTTGGCTTATCCTTGGCTGAGATGCTATCTATACGGAGGTGCTCATGAATCTATTAGCTGCTTATCCCTATATAAGGCATGATAGAGGATCGAGGTATCATGTTCTCTATAAAAGATATGCTACCGATATAAGCTTTGTTGGTGATCTCCACTCTATTTCGGAGCAAGGATACATCTTTACGGATTGCTTGGGATACATCAATCATGTGGGTGTCTCTGTTCCTGTTGCCACTATATATGCTCATGAGTTTATGACGATGCGGCTTATTAAGGATTGATAGTAGTCTACTGTGAGTCAGGGGTATGCCTTCTCTTCTTTTTCTTTTGTCGATCCTTCGGAACGACGCCAAAACCTATTTCGATACACCGTATCATGCTATAATGTATACCGATTCTATTCAGAGGAGGTACATGCTGTTGAGCGAACATCTAGATTACCAAGTACATATTGATTTCGATGGCATATCCTATTCGAGCTATAAGGGCATTGTCGTGAAGCTAGATTACCTTATCGTTCGCGTGTTTTTTAGCGGAGACTTTGGTGTCGATCGAGCTTCATTGAAAGAATGGTTTGACGAATTATCTGATGACGATTCCTCTTGTGATTGGGAGGAGCTTGAGGATATTTGGAAAATGGGTAGACTATATGAGAAACATAAGATGGAGATGGAAATGGAAGACCAATAGCCAATTACACTGGAGGTGGCATGATGGAATTGCTTTCTTCCTATATGATCAGATTCCTATCGCTGATCCCACGCAAGTCTGTTGTTACGATTACTGTTACGAATAGCTTCGGTCCTGGTACTCACCTTGTAACCGGTGTTCTTAATGGTGTTCATGAGGGTGATGCGTATGTTAAGTCAGATGGTCTTCATGGCATCCCTGCCTGCCGTATAGTTGGCGTGAAGATATTGGAGGTGCATTGATGGAGTTGATTACAGCATATACTGGATCCGTATCCATAAAGGGAGAATTGTTTCGTGCTGGTGAAGCTGTCACTTATATCTTGAAAGACATGCCTTATGGTGTGGATTGGGATGACGGTGTTATTCAGAGATTTACGAGTGATGGTGTCGTTGTAGTTCGCCGCGGCATATCTAAACTTTTGCCATATGAGAATATTGATGCGATCGTTGGCATCTTTATATCGGAGCTTCGATAATGGAGCTCCTATCTTCCTATTGCAATCACGATCCCTTCGGGACTTATGCCCGCTTCGGTGTAATTATTATGCCTGGCGATACTATAGCTTATCGAATAAGAGATGGTACTTGTTTCACAGATGTCATTAGTCATATCTACAACGATAGCATTTCAATCATGACTCCATCTGGAAACCTTATATTTTTGCAGGATTATGCTATTTCGTCTGTTGAGCTATGTCATAGAGCCTAACGGCTCCGGATTCATGTTGATGATTCTTATAAAGGAGATGTTTCTTAATGGATTTCACTTGGATTATTGTTATAACCGGCGTCGCTATTTCTGGCATATCCTTGCTTCTAACCTACTTGATAGATCGATCCCCGATTAATCAGTTAAATAATCAATATGCGGCTGATCAAGATAAAGGAAAGCATGTAAGATGAGGAACCTTCGGGTTCCTTTTTTATTTGTCCACCTATATAGAGGAGATGATGACTGTGAATGCAGTATTGGATATTGATATCGAAGTACAGAAGCTTGATAAGAATTACGGCAAAGCCTGTGTTCAGTGTTTCTCATGTGGAGATGCTACATGGGTGGATTGGAGCATGAAGCGGGATCTACATACATGCATCCCTTGCCAAGATCCTTCGGCTTTCTTCTGATTGCATTGCGTTACAAGTTAAGGCATTGCTCCTTAACAGTCGCCTATTCTTGCTGATTCTAATTATAAGGAGTGTTATTTATGTCTACAGCTAATATTGAAATGGGGCAGCATTATCATGTTGTCCTTTCTTGTGGTACCCGTCTTCAAGGCATTGTGAATAGTATATTCTTCGGTGCATTTACCATGAAGCCTACTGAGCCTACGAAGTATCGCTCATATATTGTTCCTGTTCACAATGTAAAGATCGTATCTCCAGTGGTTTTGCCACTATGAAGAAACTACTATTGCTGCTGTCTCTGTCCATTGCCATGTATATCGCTATCTCTAACTCCCCTGCCGATCCTGTTGATCGGTTTGTTGTGCATCATATGCAGGCTGGTGATTCAGTCACCTCTGTCCTGATTAAATACAATCCTGACTACAGTGTAGATGAGGATCTGATCCACCAGGTCGTGCTATTAAATCCGTCCGTTAAATCATTTGAAGCGGGATCCGAGTTACTTATTCCTGTCTTCAAGTAAATATAGGGAGTTGAGCGATATGAGCGTCATTATTGACAAACTTGTTGATGAAGGAAGGATCCTTATCGCTCAGGAATCCTCTCCTGATGATACCAAGAGGGGTGATCGTATGCTGTTTACCCCTAATGGTGATGTTTGGTTTAGAGGCTGCAAGGTTATGTTTCCGAAGCCTATGATTCGTATTGATGGAGAGTATCAAAAATTAGAACTGTCTGATTATGCCGCGACTATTGGTCTCAGTGTAGTCATGATAGTATCATAAAGGAGTGTTATCAGTGAAAGAAAAGCTTATTGCGATTAGTGCCTTTTCTATAGGAGGCACTGCCCTTGTTGCTGGTGTCGGATACGGTCTAATGAAATACTTTGTATGGTTCTACAATATTGTCTCATAGGAGAGTGTTTTGTATGAATAAAGCATTGAATGCATCTGTTTTTCAAACAGTGATTCGTCTTATCAACTTGAATGACAGCGTTTGGATTAATATCGACGCTGTACCTAATATGCATAAAGAGTTTAATCGTTGTTTTGAATCAAATGATACGATTATTGAATCTGTTGAGATCATGATTAAGCATGGATTCATCTCTGTTCGTGAAGGATTCATGGGTGTTAAGATGATCAAGCCTTCTGAGCTTGGCATACAGCGCCTTCACGCTTGTTCTTAAAATTCCGCCGTCCATCATGGGTGAGCATATAATTAGGAGTGTTTATTATGTGGAAACAGTTTACTGATTGTGTGAAAGACGTCTTAATTCGCTCGTTTATTGAGGCTGCTATGAAGAAGCAGAATACAGGTGCCGCTATCTTGTTCGTGGATAGTTATATTGAGCAGCCTTCTCTTTATTTTATCCCAGATCATACTGTTGTATTCGACACTGCCCGGATTCAGGAAAAAGCAAAGTCTTTGGGGCTTAGTCTTCTGAATTTTCTCACTCTTCTTGTTGAGGACACTACGCGATTGATCTATGCGAATCGAGCTGCATAATCCCATGTTCGTATGAGCGAACTAAAACAGACCATTAGGCTCATAGCGTTCCGGCAATCTGCCGGAGGTTGGTACACTAAACTATATAAAGGAGTTGTTGTTTATGAAACACATTACAATATATACAGACGGTGCATGTTCGGGTAATCCAGGTCCAGGAGGTTGGGCTTGTGTACTTCTTCACGGTGAGCACCAGAAAGAAATTTCAGGATCTGCCGAGCACTCCACCAATAACCGCATGGAGTTGACTGCTGTCATCGAAGGGCTCAAAGCCCTCAAGTATCCTTGTGAGGCTGAGGTTTGCTCTGATTCTGCGTATGTCATTAATGCCATTCAGAAGAAATGGATTGATAGCTGGCAGCGTAACAATTGGAAGAAGGCTGACAAAAAGCCTGTAGAGAATCAGGATCTATGGCAGCAACTCCTCCCGCTTCTAACCACCCACAAGGTTACATTTACCAAGGTCAAAGGTCACGCTGGCATTATCTTTAATGAGCGTTGTGATGAGCTGGCCAAATCTGCTTCACGATTGGTTTTGGCATAAGGGCGGACTTCCCCCGCCCCACTACATAATAAGGAGCTGTATCGTATGAGTAATATAGAATCTTTATCTCATGCATGTGAATTATTTGAATCCGTCATCCTGGATCTTGCCAGCGATGACATTCACCTATCTGTTATTCAAAAGAGTGATCTGCCCTATGGTCAGAAGTATGTTGTTTCTTATCAGAATGAGACCGCTATAGCCAAGCTTCAGCACGGCTATAAGGGAATCAAGTTTGCTTATCAGGGCGCTGACAATAAGGCACTGTTACTGCTTCATAGATATTTCCCTACTCATTTGCACATCAAAGGAGTTGTTTAGTGAAAATTGATGAGCTTTTTCCTCCCCACCCCACCCGCAACAGGATTCTATAGATTGTCAACATTCTTTCATGTATAATATGGATGTATTCTGATTATAATAAGGAGGCTGAATCGAGGTGAGACCTTTGAAGATTCCTGTTATATTTACCGATGGCGAGGATGGATACATTGTCGCAAGATGTCCTGTGCTGCCAGGCTGTGTGTCTCAAGGTAAGACAAAAGAAGAAGCTGCTAAGAATATCATAGAAGCCATCGAGGGCTGCATCGAAGTTCGCCGTGAGATGGGCATGACTGATATTGAGAGCATGACTGAAGTGGAGGTAGCTATTTAGTGCCTCCTCTTCCCGTTGTTTCAGGTATGGAAGCAAGAAAGGCATTCGAGAAAGCCGGATGGATGTTTCGCAGACAAAGTGGCTCTCATATGATTCTTGCTAAAGTAAACTGCCCTATTGTTCTTTCTATACCTAATCATAGAACTTTAGATCGCGGTACATTGCGTAGCCTGATCTCTGATTCAGGATTAACAGTTAATCAGTTTAATAATTATTTAGGTTAGTACAAGCTCCCTGCTTAGGGGGCTTTTTTATTTTGCCATTACATATTGCAACGTGACACTTTTGTATTGTCATGCTATATTTTACACTGCATAACTATTAAGGAGGTTAACTAATGGATCTGTTGGCAACCTATAATAATCCAACCCTTATGCTTTCCTCTGGTAATATGTATTGGATAGAGAGCACATCATATTATTATCGCGGCACTTATAGTGGTAAGGCCTTGGTGCTTGACGTCTTACATCATGATTTTAGAGATGTCACAGCATATCGTCGAGATGGTAACACGTTTCGCCCCATTCATCATCATTCCGTTTTGTTCCTGCTGCCGCTTGAAATTAAGAGAGTTCGATTCAATAATCATGAGGTATACAGTAGGTCGTCTTAGCCCAGCACAAATAGGTCATCAGCGTCCCGATAACCCAACTTTCATCAAGTGTACACCTTAATTACTTGTTGGCACATGGTGAATCCCCAGATGACTTCTTCGGCATATGATCTTTGCCTCATCTATGTATGTGCACCTGTGTGATCCCTATCCGCGGTGGATCATTATCATTATGTCCAATCTAGTAATCTATTATTCGTGCACCCTTCAGGTATTTAATAGATACCGGCCTAACGGCCGAGGTTCATGTCGATGTAAAAATGACATGGAGGCGATCTATTATGCACTCAGAAAAATGCACACGTTGTAATGGAACTGGAGTCACAGTTTTTAAACACATTCAGTCTGGTCGTTGTTTTAAATGCGGCGGGGCTGGCGTTGTAAACTATCGACAATACGTTGCTCATGCAGTTATTAATAAAAAGAAGTCAGC
This sequence comes from Paenibacillus sp. J22P15, assembly GCF_056269345.1. Taxonomy (NCBI): domain Bacteria; kingdom Bacillati; phylum Bacillota; class Bacilli; order Caryophanales; family Paenibacillaceae; genus Paenibacillus; species Paenibacillus sp. J22P15. Next base: position 64,686 of record NZ_JBWDNT010000008.1, read on the forward strand.
CTCATAGCATTGGGGCTTCTTCATATCATATAGCAAGAGGAGCTGCTCATTATCATGGCAGAGAAGATCGGTAAGTTTCATTGCTGCGCCAGCTGCATGCATTATAGGATTCATAAGAACCATCCCGAGGCGAAGCATATTTGTTCGCGCCTTGGCTTTGTTACTCAGCCTAAGTTTGTGTTTGATTGCTGGGTTCCGAGCATTCGTGTCATGAAGAGAATTATTAAGGAGCAGACTGATCATGGAGTTACTCGCTAACTATGAAGTGCTTTCCCCTCTCACTCCAGAAGATATGTTGCCTGGTCGGACGTATCGTTTCACATATCGTAAGGAAGCTGATTCTGATCCTCTTTACGTTATTGCCGAGTTTGTCGGACACCATGGCATTGAAGGCACGGTTCATTCTAAATTCTGCAAGATAGCTATTTCCAAAGATGGCGTTAACACGACTCCCTGGCATCAGGATCAGAGTCTGATGAAGAGAAAGATTGATGATGTGGTGACCTACCCATGGAGCTATTAAGTTCGTATCATTCTCTTGTTCCAATCCTCTCCTTTGATGGATACTGTTTTGGTCTTGGTGAGATCATAACCGTCATTCGGATTGATATTGATGATTCTAGTATTGAGCCCTATGAGACATTCGGCAGACTGAATCAGATTTCATCAGATTTCATCATAATCGGGGTTGGATTCAGATATGATCAGCCTGTTGTTATTGGTCGTGAAGAAATCAGATCCATCTATGGCTACAGATAGAAAAAAGCTCGCCGGTTTATTGGCGAGCTTTTTTCTTAGATGTCATCAAGTGTTATTCGTTTTTTCTCTACTGGTGCTGCCCCTGTATTCAGATCATCAAGTGTAATTTTCTTTTTATCTGAAGCCACGGTGGTTTTTGAAAACACACTATCAAACCCTTCCAGCGCAGCACTTGCTTGACGCGCTGCAAGCTCTCGCTCTTCTTTACGTTTCTTTTCATCATTGTATTTATTCATTAGTGATTCAAGTATGGTATCTGGTAGTTTTGGTGTCACTGCTAGACCAATTAAGTATGATGTCTGTGTAGCTAAGCTTGTTTGACTCACGGATGAGTGCAAGATACTCGGCCTACCAAGTATTTTATTAGCAACAGGCTTTACTTGATCTACTACTGAAGGAGGCAAATTCTTTTGATGCTTACTCGTGATAAGGGCAATTCCGCCCGCTATTGTGTTGTTAACCTCTAAAGTGGCAAAAACTTCATTGTCTTTGAATAACATATCGATCTCATATTCGATTTTAGTATCATCATTATAAATAAATTCCCTTTTGTTTATTGTTAGCCAACCAGGAGTTGTTAATATTTCAATCAACTCAGCTGAGTCCATTGAAACTTGACCCGCCAGAAGCGGCAATGTCATCACTTCAAAGAAAGTTCTGGCAAGCATAACATTACTGTAATCAAGAGCTCTGAATGCTTTATTGTTAAATACAAAAGGATCATCCTTCTCGTAATAGTTTCTTATTAACTCGTTATCTACAAGAATGACAGATCCTATTTTCTTTTCACTGATTAGATCTTGTAAGTATTTCAATCCAGATAGGGCGTTTTGCCAAATGTCAGGATTAGATTCATCTCGGGCAGGCAAAGATGCAATAACAAGAATTGTTGAGTTACCTTTCTCTGTTATTTTTCCTGCCATCTCACGAACTTTATTGAACCATTCTGTCGCCGTTGGTATCGCTCCGTTACCTTGTCCTCCACCGAGAGCAACAGTAATTACGAGTAGATCGCAGTCTTGTGTATCGATTGCGATTTTCTTAAATGCATTGACGTTTTTTTGTGCAATTACGTGTCCTATTCCGGCATTTTTAGCCGTGCCCTCCAACTTTCCACGATCTGGATCCGTTAGAATTATTTTTTTTTCAATGTCAGTATGCTCCATCATATCTACCGTAGCTGAATTTACCATCCATATATCCCAGCCAAATCGAGCCAACTCTGCTCCTTTTCGGCCCCCGCCTTGACCAAGAGTGACAATGTTTACATTTAGTATGTCCGTTAGTCGCTCCCCCACTTCTGGAGTTGTAGCAAACGGTGCGATTGTTGCTTTAATTGCTCCAAGATTCATTTCTTTGAAGTCGGATTTAATCATTTATTATTCCCCTTTCGATTTTGAAATCATAAACTACTCATAAATTGCTTGTATTCATCGTCATTTACCTTAACAAAATGTTCTTTTTTCATGCTCAAATCGTTGATTAAGTATAGGACGAGCTGCTCTCCTCGTCTTGTAGGAAAGTATGGCGTGCTTGAACCTTTTTCGTTTCTTGCAATGAAGCGTGTAGCTTCTAATATTAAGAAGGAATTATCATACCTCCTCCTTTTACTTCCCCAGTCCGGTAAGTAAGATTTTTTAAATCCACCTCTTTCCCTAAATCTCCAAACTTGCTGAAAGATATGCATTACATCATCGTCCTGTAAATTTGTAGCGAGTAGTGCTAGTGCCTCAGGCTCGTACTCTATGTTATCGAATGGATTCACTGCGATACTCCTTTCAACTTATTTTACCCTTTTGTGCCTGCGGTTCCTTATGAACCATTTGTGGTTCCTCATGAACCATTATATACGCTTTTTGGTTCTTTATGAACCACATCGATATAGCTATACTTTAGCACGCTGATTCATGATTGACAAGCCAAATAGTTCCTTTTTTCATCAGATTTGCGCAGAAAACAATCTGATATGATCTGATGTGCGCTGATATAGCTCAAATTGACTCAGATTTCATTAGATTGTATTAGTTTTTCTCATATTACTCTATTTTACTAGGTTATTCTCAAATCTGATTGGCACCCTATTATGTTAGAATGGATCAGATTATGATAGAATAGAAACTGAGGTGATCTGATGGATAATGGAAATAGATCTGCTCAGATGAGTGAGCGTCTTGCTCAGGAGTTCAAGCAGGATCCGCTGTACAAGCTGATCACGAAGCTTGACTTGCTTGATAGCTTGTTTGATGAGTATATGGAGGCACTGCGAGAGGGTGTCGACTACACAACCACAGACTTTGAAGAGTGGTACTGCACGCAGAAGGAGACGGCGGACTACTTAGGCACCGGCTCTACGATGCGCAGTTGGCAGAAGTCATTGAACACATACGTGGAAGCTAGGATGAGTGGAAGAACGGTATTCATGGATTATCAATCGGTGTTTCGTCTAAAGATGGCCCTCTTGCTTCGTAAGCAAAACGTGAAGCTGTCTCGTGTGTCCGAACTGGTTGGCCTGGTCAATAGCGGCAACATACGAGTAATCGAGGAAGGCTACAATACAGAAGACGCGTCCTTGGCTGATCCATTTGCCGGCGGTGAGAATCGGCAAGCTGCTTTTGCAGAGTTCATCAATAAGCTAGTCGATGAGAAACTCAATGCCAAGCTCATGCTGATGCCTAACAATGAAGATATTCAGGAAGTCATCCGTATCGAAACAGAGCAGATCAGAGCAGAAATGAACGAAAACCTGAGTGGTATAGCTACTCAGTTATCAGAGTTTCAAAAGCTGATGAAATCTGATGAAGAGTTTACGAAGATGGAAGAGATCGTCAAAGATATGCGGAAAGACTCTGAGACTAGGGACAAGATCCTCATGGAGCAGACCAGGAAACTGATTGATGACAAGAAGATTCTGTCAGAGGAAAAGGATGAAATGCGTAAGGAACTTATTAGTGGGCTACCGTGGTTTGTTCGCATGTTTATGAAAAAAGGGTAGGAGCTGCACCATGGGCTACCTGCCTTTTTTCTTTATGTAACTTAAACCCATTGGCTAACGCCAATTGATTCTTATTGTTATATGATAGGCACTGTGAATTTAAACACCGAGGAGAAGTGATCGTCTTGTCTATTTTTAAGTCTAATGAGCGACTTTTTTTGACGCCAACTACTTGTGATGCTTGTGATAATTTTATCTTTGTTGAGCGACCTAATCATCCTGAGAACGATCCGCCCATGGATCAGTGCTCACATTGCACATCAAATGGATCTGAGCGCGTATCAGATTCCAGCAGTTTTATGGAGTTCGCTGCAGAACACGCCATTCTTGGCATTGAACATATGTCCCAAGATGAACTTATGAGGCTCATGTCCGACTATACTCAATTTGTTAATGTTAAGCGGCATTTGTGAGGTGAACTTCACTTGGAGCTAATAAAAGAATACAACTCTGCAATCATTCACGACTTCTATGGCTATTTTATTATGCCTGGCGATGTCGTGCGGTTTCGTGTTTGGAACGGAATAGAGGAGTATTACGCTGTCGGCGAATACGTTAGCTTTGACCCTGCGGGTGGACGAATCTTGATCAAGTGGCAATCTAAGCAATTAAGTCGTCACAAGATTTATACGTATGACGATGAGACACCAACCTATTTTAGTGCCAGTCAGATGTCCAAGTTCAGCATACTGACCCGATTCGGTTTACCATATCGCATTGGTGGCTAACGCCACATATTCATATTGATAGAAAGCAGGGGCCTGAGGGCCTCTTTTTTGTATGCAAATATAAGGAGGAGTTTATTCATGCAGCACACACTAATCGCACCGGTCACATTTTCATACGTCGAGGAATTTGGCGGCTTTGTTTGTTCTGGATTTAATTATGGTCAACATAAGGATGTTGCTTCCAATACAAATATTCTTCACTTGTCACTCGAGAGGGAGGGGGAGGAGGCTGAGGTGGTTGAGCTGGAGTATGTCGGCGTTGACCACACTGATCCATTTTCTTCGTCCATCTACTATAAAGAAGGTGCGCGTACGTTTGTCATGAAAATCATGCATGATCTCGAGGAGATCGTTCTAACAGAAGCGGAGCTGCCTGTTTCTGACGGTACAGTTTCTGAACTAAAAGTTCTACGATCCGCTGCCGGCTATTATATTGGGCATGAGGTTTACCAGGCTGAATTTGGATGCTGGTTTCCACATAGTCGTTTATCTGTTTCGTATTACAGAACAGAAGACGCAGCGCAGACCGCTCTCGATATAGGATGCTTCCTTGATCGTGCAATCTATTAAGTCGATTGACATCGACAAGTTCCTTTCAGAACGGCGTCCAATTTACGGGCGCCTATTTTATTTGGAGGAGGTCATAGGATGATCCGTCATTTTATGAAAAGAAACGCAACTGTTTTCGCCGCGCTATTCATGCTGGTTTTTCTTTTCTATACACTCATTCGTGCTGTGCAGCCGACTGTAGCTATAGAGTGGCAGACGTATCGGATTCAATCTGGAGACACATTATGGGGTATCGCTCACGAATACAATGTGTATCGTGATGTCCGTGAAACTATATCGCTGATCCGTGGCGAGAATAGAGTGGGGCCGGAAGATTTGCGCCCAGGCATGACTATTCGAGTCCCAGTCAAATGACTACACCATTCAACGTAGGAGGGAGATGGTACTTTGTCGACACAAGACTTATCCCTCGAAGACCGACTGCATCTATTAACACAAAGCCCGCTAACCGAACCGTTGAGGCAACTGTGGCTACAAGCGGTCACAGCTTGTCTTCAGGACAGAGACATGGAGGCGGAGCAGCTGGCCATGCATATCGTAGGCATATGCCAGGAGAAGGACATACCAATAAAATCGACATCAGAGTTTGATGATCTATTCAGAAGGATTAGGTGATTCATTTGAAACTGTGGCATATATTTTGGTCTTTTACTCATCGCTTTATGTATAGGAAGCTCAATCAACCACACGGGTATCAAACAAAACGATTCATTCATCATCGTAATCGCTATAAGCATCACACTAACGAACTATTAAGAAGGGAGTGATTCCATGCTTCGTTATGGATTATTAATCCTGCTTGCTGCAGGTGCGCTCATCTTGTTTCCCGTGTTTCTCAAAATCATATTCTTTGTCGCCTTGTGCCTAGTTGCTTTCAGGATAGCTGTGAGAACCGTAGACCATTTCAAGAGCAAAGACGGCATCGAAGTTGTACATCCAGGTAGCTCGCGTCGGCGGTAATCCAGCGGCGTAAAACTACTCATGCCCATACACATGGGATAATGACTAGGAAAGAATATTTGATAAGCCTATGCGAGCCCGATTGGGCATAGTTTGCCCAGGAGGCTCGATGGCTTCTCTTATGTGAATGTTTCAATACCCAATCTGCGTCACCGGTCGAGTGTAGTGAAGCTTGCTTCGATGACTGGATCAGGCGTGTCTTGTTGTTGTCTAATTTCCATTTTTGTATATCGGATCCAAGAGGGTAAAACCTTTAACTTCTTTTGCCTGTTTGTAATGTCCCTCTATATACTATAGATACCGTTAAAAAGGGCAAAAATAGACCCTGTTTTAAAACGTTCACTAATTGTTCACAGGATACTTATGAATTATGATAATAATCAGTGAACCTACTTGACATTAATTGCATTCTCGACTAACGTCGATTATTCATGGCGGAGGTGTTATATGTTCCTTGTTCAATTTGAAGATGATACCTCTTGGGGTGAACTCTGTGTCCGTATATGTGAGACAGAATCGGATGTTCTTAATATGTGGCACTACGATGGAGCAGCCATCACAATCAAAGATGTCAGGGAGGTATCCGCTGTGTTTAAATTAGTGGTCGCAGGATCGCGAGGGTTCACTAATTACGAGCTCCTTCGGAATCGACTCGATTATTTTCTTCAGCATCAAGTGAGAGACCAAATTGTGATCATATCCGGCAAAGCTGCAGGTGCAGATACTCTTGGTGAACGATATGCGAAAGAGCGAGGCTACATGCTTGATGAGTATCCTGCTGATTGGTATCCTGCACATTTGGGCGGTAAGAAGTTGGACAGGGGTGCTGGACACAAGCGTAATCGAACGATGGCAGAAATATGTGATTCTGCCGTTCTGTTTTGGGACGGTGTTTCGCCTGGAACAAGTGGTATGCGTGATATTCTAGTTAAGCTTGGTAAGGAATATCGAATCGTAACACCTTAAATTATTGAAGAGCTGTCGCCTGACGGCTCCATATTCTTGTTGATTATCAAATAATACAACTTACGTCTGGGAGGACTATTAACTATGAAAACATCATTCAAATTGGGATCAATTAAATTAAACGTTGCTTTGCCGAAAGAAGTAACTGGAACTGGTGAGTCAGTTCATGTCAATATCGCAATTGACGGCCTCGAATGCCAGGTTGAAGGCTCTGCAATGGAGATTTGCACTGTCGTTAAAGAAGCTGTATCTGCATTCTCTACAATCAAGAAGTCTTTTGATGAGCCATCGACTGAAATTAATGAAGAAGAAGTCAAAAAGCCTCGTATTGTTCATGTCATGGGCGGTGGCTCGAGTATTCCCGCCATTATTTCATCTCTCATTGCAGAAGGATTGCTCGATGAGGAGAAGGAAGAGGGGCAAGAGGAAGGAGAGCCAAAAATGAGCCTGCTTGATTTGCTTATGAGACAAAAGCACACGAGCATCCCACCATTCGTCATTCAAGAGTTCTTTAATCACGTATTAATGTCAGGTGATAAAAAGTAATGCATTGCGTTCGCTGTAATGAAGACAAGAGTGGTGGATTTTTCACTGCCCGTGATGGCTTGATTTGTGAAAAGTGTGCAGATAATGATGCAGAAATTCAATTTAGAGCGATAGTTAACCAGCTATTCTCCATTGATTATCATAAGTTGAATAACACTTACAAGAAGCGCATTGATGACACTATTGCTCGATTTGGATTCTCTTTTCTTGAAATCGAACTAGAAGTAAAGAAAGCATACGATGACTACCATGAGTGGTGCAGGCAAGATAGGCCTTCATCAGTAGAATCGGTGGAATGGTTTCCAGCTTCACCTGCTCGTGTAATACCGGCGTAATGAGCTGCACACTCGGGTGCGGCTTTTTTGTTTTATATAGATATTAAGGAGGCTATTCAGGTGGGCAAAGAAACGTTCGATAAGCTCCGTGTAGAGATGTGGGTGAGCGGCACCATTGATAAGGAAAAGTTTGGCGGTTACTGTGTCCACCTGCTTAGTCATATTGGCGGAACCAATTACAGTAAGACACTGGCTGGTCATGGTGTCAATTCAACTGTGACGCGCATGACGCTTAAAGCCGTCTTAGAGGGACTTAAGTTAATCAAGAAGAAAAGCTTCATTCATATCTATACAGGCATACCACAGGTCTCTGTGGGCCTTAATAAACACATTCATGCTTGGTCTAAGCAAGGCTTCAAGCGCGCAAATGGCGCTGACCTTGAGCATGAGGATTTATGGCGTCAAATCCATGATCTTTTAGAAACAAAAGTATTCTCCTACAAAGTCCACTATCTAGCTGCTAGTCCAATTCCAGAAAATAATGTCCGAGTCGTACACACAGCAAGTGAGTACGCAATGAAGTCACGTAGGGCTTTCATGGACGTCCAAATATCGTAAGACTGCGGCTAACGCCGCTTATTCCTATTGAATCAAACCAACTATTATGGAGGCGTTTTATTATGTCAGCACATATTATTGAAATGATCACAGTTTCGGGTTCCATCGAAAACATTACAGCTATCCTGAAGGATCAGGATTCTGAAACCGCATATATGGTGCTGCGTGAAGCATCAGAAAAAATCGAAGCAGCTCTGGAGGTTAACATTCGCGAAAAGCAGCATATTGCTGCGATGTTGAATCTTTCTAAGCTTGCCGCCATGGATGACTTGATTCTCCATGCTGAGCGCAAAATGAATGAAGATTTTTATAGAAAGCCATCTGCTCGATGATCGCGATTCTTGTTATATTTCTTTTGTATGTTACCGGTCAAGCATGGGCGATTCCCATCTTGATCGGCTTTTTGTTATATAAGCTTATTCGTGCAAAGACCTGAGGTTTAATGTCGCCTCATTTATTTTATTAGCAACATCAAATACAACACCATTACTAGGAGGGACTATTATGTCCAAAGTACTCGATAATATTAAAGCAATCGTATCCGGCGGTATCCGCATTCAAGCTCACCCAATCAATAGCTATGGTCAATATCCAGTTAGTGTAACTGATGTTGTGTCTGGTTCAGGCACCGAAGGATGGTCGCTCATGTACTATCCTCGCTTGGTTGCCAACAATACTCGCTTGTATGATGGCAAAGAGGCGCTGACTAAGCTTACGATTTCCGGTTTTTCCCGCGTCTATAACACTGTAATGAGCATCGATCAGCGCTTTATGCAGGGAGATCAAGTCTTTGACGGTCAATATGGCAAGCGTGCCGAGTATTTTTATGGCGACAAAGCCAAGTTTATTGTGAGTCAGCGTGACAAAACGACTCTGATTCAACTTAACGTGACTGATGAAAGATCTCCGTTCCATATGCTTTCCATCTCTTTCCGTGTTATCGACAGCAACAAAGAGCCTGGTACACGCCACATGATCGGATCTGACGATCGCTGGGATCGTAACGCTGATAGCTTTAATGAAGGCAATGCTATCCTTTCTCCAGACAAGGTGCGCTGCCTTCGTGTGTACCAAGAAGACCGCAATCATTCTCCTTATGTGAAGGCTCCTGCTCGTATTGCAGGCAATAAGACGGAGGTTGATCCTGACAACTCCGAGTTTGTTTACCTGCAAGATGTATCCAATGCATTCCGCGCGCTTGCCGTGATCTATGAGAAAGCCATTCTCGAGCTTGCCATGGAGAAATCCTTCCCGCAAGTGCAGCAAATGATCGTTCAGGCTCAAGCAGCTATTGCTGCCGAGTCAAAACCAGAAGTTGCATTTGGCGGTGGATTTGGTGGCGGTCATAGCGGTGTTCCTTTCGCACCACCACCTGGTTCCGCACCAATGGAATCGAATCCAGTTCAGCAGGGTGGACAGTTTAACTGGGCAGGGGATGGTCAGGCTTGGTAAAACAAACCTACATCTTAAAAAATGAATAGCATTACAATATCACAATAGATTAACTCTGGTGTGTTGCAGGCGGGAATGCCCGCCTGTCGGCATAAAATAGCTTTTACCCCTCAAAGGTGAAATAAATCCCCCCTTAATATTTCATATCTATGCGACAAAAATCAGGTGTTATGTTATACTTGTCAAGAATACATAGCAGGAGGATTACATGGGGCAAATAGCTGAAGATATACTAAACGGGCTTCTTTGTGAAGTTTGTGGATCATATATTGAGGATTTCGAAGAACCAGGTTACCCTCGAAAGTGCGACGGTTGCAAGGATAAAGCAATTCTTGCGAGAAGAAAAAAGAAGTAAAATCATTGTTTGTAGCAGAAAGGAGACTCATCCATGATACAAGCTCGATCCCAATTCAATAATGTGTACGTTAAGGTTCTCGAAATGGGTGATGCCTTTTCTTATACATTAGAAAAACTCCGCATGGTTCCGAATCGCGGCTTCAATATGGAGACAGCCGAGTGGATTATGGATCGAAAGGACGTAGGGCATCTTTTGGCTAACTTCGGTAGTCAAATATCATGGATGACTCCCCTTTCGGAAATTGTAGAGGGCATCCCCCTGAATCATGAGTTAGTCCAAAACCATTTGGAGTGGGAAAAAGAAAAAGGCTTTCCGAATTTCAAGATGGATCTGTATCCCTATCAAAAGGTCGGTGCCGGCTTCTTAGTAGACCGTGGTTCGGCTGCCATATTTGATGGCTGCGGTCTAGGAAAGACCCCCCAAATCATAGGTGCATTTGAAAAACTGTTCGAGCGTGGCGCACGCCGTGGATTGATCGTCACACTGAATGGTATCAAGCGTCAGTGGGCAAAAGAAGTCGAGAAGTTTACAGGCAAGACTGCGATTTCTGTTGTCGGAACATCTTCAAGACGAAAAAAGCTGATCAAAGGCTTCGGAGAACGTGACGATTTGCAGTACATGGTTATCAACTACGAATCCCTTAGGGATCGCGAGATACTTGATATGATTAAGCAAATCCCGTTTGATTGCATCGGTTTGGATGAGGCTCAGAAGATTAAGTCAGGCGTGACTGATACACTACTACGCATCGAACCGAGTCAAATTGCAGCAGCAGTTCAGGAGCTCATGTACATTCCTCATCGATTCGTGGCCACCGCTACGCCGGTACAAGGGAAGGTAGAAGAGATTTGGAGTATCATGCATTTTGTGAATCCTCACATACTTGGCCCATGGGTTCATGTTCGTGAACGATATTGCACATATAGTTCTCGATATGGCATTACGGATTATCAGAACCAAGGTGAATTGTATTGGCGCATTGCCCCGTACTTCATTCGTAGAACGAAAGATATGCCTGAGATTCAGCAGCAGCTGCCGGAAGTTCAGCATTCCCATGTCTTTTTAGACATGACTGACAAGCAGGCTGAACTGCATGACTACTTGGTGGAGAAGCTCTCTGATGTGAAGGAGCAGGCGAAAAGTGTTAGTGGATATACCTTCCTAAATGGCAAGTCGATGAGTCCCGAGGAGGCAAAGGATTATTACGATGCCGTCTCACAAGGCTATCAGCAGTTCTTGCTTGGCACTTGTGACAGCACGCAGCTGATTACAATGTCAGACAGCAACATGGCGAATACGATCTTAAAAGACATTCCATTAGTGGAGAAGGACTTCAAATCGCCGAAGATCGATTACATTCGAGACTTCTACCAGCAGATGCTCTACGATGAGCCAAAATCGAAGATCGTCATCTTCACTAAGTTTGAGCGCATGTGTGACTTGATCCATCGGGCTTTGAACACGAAGTCAAATGGAAAGCCAGCTGATCAACAGCAAGCGGTCATGTATCACGGACAAATGTCAGACAACGCGAAAGAGTGGAGTAAAGATCAATTTGTTAGCAATCCCGACATCAAAGCCATTGTTTGCACGGATGCTGGCTCAACAGGCCTCAATCTGCAGGTGGCAAACTATATGATTCATGCCGATCTTCCTTGGGATCCGACACTGATTGAGCAGCGGAACGGCCGAATTGACCGTACAGGTAATGCTTTTTCGAATGTGACGATCTACTATCTCATCATGAGCCAATCCTATGATGAGCACTTGCTCGGCATTTTGGATCGAAAGCAGGAGCTCGCCAACCAGATTCTTTCTGGCGGATCAGACTCCCGTGCCCGCAGCAAAAACGTGAGTAAAATGGCCATCGATAGTTTGATGCGCAATAGGGCCAAAAAAGATAAGTCTAATAAGGCATCTGGAGGATAATTTATGCCACCCAAATATATATCAGCATACTTTGACACAATTGAAGCGATGACAAGGCTTGCTAGGAAAGATACGCAATCAGTGAAGGAGAAACGACTTCATAATAAGCAAAAAATGCAATCGTTTTTAAGCGACAAGCGAGGTGGACGACATATACGGTTCAACTAAACAAGTATATGATGTTCTTGCCCCTCGACACGATTATAACGATCCGGCTTCTCTTCATGAGAGCCCGGATCGTCTTTATGTATTGCTTAATATTGTTGGAAATGGTGGCTCCTCATATCCCGATGGCGAGTGGGAATGGAGTGGCAGCTACAAAATTGAAGCAAGGCCTGGTGACTTTGGAAACCTACATAACTATGTCGGATCTTTATATCCGCATTATTCGAGGCCGAAAGACCCTACAAGCAAGATGTATGGCGGACGAAGGAAGCGCCGCGGCTGGATCGTAAACCTATCCGTATCAGGTGGTTACGATTCTCGTATCGAAATAACGCTAATTGACAGTGTGATCATGACTGGCATAAAGAAGGCGCGTATAGCCTGCATCAAAGCTATTCAGGAATTTGAAGCTAGTGATCGATTTAAGACAGAGTTGTGGCCACGCGTTACTGCTTCTGAGCATCGCAAGCCTATCATCAAAGAAATTGATGGCGATCTCTGGTGGGTAGCAACGACCTGGACAAGCTTTAGTAACGCAGTTGTTGGTCGTCAAAACTACTACAGAGGTGCAGAGAGGCCAATGGGTGGAGGCACATTCTATTCAAAAGAGATTAGATACGATCGTGTTTATGATAAAGGACCTGATGGGCGGAGTGATTACAGTACGGGGAGAAATGTCTATAAAGATACCATTTACCCTAAACTTGAGTTCAGCTCCTCCGGATACGGACATACGGGCGGCGTTGCAGAGATGGGTAAGAAAATCGAGGCAGCACTCTGGGAAAACGTGACCAGTGACCTGGCCGTATACATTATGATGAATAGGTACAGGGACTATCCTGGTATTCACGGTAAGCTAAGGCAATATCGGTGAGGAGGTCGTTTACATGAGTAAAACTACCGTAAAAGAATTTAATTACAGTAAGCTTGTTCAGGTGCTAGATGGATTTAAAAATCCAATTGAAGATAGTGTTGCCGATCACACATCCGTGACATTTCCTGTGTTCGATATGGTATTAAATAACGAAGAGGTGACAGACGATTTTCTTTCATCCATTACGATTCAACAACTCGAACTTGCCATGGATGCCGTCATGTATGCTCCAACTCATGAAGACGATACTGATGAGTTGAAGACTGAAGATTATCGAAATCCTATGTTTGAATATTGCTACAGTCGTGACTGGATTGATGCCATTTCAAGAATGCAACAAATAAAACCGAAAACCACTTTCTTTTAGGAGGATTCTTTATGCTGCTTGGTGGTTACGAAGAGCGCGAATACTGGATTAATCAGCTAGATCGCATCATGATTCTGAAATGGATGTTTGATAAGGGGTATGAGCTGCCAACATATAAATTTTCGAACGGATCTTATCATGATTCCGGTGCAGAAGATCTCATGATGGAGTGTTTGAAGCAAGTATTCTCTAAGTATGGCATTGAGCTGCTTGATGTAAATCATAATACTTCTACCACCTACTTTTTTAAAGCGGTGTTTCCGCTTCGCAATAAATATAGCAAGAAGCAAAAGGAGGATCTGGAAGAGGTCAAGAAGACAATTTCCGCTTTTCCCGATAATGGCATGCATGAGAACGGGCTCACTGCATCATGGGAGTGTCATGAAGATACGCCATGGATTGAAAACGTGCTTGCAGTTGAATACGAATATTTCAGCAATATTGGAGGGATATTTGGTTATCTTCTTGATGCACTACCTTTGATTGAACCCTACCTTGCTAATAAGTCTGAGAAGAAGAGGAGAAAAGCTTCATGAATGTTCAAATCTCATTATCTCATGATCGGATGCCTCACATTGCTTATGAGCAGGAAAGCGGCGGAAAGCGCGGCTTCTATGTTCATCACGATCAACTGATCGGAATCATCCAAGCAGCTGCAGAAGAGCGTGTAATCGAGCTAGATGAAACCCTATTTGCGTCGCCAACTCTCCCGATTGGAGCCGTAAAGTATGCGCAGACAAAAAACGGATCGCATTTCCTTTACTTGGTTGAAGATGAAGTTGAAGCAAATGTACAGTATCACGAATCTACATACGAGGCTGTGCCATTTCCTAAAATGGTGTTTGCCTTTGAGGTCAAGGGGAAGTCTTTCGTGAAAGGACACTGTGCAGTGTATAAGGACAAATATCTGCGTGATGATACACAATTGTTCCGATTTCCATACTCCAACGTTCATGCCACAGGAGAGTTGTGCTTTTGGATCAATGAGCCAATCAAAGATCTTGTTCAGCTTCAAACGCTGCCGCACCGGTGGCGCGAACTCCCTAACAATGATCATCTGTACAATCAATTGAGCACTAATAAGTGGAATAAGTCGTTGCGCGAAGTATTCGATTCCAGTCAGCACTGCGATTTTGATTACGACATGGTTGTTCCAATGAATTGCACTTTCGAGCAATGGGCTAACAAACACATAAAATAAGGAGGCATTTATATGTCTGAAATGGAATTTGAAAGTGAAAATAAATCGGAGGTCATCATAAAACCGATGCATCAAGAGCCACAGGAGGTAGATCCAGTAGCTCCAGCAGCACCGGTTGTCGATATGAACAACTACGATCTTTTCGGAAACATCATACCCGAAACAAAAACCGAAAAGCTGGCGCGCTTAAAGGGTGAGGCGCCGAAATCTGCTCCTGTGTCTCTTCCGAAAGAAAAAGCAGAGCCATCAAAGATTGTTGGTCAAGAATACACGGTCTATTATGCTGGCCATCGCATCGAGGTGCCAGATAACGATATGACGATCGAGTCTCTGCGCAGTTATTTGGAGACGGACTTCCCTGAAATGAGCAAAGAGCGGACTGACATGCTTATCGATACCGAAAAGCTGCAGATCGTTCCAGTTATCAAATCACCGAAGAAAGGGTGACGAATATGTATCATCCTACAATAAATCTTCCCATTTCCACCAACATCCATCTGATTCAGATCGGTGTTGGTGGAAATGGCGGATACTTGGTGCAGCGTCTCTCTAAGATGCTTCATGCCTTTAGTCAGCAACGAGCTTTTACGCCATGCAAGTATATGCTTGTAGATGGTGACCGGTTTGAATATAAGAACCTACTAAGACAACCCTGCATTCAAGAGGATATAGGGGAGTTCAAATGCAAAGCGCTTTCGGAACGCTACGGATCCGCCTACGGCCTAGATATCCTTTATCTGGACAGCTTCATTGAGTCCATAGATGATGCCAGCAAGCTCATCGTTAATGTAGGTCCGTCGGATCTCATTGTACTGATTGGCTGCGTAGACAACCATGCTACGCGACAGGTTCTGCATCAATTCTTCATAGAGACGAAGCGAAATATTGTGTACTTGGATAGTGCGATCGATGGCGTCATCGAAGATGATCGGCGCAGTGGTTACTCAGGACAAGTCGTATGTGGCGTTAAGATTGACGGAGAGGTTCTTCTTGATCCCGTAGGAAGTTTGTATCCCGATGTGCTTGATGACACTGAATCTAAACTACCTTCACAGTCCTGTGGCGATACAGTCGTGAATCACCCACAGCGAATGATGACCAATGAAATGGCTGCCATTGTACTTGCCGGCTACCTGAACACTATACTTTCCGATAAAGAAATTGTATCCCATTACACAAATTTCAATGCACGCACAATGCTTTCGCGTCCAGTGTATTTATCGGCGGTATAGCAAGGAGAAGTCATATGGAGCTAATTAATGCTTATAACTATATTCCGCCTGGGCCATTTCAGGCTGCCATTAACCGAGTAAAGGCGGAGCAGGATGACGAGTCCTTGTTTGGATTCTGGGTGACTGCAGAAGGGCACGCACTGCGTCCACGGCAAATGAATGATCAGCACCTGCTTAATTGCATTCGGAAAACAGAGACAAGGCTTAAACCTCTGCCTATTCGGGAAATAGCGAATCAGATCTCCGTATCCAAGTACATTAAGCGACACTACACACCCCATAATCAGCGAATCATTAAGGGGATCATAAATAAGCAAACGTATTTGATTATGATCAAAGAAGCAAAGAGAAGAGGGCTACTAACATGAAAGCATCTAAGAAAAAGCCTGGTGCCACCGCAATCGAGAACCGACTTCTGATTGTTGCAATATTGAAAGTTTTAGGTGTAAGCGTACATAGGCCACATGAACAACCAATAGAATCTCTTCATAAAAAGCTGGCTGAATTTGGCTTGACACTCCGAGATATCGAAAACTGTATCGTCGATTTTCGGATGAAGAATAAATGGACTACAGTTAAGAAGGTCGTCTGACGACTCCTGAATCCTTATGATTATAATAGAAAGAAGGATCTATTCGTCGCTATATAGACAATAATCCATGTATTTGCGCCATATGTAGACGCTACGGATGACTGTTATCTGTAGCGTCTATTTTAATTTTGTAACGCGTTGCAAAACATAGGGAAAGATGCTACAATACATTTATCGCTTACAGGAGGAATACAGATGTCTACTAGCAGTAATGAGCCTGATAAGGATTTGTTTGAGTTTGCTAATGAGCGAGAGCAGAGCGGTTTCGATGACCTTATACCGCCGTCTCGAAAAGGGCTAGAGTCTTTGGAGGCAGGTAAGATGCCGGAGCGCGAGTTAGTCGGCGTGGGTGGTCCAAATCAGACTTCTGCCGCATCTAACGACGATGCGGGAAAGAAAGAGATGCAGACCGCGTATATTATCGCCAACGCCCTCATTAATATCTTGATCAATAAAGGTATTATTCAGCAGCGTGAACTCGACAAAGAGGTTGAAGATTTATTTCGCGAATATCGTGATCGGGGGCGCTAATTAATGGCTACGATTCAAGATATTCGAAAGCATGTAACACATTTCTCTGAAGAGATTCGCTTAAAAGCCAAGCAATCCGAGGAAGTTACGGTTGGCGGTTTTGTAACCGAGCAATTCAAGTTATCTGATGACCTTCATGTCGTTAGGATTGATGATGTGGTTGGCAAAACAACGGTTCTTATGTCTAGTGAAATGTATGAGCACTTCAAGCCAGTTATTGATCCTAGTCAGCTTCTATGCATCCAAGGATTCGTAAATATGGTCAGTCAAAAAACAAAAATCGGCACTCAAACAGATTATTCTGTTGTCGCTTTTGATCTTCAAGTCGTCACATTGTAAGAAAAAACAATACTAATAGGGATGGTGCACAACATGGAACAAGGTACAGTGAAATGGTTTAACGCAGAAAAAGGATACGGATTTATCGAGAAAGAACAAGGCGGCGATGTATTCGTTCATTTCTCAGCTATTCAAACAGAAGGCTTCAAGTCGCTAGATGAAGGTCAACGCGTTCAATTTGAAATCATGCAAGGCAATCGTGGCGCGCAAGCGTGCAACGTACACAAGATCTAGTGAGGGGAAGTCGTAATCATGCGTAATGTCCTGGAGTTTCCTACCGGCGATGAGCAGGACTTTATGTACCCAAAGGATCGAGAAGTCGAAGAGGGGACAGAGCTATCTGTTACCCTCCTTGACGATTCGACCCACCTGCTTACGGTTACGGAAATCAGGCGTGAGGAAAAGCGCATTGTTTACGTATTGGGATACTAAAGTCCGTCACTAACGTTCCGTTATTCATATTGAGAATCATACCAATCTATCCTTAAAGGGGAGTTATGCAATTATGGCAACTAATCAACCAAACAATAATCGTCATTTTGATAATCATGCTGAGATTGAACTAATCGGAAACATTTCTGGAATCAAAGATCCAAACGGCGGCGCGCGCGTTCATGCGACCACTAAGCCGATGAACGATGGGGCGAAGGTTGCCAATTCCAACATTGCAGTTAACCTTCAAGGCCGCGATGACGCTGAGTTCTGGAAGCTGGAAGCATGGGCTTACGCTAATGGATCTCAAGTGAATCACAATTTCATAATGGAGCATTTGGCAATTGGACGTAAAGTATTCGTCAAAGGTACACCGTACCTAAATAAAGATGCTAATGGCGCTTATTGGCCAACGATTCGCGTTTCGATGATCAAAGCACTTGATTCACCAGCTAACAATAACGGTCAGCAAGGTGGCGGTCAACAGCAACAGGGTGGCCAGCATCAACAAGGCGGCTACGGTCAACAGCAACAACAAGGCGGCTATGGCAACCAACAGCAACAGGGTGGTTATGGTAATCAACAACAGCAGCCTCCTGGTGGCGCTCCTTTTGCTCCTCCTGCCGGTCAACAACCTCAAGGCTATGGCGCTCCGCAAGGTGCTCAAGGTGGATATGGCGCACCAGCTTACGGCGCTCCTGCATCACCTGGACCTGGTGGATACGGCGCACCTGCATCTCCTGGAGCAGGTGGATATGGTGCTCCAGCTGTACCCAATGGTCAAGGATTTGGTGGACAGCCGCCTTATGGTCAACAAGGCGGTTACAGCGGTCGATAAGAATAGCCTAGATGACGGGGATTACGAGATTGTTTTCGTATCCCCGTTTCATCAAGTGCGAAGAAAGAAGGATGTGCTATGAGTTATTTGATTTATTTAGGGTGGGTTATCTTAGGATACCTTTCCATCGGTATTATTCTTTACTTCATTCGATCGGCTTATTGCTGGATCAGAAATATCTACACAGGCAGCGGATTTTTCGAGTTGTCATGGATTACTACATTTGTTCTAGCTTCTGTATTGTGGCCACTTGTTTGGATGAACATTTTCACAGATTGGAACTCAAGAAGGCGTATAAGAAACAGTTACAGAAGGTAGGTGTAATTGATGTCCCATAACCCCAAGGATGCATTGCCTCGCTTTATGCACGGCATTTACGCTCACTATGAAGACAAGGGTATCGGATCAAAAAAGGCCAAAGGCCGCATGATTGACGAGACGCTTCAAGTTGTACGCGCATTCATCGATAAGGAGCAAGAAATACCGGATCACCTACTGGTGATTGCAGCGCAATTCTTCTCCCAAGCTTTGTATCAGCGTGGCAAGAAGTTAACGGAATCGGCAAAAAAAGAATTTGATCCAGAGGATCCATTACTTGTTGCACTTCGTCAGCTAAAATCCGCTAAGGATGCAATCGATCAATTCATCAAGACTTACAAGGGAGTGTAGTAAATGGCAGCTGGAGATAAGAAGTCGAATTTGGATAAGGTCACAGAGGCGCTTGCCGGCACTAAGGATGTAAAGAAAGACTTCAATAAGCGATTCGGCGATGGAACATTTTTCACGTTTGAATCAGATGCTGTAGAAATATACCCAATATCGACAAGTATTCCTAGTGTGGATCATGCTTCAGGCATTGGCGGAGTCCCGCTCGGACGAATCATTGAGGCTTATGGTCCTGAATCGGCTGGTAAAACAAGCTTCTGCTTAATGGTTGTTGCGGAGTTTCAAAGGCTATCCAAGCTGCCCGGCCCGCTTTTCGGTAAAAAGGCCGGCTTCATCGATGCCGAGCATGCGCTTGATCCACTGCATGTTCGAAATCTTCAAGTCGATGTGTCAGAGGAAAGCGGCATGCTCATTAATCAACCTGACTCAGGAGAGGCTGCATTTGACCTCATGGAAGCCATGTGCTTATCTGAAGCCTTCGGCATTGTTATCGTTGACTCAGCAGCTTCGCTTACTCCGATGGCTGAGCTTGAGAATGACATGAACTACAATCCAATTGGACTGCAAGCTCGTATGTTGTCAAAAGGTCTTCGTAAATTGAAAGGCCTTGCTTCCAAGCACAATACGACTTTCATTTTCATCAATCAGCTGCGCGAGAAGCCAGGCAGTCAAGGTATGACGCTTGAAGTAACACCAGGCGGGCGGGCTCTGCGCTTTTATTCTTCTATGCGTCTTGATGTACGCGCCAAGAAGATCGAGAAATCAGGTGCATTCCTTGGACAAGCGACAACAATTAAGTTTGTTAAGAATAAATGTGCAGTTCCATTTAAGGTAGCTGAATATGATTACTACTGGATCGGCGGCGTCGATCGAATTAAAAACATATCAGAGACAGCTATTGAAATGGATGTCATTCATCGTGCCGGCGCATACTACTTCTTTGGTGAGAGTACAAAGAACCCATATATTGATGGAGCCGGAAATAAGCTCGTTTGGCAGGGCAAGGAAGCATTGCTTGATGCGCTACGTAGTTCACCTGCCTTGTATGATTACACAAATAATGTGGTGCTTGGCAATATTCCACGCGATGCACAGTTTGTCGAAGAGCAGCCAGATGATGGACCAGCTCCTACGGATGAAGAATTGGCTCGCGAAGAAGACCCTGCCATGATGGCATTAATTTAATGAATAGGAGGCGTTTTGCATGAGCACAGCTTACGAGGACCCAAAGATCTTCGTTAATCAGTTGGTGGGCATGCCGGACGGCTGTTTACTTGAAATGTCGCACGACGAATTGCTGCAAAGCATTCGTTATTGTCAATCTTGCCCGCTTAGCTCTTATGCGAAGCCGCTATCACTCCACAATCGAACAGCTCGAATCATGGTCATCGGGGAAACTCCCGATGACGTTTTATTCGAAACCGAGAGTGGATCAGTTCTGGCAGGACTCCTACGACGTTTCGGTATACTGCCGCAAGAAGTCTATGTGACATCCATGATTAAGTGTCGAGACGGTAAGGATGCTGCTGCTTGCAGCAATCATCTGAATGCTGAGGTTATGACCGTTCGACCTTCCGTGGTCGTTCTTCTAGGCTCTTCAGTCGCATCAGCTTTTGATCCTAAGCCGGCCATCAATAAATGGCATACGATTTATCCTGGCGTATACGGCCTAGAAACATATAATTTAATAGCCGCCAGGCATGATCCATCCAAAATGGCCATGCTTCATGATCAATTCGCCTATATTGCTCAAAACCGTCATAACATGCAGCATGTGTAGGCTAGGAGGATTAAAAAGATGGATGAGAAAACTTTTAATGTCACACAGGCTTCGCTCATTTTAGGTGTTCATCGCGATACGATTATTTATTGGGAAGAAAATAATTTAATACCAAAAGCTAAACGAAATCCTAGCAACAACTATCGCATTTATTCCGCCTCTGCGTTAAAAGAGATCGCGACGTTCCGGAAAATGTTTGACCTAAATATTGACAAACAAATAGATGGGTATCTAAACCGAAAATCAACTCTATCAAATTCGGTTAATTGTAGAAAAAAACCTGCATATTGACACAGCAAATAATGCCTTATATAATCATAGTTTATTCTATGAAATTGGACTCTTATCTTAAACGACACGGCAAACTTATCTAAAGGTAAGGACGCAAAATTACGGGCCTAAAGATATTAATCCATGGCGGCCGAATTTCCGAACCTGAGCTAATTCCCTCCAATACATATAATTGTAATGCATTATTTATATTGTCATGATATAATGTATTGCAAATAGGTGATATTGCTAATATGCAATACCTTGCAATGTGCCAATTGCTGGGTTGCCAATTTTCAAGGAGGGGAAATTTATTATGTCGGAGAGCCTGATTGAAAGCCTACTAAGTAAAAATGAATTACTTGTACATGAATACATTAAAGAAGAAGCCGCAATTCATGGATCTGTTAAAGAACCAATGGATTCGATGGCTAAAAATATTCTAAGTCGATTTAGTGACCGTATTCCTGCGAGAAATCGGAATACTTCTAGTGGCCCTACAGAGGAAAAGTCGTTTAGCGAGGCGACTGTTCATCGAGCTGTTAGAAAGTTGCAAGGCGAAGGCATTATACAAGTGAAAGCTTCTCGAGACAAATCATTGCCGAATGAAATTATATATTTCGGACTGCCCGATGAGGGTGAACAATTCAAAGAATTGGTTGACATGTCATCTAAAATCACACTTAACTTGGAACGCTGGCAAACAATGGTGAATCGAACTAAGCAAGAGGTTCAAAATGTAAAGCGTGAAAACCGGAATCTTTACAAGGAGCTTGATGGAATAGGTGATCGTCTTAAAAAGGCACAGGCACTCAACGCTGCCCTTCAAGATCAACTACGCTTGGTAGAGTCGGATGAAAATCCCTTTAAGGCGGGCAATGTGATTTCAATTACGGATCTCGGAAATGGAACAATTGGATATGTCGTCGCAAGAGAGAACACACTATCTCAATAATAAACCATCGCAATAACAACTAGAGGAGAGCGCATAATGGACATAACCGACACTTCTGTAAAGGCAAAATGGCTTGCCCAGTCATTAATTCGTCATGCTGGGAACCATAATGAGCATTTTGAGGAGAAAATCGTTGAGGCTGCAAGCCTGAACGGAGTAACTTTACAGGAGCTGCGACACTGCATTCAGCAAGAGCTACAATCTCGTTTGGACAACTTCTGCGATGTTGTGGAAGATGAGGATTCAGACGATCTGTGTTTCTATTTAAAGAAAATCGATGGTCAGTTTGTATTCATTGGATCATCATATGAATTGTGTTATAAAATTGGCGTTTTGTCGTCGGAGGTTGTGGGTAGCTCTATCTCTGATTATTTATGTCTCCAAAAAGAAGGTCATGAGTGTTTGCTTCGCCTCAACCTTCTTTTGGAGAAGTGCTGGGGTGGCGATACGAGAAGCTTTGTAAAACGAGGAATAGGTCAAAAATCAAACATGCTTGGAAGCTTCACCGTTTCGCCGGTGTATAAAAACGGCGCTGTTGATCATATCAAAATCGTTGTCCAGTTGTTCAATAATGATATCCAAACAATTTCTTCAAACTTACCGATGAAGGAAGTTGCAGTTTGCTATTGCAGCATTTACGATATTGATTCCATTTCTTGTAGCAATTGCAGTTCTTCTCATATTTGCCAATCCGGAAAAGTAATAATGGGGTGACTATGTGAGCGTTATTGATAGGCTTCTTAATGAGGATTTGATTGCATGGGGTCGTACTGTAGATCGATACGAGCAAGATTGTCGTAAAATATTGGTTCCACTTCAGCCAGATCTTCAATCACTGTCAAGTCTGAATCATCATATCAACGAGCTATACACGAGGGCCCAATATGACTTCGCGAGAGCACGTCGCAATAAGGATGCTATCCAGCGTCTAATTGAAACTGTGCTCAAGGATTTATATACGGGTGGAAATGAGGTAGCCAGGCGCGCAGGCGGCATTCAACATGCTCGCAACTATCCTGCTCCTGATGGCTATAGATCGCCTACTGTAAACCTATTTGATTTTGAGGATCATTTTCTTGATTTCCATTATCGCATGGAGGCAACGATTAAAAGCTTGGAAGCAAAAGCCAATGCTAAAGTCACAAGCAATTCGCTTCTTAAAATCGACTCCAATATCGTATAGGTGCTTATTACCCTGATCTTTTTTTAGTATAAAGTGCAATTCACGCCCTGTATACATAATTAGCGGAACATATAAAATACTTGACAAACACAAATGTTTGTGGTATTTTATACTCCGCTCGATTGGGGTTGTAAGTCATCTTAGAGGAGTCATCATATGAAATCGGAGTTCCCTATGTCTGTTCTTCACATAGACAGCCATGGTCATACAACTGTCCAGTGTATTAATGTCATGGACGTTGACTTTATTGAAAACGAAGGTCGTCGCATTGCATATCATATTGGTAGCGAAAAATATTATCAAATAACGACTAAAAGTGAGATCGAAGAGATTCTTTTGGACAAGGGGTTTGATATACTCGATAGGCCTTATCTTGTCAACATGAAAAAAATACAATTTTACGATTCAGCCCTCGGTAAGGTATACTTTGTTGCGGTGCCGTGTAAAAATAGTAAATTTGCCACTGTAGCTCGCATTAAGAAAGAATTTGTTGAGAAATTCATTCGTAGTGTTGTTAGTCATCACAACCATACTACAATAGAGACTACCGTTGACAAACCTATTTCAGGCATACACAAATTGCTGAAGGGGTTTGGTAAGACGTGATTTTAACCGATTACATGCTTCGTATTATTGGGTCAACGCTAGAAACATTTGCTATATTGTATATGGGTGTCGTCATTTTTCGATTACCCACTTGTGGCATTCATCTACGATTACTCTTCGGATCCGCCATTGTAGCAGTCACATCTGTTTTCATGCTTCATATTCTTGATATGACGCAGCTCGTAAATAATGTATGGTCAACCACATTAACTCTTATCCTAATACTAAGTTTGCTTCGAATGAGATTTCTTTATGCATTTGTGACTTATGTCGCAGGGTATCTGATAGCTGGTATCGTTCAAGCCGTGGTTATTTTTTCTATAGTGTTGAAGATGTTCGGATCCATTGAAGCCATACAGGATAGTGTAATCGGAACCCTGTTAACACAGTTTATATCAGCTGGCGTTATGCTTTCTGTAGCACTAATACTACGAAAAACAAACATAGGCTTCGTTTGGCTTTCCGAAAAAGTTACGTTCCGAGAATCAGTCAAAGGATTCAACTTGATCGTAACTTCGATATGCCTGGCCTGCGTTGCATGCATTCACTTCGGGATTCACTGGGTTAGTTCAAATCATAATTACGGACACTTTCTTGAGTTTTCATTCATCCTAGTTGCGATAATTGGACTTGGAATTATTTTCATTAAAAACTACAGAGATATAAAAGACTATTACGCAACTAAATATCCATCGGATTATTTGCCGAAGTAGGGAGTCTACATGAGCGATTGTGTTTATGCGCAAGAGTGTGCCAACGTCGACAAATCTTGTCGAAAGTGTTTTGGCTTTAATCAATATAAGTCAATGAAGGCAAAATCCAGTCTTGGCTCGAGAAGCTATAAGCAGAACGAGAAAAAAGAAGGCATGAATTTCGAAAATCGCGGAACCAAGCAATATAATAAAGCTGTTCATAGCGCCAGGGATGTTGCTCGCCGGCAACTAGCCTCTGGCGCTCTTCATTATGCGCTGGGTGACATGATTACTGAAGAATCGTTAACGGCTGCGCTTGCCGAGTTCAAGGAGCGCGGGACCAAGAGCGCCACAGGAGAGAAGCAAATCTCTATTAAGAAAGAATGGCTCGACAAATTAGAAGAAGAAGCTCGCGCCATGAATCGAGAGTTTTATTTTCTTCCCTTTACATTCAAGGGAAGTGATACTGATTATGTGGCCATGACTTATGATCGACTGCTTGCCTATGTGCAGACGATCCAGACGATGCATGAAACAATAAGGCTGCTTCAAATGCAGCTGCAGGGAGACGAGGAGTGATTGTCGTGCAAGGAATATTACGCACTATTCAGAGTAAGCGAGAAAAGAGTCGCACTACTGTAGCGGACATAAAACGCATCATAAATGCAAGGGAAACTGGTGATTGGTCCGAGGTCTACAACAGTACACTGTATAAAAAACACAGTGGCGAGTACTGTGAACTGCTTCAATACATTTAACAAGGGTGTGTTATAGTGGAAAAAGGCGAGTGCTTCAAATGTGGTAAAGACATCGAAGACATTTTCGATGAAGAGCTGTGCTGGCTGCTTGAAGATGGGTCTGCAATCTGCCCGCCGTGTACACCTATTATAGAGCAAGAAATTAAGAACGAAGAGGGTCGCTAACGCTCCCAAATTCATTACGAGATACAACTAAGGAGGAATCATCCATGAACTCAATTTTTGAAGCAGCTATATTTGAAGAAGACTTAAGTATGATTGATCAGCTTCTTGTAGATGTCCAAACAGAAGGTGCTGTCCGCCCAGAGCTTGATGAGCTTACGATTCGAAAAATGGTAATCCGTCGCAAAATCCTAACTAAAGAAGCAGAGAGAATAAAAGCGATGCGCGATGCTGTTGTTGCTGAGTGGGATAAAAAACTGAAGAAGCCATTGGATCAGGCGAAGCAGCTTGAAGGCGTAATAGAGGCATTTGTGGCGAGCAACAAAGACGGAAAGATCATGCTTGATGTTGCCACTTTATCTATGCGTACAACTAAGCATAAAGTCGAGGTTTCCGATTCAGATGCTTTTGTCACATATCTGAAAAACGTGAACCTGTATGAAGATTTTCTTGGTGACCGTCCGTTCAATGAAACCCTGGCCCGCGCTCACATGATTAGCTATGTCGATAATGGAATCAAAAAGATAGAGGATTCTGCTAAAGATCTGATCAAAGCAAAAGAAGAGGAAGTTAAGTTGCGCTTAAAAGAGTTAAAGCCAGAAGAGAAGAAAATTGAGCAAGCTCGTTTTGCTGCTGAAAAGAAAGATATTCTTGCAGGTGTCCAAGTTGCAATTAAAGAGGCAATCGAAGGATTCAAAAAGTCGTTGCCTGAAGCACTGAAGTATCAAGGCGAGACAAAATCACTCGCTATCCGCTGGAATAGCGGAGAATAAGGCGCCATGACGGCGCAACTCATGGCGATCTCGTTATTACTAATGAGATCGCCATTTTTCTCTTGTCTTTCCCTATGTTTTATTTTATACTAATGTAACGCAATACAATTTGCGAATACGAGGTGATTGAAATGAGCAGCAATGATGTTCTTCGCTTTATGGGTGTGACTAAAGATGCAACCACTGCCGGCCCAGGTAAGAGGCTGGAGTTATTTTTGAAAGGCTGCATTCGCGGTATCGTCAATCCTTGCGAAGGGTGCTTTAACCCTACAAGCTGGGAGTTTGGCGGTCTTCGCAAGGAAATGACGGTTGATGAAGTTGCAGGTATGATTTCCCGCGACGCATGGAATCGACAAGTCACTTTCTGTGGCGGTGAGCCATTGCTCCAAACACGCAATTTGATTCGGGTTTGTCGGCGATTAAAAGCTATTGATCCGAAGTTTCATATCGTTGTCTACACTGCCTATAAGATAGAGAGTCTCTTGACACACGGCATAAAATATAAGACACGACTGCAAGATGGACCTGATGTTCAAGAAGCATTAGAGGTCTACTCTGGTCGCACAGAAAGAGATGGCATGCACGAGGTCGTCTTGCCTCATCAGATCCGCGAGCTCATGGAAGTAATAGACCTTCTTGTTGACGGTGACTACCAGGCTGAGTACAGGATTCCTACTGAGAAATATATGAACGAAGGCATGTTTGTTGGCTCCAGTAATCAGCGCGTCATTGATACGCAGATGACACTTCAAACGACACATGACATTGTTTATCAGCATGCTGATAAGTGGATGGAAGGTCAGTTAGGAAAGAAGCATTGCCGATGCTGTGGGCATATCATTCATAGCAGGCTCACTTATTGTGATTATACATGCAAGACTAATTATCATCGTAGGGCCAAGGTGATGGCTAAGATTGGCGGTGTCTAATGCATATGCTGCCTAGAGAATGGGGGCTTGGAGCTGGAGGCAATAGAGGCTACAATCCCAACACTGGAAAGTGGGAAATTGGCTACGATCCAGACGATGATCCGAGTGTCCCTGATTTGAGCTTGGCTGACATTGATATTGAATTGTCTGATCGCTACATGGGGTCTGTATCAAAGTCCCTAAATTTTTATGGAAAAATACTTGCTATTACGGGCAATAACCCGCAGCAATCCACCTATATTCACCAATTACAAAAACTTCTGGAGGCGATTCAAATGCCAATACTAAGTCCAAAACCATCTTTTGAAGGTGAAATGGATCATATCGATTTCTCACTTCTTGACCGCACGATTATTGAGCCTGAGTACTTGATCAACATGACCACTGGTAAGCGTGACAAGGTGGAATTGTCTCTAGCTGCTGGCGAAAATGAGCAGAGAATCTTGCTGATCGCAAAATTTCCAGACAATTCTACGCTCAATAAAACGATTCAAACCGAGCAATTGGAAGCAATACTTTCTGATATTGTACATAACAACCAGAGCATGCGCCTGGAGGGTACGGATCTATTTCGCACCTTGATTGATGAGATGTTAAGCAACTACTGTGAATCAAGTAATGAACTAGTTATTCATGCTGGTAAGACAATCGTCATAAAAGGCGGACTAGGCGTTGTTGTTGATACAAAAGCGAATCAAGAAGTCGCTACATTTGAGCATATAACCATTCAAAGCAGTAAGGATAAAAATGGCGTTACGGGTATCTTCAACGACCTGCTTTCGCTCCTTCGTCCGCTTTCTGATCTTATTGACGATTCTGATCGTTATGTATACACCTATTATGATTTAGATAAAAATCGCCAACTGCGCATTACAGCTCCTCCAGGACTTAAAACAGAAGAGTCTAACGTCGCTGACGCGTCGATGGTCATGTCGTCTGGATTCTCGTGCGAAGTTTTAATCGGTGTTCCTGACGATAAAGCGGAACAGATTCATGCAGAGAGTTCTTACTTGAGTGCAGTCATCGGTCGAGAGTCTAATGATCCAATTTTCACTGAAGAGTTTGATTCGTACAGAGAAAGCCGTAGTCGCATCGTCCGAAAATCGAGAGAAGCAGCATCCAAGATGAAGATGGTGCAGCAATTCGCAGATATCGAATTTTAGGAGGATTTCAATTGAAAGCAAACATCGTATATACGTTAACAGGTACAGTTTCAATCGATGTTCAGGATCCATCGGATATAGAAGCCATTATTACTCAAATCAGTAACGGCGTCATAACAGATAAAGATCTGATCGCTGGTATTGAGCAAACCGATGCATATGGAATTGAAGGCGATGCCATTGAAGTACTGTTCGTTGAAAGTTTGGACGGAGAAACAACTCACTGGTCAAAAGAAAAACAATCGATCTAATTAAAATACTAGGAGGCCATTATGAGCCAAATTATGAAACTTTCAGGATTAGAAGAAATCACTACACTTATGAGTTCGCGTCGTCGTTCCATTCTTGTCAACACTTATGAAGAGGTAAGGTTCCAAGATGACCTCAAAATGATCGCTGAAACAAAGGGCTATCACATCTTTTCATGGACGATTACAAGCGGACTAACTGACCTCATGACAGGCGAGCAGGTTGAGAAGATCTTTGATCCGCTAAAGATCATGGATTACATAAATGCTTACAGCTCTCAAGCTATTTTTGTCATTAAGGATTTCCATGACATTTGGGGAAATTATCAAGCTAAACGTAAATTGCGCGACACGCTTGAAAAGGCGGATGCAGTATACAAGCCAATTTTACTTGTATCACCTACAACACAGATTCCTATGGAGCTTGAAAAGCTAATCACTATGGTGTCCTATGATCTTCCGGACCGCGAACGCGTCATTCAACTTCTTGAGTCCATCGAAGTAATGTTGAAAACAAAAGACTTGCCACTTCCAGGAGGTCGTCTGCGAGAAGCTATCATTCATGCCCTTGTTGGTATGACTGAATCAGAAATTATTAATGTATTGAAAAAGTCAGTTTCTCAACACAAAGAAGTTGTTTTGGCTGAAATCACAGCAGAGAAAGAGCAAGTTATTCGCAAAACTGGATTGCTTGAATACATCACGAAGCTTGGAGACATGAAGAATGTCGGCGGCATCGATAATTTGCGAAACTGGTTTGATGATGCTTATTATGCATTTGAACCTGAGGCTGCTGCAAATTTCAATATTGATCCGGTTCGAGGCGTAGTTCTTGCAGGTTTCCCAGGAACCGGGAAATCTCTTTCAGCAAAATCTGTTGCTGCTGAATGGAACTTGCCGCTTCTTAAAATGAATATGGGTGACATTATGGACTCCCGCGTGGGTCAGTCCGAGAAAAATATTGATCGTGCCCTCAAGCTGGCAGAGGCTGTTAGTCCATGCGTCCTGTGGATCGATGAGTTTGAAAAAGGATTGGCTGGCATGAGCTCGTCTGATCGCTCAGATGCGGGTACGATGAGTCGCGTTGTTCAAACGATGCTGACTTGGCTTTCGGAAAAAGAGAAGCCTGTGTTCGTTGTCGCAACGGCTAATGATATTACGCGATTGCCGGCTGAGCTTACTCGTGCTGGTCGCTTCGATGAAATCTTCTTTGTTGGCTTGCCGCATCAGCATGAGCGAAAAGATATCTTTAGTATTCACTTGAAAAAGCGTGGTTATACCATCTCCACAGATCCAAATGAAGTGATCAAGGAAGGTGGAAATGTAATCTCATGCAATCTTCTTGAAAAGCTGTCGGAGCTAACACCTGATTTCTCAGGAGCTGAGATCGAGCAAGTCGTAGCAGAGGCTGGACGCCGCGCATTCGCTGCCTTCCGTAAAGGTGAGCGTGATACACACTATGTCTGCTCAGACGATCTAGTGATGCAGGCAGAGCGTCTCGTTCCTTTATCTAAGCGTGATCCGATTCTCTTGCAAGATCTTCGTAAGTGGGCAAAACAGGCTGCAAAATGTGCATCTAGCAAGGAGCATGATTTTATTCATGGTACTGGTTATCGCGAGGAGACACCTAACAGACTGCGTATTATTAATGATATCGAAGTTTAGATCAAGAGAGGTTGTGGTAATTCATGTTCGATCCTGAAAAAGAGAGAGTTAAGGCCTTTGAGCTTGTTAATCAGTATTCATCTGGTGAAAAGGACGAAACTAAGCAGCATCGCGTCCAGCGGGCTATCGGGTTTGCGTTGGATGAGGTCAAGGAGTTCGAACAGGCTTTTGACGACCTCCAAAAACGGGTCGGACATTTGCATGTGTTCACCGACTTGATTTCAGCCCCGATTTCCAAGCAAGTCAGCAGCATAATTGAGCAATCGAAATATATGATTGAAAAAACTTATACAAAGCAAGAGCTCGAGCAAATGCCCGATGCAATTTACCAGCAAGTGACCGAAACGCAAGTAAGACGCACTGAATTGTTGAAGAAGATTGTCGGAACCTATTTCGGTGATTAAGTAAGAAGCATGTGGTGGCGGAATAAGCACGAGGAGACTTAGTATTACAGTCCCGACCGGCAAAGACGCTAGACGCTACGTCGGTGGAGATAGATGGCGAAAAAAGAGATCCGGAAGTGCTGGTGCCTGCGGTGATGGGGCGAAAAAGAAGGGTAGGGAGCAAGTGTGCGGAGACAGCTGCCGCGCTCCCTGAATGTTGCGGCTATCATGCCAAGGTGTAAGTCCTTGGCCCACATGCTAAATTCGGTATTAAAAAATTCATCATAGAAGGGTTGTTATCACATGTCTCACTTTAAGACGTATGAGTGTAAGGTTTCCCGTTTGGATTTCGTAGAGAAAGCTGTTTTGGAGATGGGCTTCGGTGTTCAGCATAATGTGACGATCACAGATTGGGCTCACCAAACCCGTAAGGTTGCACTTGGCGTAACAAAAGACAATAAGCTTCTGCCACTTGGCTTCTCTGTCGATAAAGACGCAGAAGGCGAGCAAGTCATTAACACTTGGTCTGACTGGTACAAAGTACCGATGGGCGAGAAAGCTTTCACGAACAAAGTTGCACAACTGCACGACAAATATGTAGCAATGGAAACTTGCGAAGCTGCCGGCTGGAGTATTGACGAGGATTCCTTCACAACGAACGAAGCAGGTGAAATCGAGTTCCTTGCGACAAGCTGGGCTTAGGAATTTACAATAAGGGGAGCCGGCGGCATTAGCCCTCGGCTTGCTTTTTGAAATGTATCGCACGGGACGGCGGTATTGAAATTCGATATTGGAGGTATACGATGGAAATCGCAGTTATAATCGAAGACGGTTGCGTTCGCCAGATCATTACGGATCAGCCTGCAAAGGTGACGATTGTAGATCGTGATACCGAAGGCCTTGATGATAACGAAATCAAGACCATTTTGGGCGAAGAAGCCTTTATTTACAAAGGAATTAACGAGGCAGATGTAAATGCCGATCTCATAAAACAAATCAAAGAGGAGGCTGTTTAATATGCAACAACATACAGCGAAGTTTAAAATCAAGCCAGGTGGCGGTATTGGATTTGAAGTAATGGGTGGCACAGGCGAGTCTTGTTCACTTGTTACAACAGATATAGAGCTTCACTTGGGCAAGGTTGGCAAGCAAGTAGACGAAGGCAAGAAGCCGGAGTATTACGAAGCTGGCCCAAGCATCGACGTATTTAACGATCTCGGCGGTAATTAATATGCATCGGACGGCGATCACGTTTGAGGACGGATCTGTCGGTCATGCCTCCGTCGAAAAGTATGGGCCGCAAGCTTATGTGGTGAAATATCGGCATGAGCTGATCCCTAAGAATGGAACCATCCTTGGCCCGCTTGATATCAATGTCATTGTGCATGGCAAGCGGGTTATTGGAAAAGGCGGAATTAAATATCGTCAAAGCATATTGGCATGCATCGAGCTCTTTGAGCATGATACATATCAGCAATCTATTTAAGGAGATGTCGCATGACTCAGCCAGTATCACTTGATGAGATTCCTGCAAATATTTCGTACGAAGCAAGTCGTATAGAACATGTTAAAAAAGATGGCACAATTAAGCGCATGAAAGATAAGCTTAATTGTGATCCAGACGATATGTACGTGATTTATTTAAAACCCGAACAACTCAAAAACCTTCGATCCGATTATGAAGAACTTCAATCCTATCGGAAACAAAACAAAAGCTAAAGGAGATATTGTATGACACAGCAACGTAAATCACGAGCTGCCGGCAAATCTCTAGCCAAGGAGTCCTCTGATCAGGGGACTCTGAATCTTGGATTAGTCGACAGTGATCCTTCTTTGGATAATGAAACACATTCCATCATTTCTAAATACGTTACTAATCCGGAAGGTAACGTGTATTGCATTACAAATTTGCCAGAAGAATTTGTCGCTGTTCTATTCGCATGGGTGTCTCGATCCCCAAAATCGTTTAAGCAGCATCTAATCGAATCCATTGAGGAAGGATTAATCGATAGCTCCATTTCTTATGACGGCGCCTATTCGCGCCTCTCAGAAAAAGCTAACGCCTTTCATGAGAAGTGGACCGTATCCTATGGTCATTCCAGCGTTGCTGAACATGCTGTCGCTCATGTTGGCGTAGAGAAAGTGTCACGCCTGGCATCTGCCGAACTGGAGCTCTCTAATGAGTTCTATGCGATCACAGAATACAGTCAGCGTTATCAGAAGCCGGTTCGTGGTGAATGGTACAATCCATTCCCGTTGAACGACATGATGAATGAGGACTTCGAGTTCTACATGAATAGGTGCTTTGATGTGTTCGAGAAGCTGATCGATGGCGTATACAAGCACCTTACAGAAGGCGGATACTATCCTGCTTCCGACTTAGAAATCAACCGCATCAAAGCGAATGCCATGAAGTTAGCCTTCGAAGATGCACGCTATGCTTTGCCTATGGCTATGTATACGCAGCTTGGCATGACGGCGAATGGCCGCGCTTGGCGAGATGGCATTGCAAAGCTGAAGAACTCTGATTATCCAGAGGTTTTAATGCTGGCTGATGATCTGAAGCTAGAGATCACAAAGGTGCTACCTACACTGCTTCGCCATGCTAATGCATCACAATACCAAGTGAACAGCAAGAAGCGAGTTCGTGCATTCGAGAAGAATGTGATTCCTGCACCTTATCCTACTTGGAGTGCCCAACTGTCTTCATGGGAGCCGGAGGAATTGGCCATCCAAGGTATTGTATCGCAAATCATTTCTGAAGAGTCAGGTGCCTCTCTTGCCGAAGCATCTCACCGCGCCCGCATGATGGGTCCAGTTCAACAGAAGCAGCTAATTGACCAGCTACTGTTTGAGATGGGGCCAAATGATATGGCACCGGAATACTTTAAGTCAGTCCATTATAAAGTTGACTTTTTGGTATCCGAGGCTAATTGGCATCAATTGCTTCGCCACAATCGTCGCGTGTCTTTCAGTTTCAATGAGCCAACTGTACATGCTGGGATTACCATTCCTCCAAGAATCAAAGAGGCCGGTTTAGGGCATTTATTGCAGGAATTGGCGGAGGCATCAAAATTCTACTACATGAATATTGAGCACTCTGATGCCCCAGAAGCAGCTGCCTATGTTGTTCTTAACGCTCACAAGCGCCGCGTGGTGGCCAGCTTCAGCTTATGGGAGGCTTATCATCTCATTAACCTTCGGACGACAGATGAAGCGCAGTGGGATATCCGAGATACCTTTGAGGAATTATTGTCTCAAATAGAGAAAGTTCATCCGACATTAATCAAGAGTGCCAAAAGACGTTAAGCTGTGATAAAATAGTAATGCCTTACATTATATTAAAAGGAAGTGTTATTACTATGGCTAACACAGCTAAGATGAAAGAAGTTTTTGATGAACTCGTTGAACAGTTCCAAGGAGCAGAAGAAGGTCGTCTGTCTCATGTTGCTGGACAACAATACATCGAAAACAAAAAGATTACAAAGCAGCGTGTTGCAGCTTTCAAGAAGCGTTTTGCAGATGCACTTGCTGAAGTGTAAAAAAGTATTCAGGAAGCCGCAAATTGCGGCTTTCTTACATAAAAGGGGGATTTTCTCCATGATACAGTGTCTTAAAGGGATCTGGAAATCGATAATCCCGTGTGCGCATAAAGTTTATTTGATTGGCGGAGGAAAGCTTGGCTGCGTTATTTGCATGCACGAGATCAAGCATAGGAATGGAAGGTGGGTCAAGTTGCCTACCAAATGGAGATTTTAAAAATATCGCTAACGCTCCGGTTCACCGGGACAAATCAAAGGAGGATCACCTATGTCTACACAAACCATTAGCGCACCTGCGCCGTCCACGATTGAAAGCTTATTGAGCGAGTTAAATCCTGAGCAGCGCAGAGCTGCCGAAACCCTCTATGGACCAGTCTTGGTGTTAGCTGGAGCTGGATCAGGAAAAACAAAGACGCTAACTTACCGCATCGCTAATATGATGTCTCAAAATATACAGGCAGGCGAGATCTACTGCGCCACTTTTACCAATAAGGCCGCTAAAGAAATGAAGGGTCGAATCGCCAAAGCTGTCGGCGAGGATAAAGTTAAAGACTTATTTATGGGGACGTTTCACAGCCTGTGCGTCCGGATGCTGCGCAAACATTGCCAGCTTCTTAATTACGAAAGCAATTTTACCATTTATGATACAGGTGACTGCTTGAATCTTATTGATCGACTTTATGAGATTCATGGTCTCACCAAAAAATACAAGCCAGGACTTGCATTACATTACATCGATAATGCAAAGAATAAGCTTTGGGATCCGGAATTTTGTGCGATGCACAATGCGGAGACAACTGCCGATCAGTGTATGTCGATCGTGTACCGCGATTACCAGCTGCTTATGAAAGAGCAAAATGCCATGGATTTTGGCGATTTGATTATGAACATGGTTGTGCTACTTCGTGACTTCGAAGAATGTCGCAACTACTGGCAGAACAAATTTAAGTATGTATACTCTGATGAGTATCAAGATGCGAATCATGCTCAGTTTCAATTATTGGCCTTGCTCGCCTATCCGCAAAACAACTTATTTGTAGTAGGTGATTACAGACAGTCCATCTACAAGTTCCGCGGCGCGAATGTTGGCTTAATCTTGAACTTTGAGAATCATTACTTTCCATGCACAAAAATCGTACTTCATAAGAATTACCGATCTACGGAAGTTATCGTGCAAGCAGGTAATACTTTGATCGACAGAAACGATTCAAACGACAAGGATCATCGCGATCTCACTGCAGATAAGCCTGGTGGACAAAAGCTTGTTCAAGTCACATGCGCAAATGAGCAGGCAGAGGCGGCTTTCATCTCTTATGTCATCTCCAAAAAGGTGAAAGAAGGCGCAAAGTATAAGGACTTCGCTATTCTTTACCGAACGAACGATCAGTCTGCTAATTTTGAAAAACTTTTCATACATCAGATGATTCCTTATAAGGTTATCGGAGGAACTGGTTTCTATCAGAGAGAAGAGATCAGGGATGTTATTGCTTATTTGCGTGTCCTTCATAATCGTAAAGACGATGGGGCCATGACTCGGATCATGAACAAACCTGCAAGAGGAATCGGTGACACTTCGCAGGATCATTTGGTGGCTTATGCCCACAATCACACCGTTAGCCTGTTTCGTGCCATGAAGACCTGTGAGGATATTCCTGAGATCAAGAAGGGTACGATCACAAAGATCAAAGACTTCATGAATCTTCTTGATGATATTGAATCACGAAAGACACACGACATCTTGAAGTTTGTCCGCTATATGGTCGAGCAAACCGGCTATTGGGCTCTATGGGCCAACAAGACGACAAAAGAGGCGCAAGAGAAACTTGAGAATATCAATGAGTTTTTGCGTCAAGTGGAGAGCTACAAGAAAGAAAATCCTGAAAAGACTATGGGTGAATTTTTGCAAGAGATCTCTTTACTTGCTGATTTTGGCGAAGGCAACGAAGACAATGCTGTGCGCATGTTAAGCTTGCATTCATCCAAGGGCCTTGAGTTTCCTTGCGTATTTATTGTCGGCTGCAATGAAGGACTGTTTCCTTCTTGGCGTAGCACGGAAAAAGAGGATTTAGAAGAGGAACGACGCCTTATGTATGTTGGCATAACACGCGCGGAAAGAGAGCTTTATTTGACTACGACGAAGATGCGAACCAATTACCGTGGAGGCATGCAAGCACAAGAGGCATCACGGTTCCTGAATGAGCTTCCTGAAGAAATCGTTCAAAAAATGGAGCTTCCTCAAAAAAACTAATGATATTTACTGCATCATGTTCTATAATCAATTGTAACGGGACACAATGACACTAAACACAATTGATTATAGAATGAAGACTTGGGGGAGGAACGTCTATTATGAGCGCATCAACAGCAAGAAAAAATGTCGATCGCGAACATCTGTTGAATTTAGCTTATGAGATGATTCGAAAGAAGGGCGGTATCGAGGGCGAAGTTTCAGCTAAAGATTTATCTATAGAGTTCGATGTTAGCCCGCCAACCGTGGATTATCATCTCAATAAGCTTGTTGATGAAGGTAAATTAATTACTACAAATAAAAAAGGCCGATATAACTGTCGGATTTATCGTATACCAAACCATGAATCGAACTTCCCAATTATCTCGAATCCTGGGGAGGACTCTGAGATCTTTGCAAAGCTGTTAAAAGCTTCTCAAGAAGCTATGGGTCAGTCAACGGAGGCTTCAGATCAATACAAATCTAAAGACTTACCACCTTACAATGAACCTGAGAATCCAAAGTCTGATGATATAGTTGTAGATCAGGTAAAGAGTGTTCTTCAGGAAAAAAATCAGGAAGAAATTCAGGAAAAATCGACTATTCATCAGGAACATGCATCCTCAATAAAAGAAAAAGATGCTTTTGATGTACACATGGAACAACGTGAAAAAGGACTCGATGAATATATTTCAGACTTCGAGGCGAGATCGAATGCACTTCCAAATGCAGAAATGCTCCTTAAAAAAGATGATCGTGAAATCATGTCTGTTCTTACAGAATCTATACACCAGCATGTCCTATATATGCAAGACCTTTCTCAGCAATTATCCACCATTGAAGATAAGAAAATGATTCAAATGTTGATCGAAGAGCGAAATGAAAATATTAAAAAACTCGAGGCTAACGAGAATGACATGAAGCAAATGCGTCAACATATGGATGAAATGCGACAACAAAATGATCGCAAAATTGATCTAAGTCGCATTCAGATTTCTGTTCAAGGACTTTATAGTCTTATTGATGCGTATGAGCGTCTGCCAAGTCATGCACAGCGTCTTGGTTTTGGAGAGTTTAAAAAGCAACATACGCAAGAAGTTTCTAACCTGTATCGTTACATCACACAATACGGTAAATAGGGGCCTCCGGGCTCCTTTTTTATTTGTAATAACGGGTCGCTGACGCGTCCTAATTCATCATGATTATTTACTATTGATCTGGAGGTGGCATTTTGCATGACAACACGATCGTTTCCGGACGACTTTAAGATTCATCTGAAAGGCAAGGCGAGCATTGTAAGCGTAATTAGGAGCTTCATCCCGCTTCAGCAGCAAGGAAACCTTTTTATGGCGAGCTGTCCATTTCATCAAGATAAAGAACCAAGTATGCAAGTTAATCCTGATACAAATACATTTCATTGCCACTCTTGCAAGGCTGGTAGTCGCATGCACAGCGACGTTCAGTCATCAGATGTCTACGGATTCATCAAAGGAATGCTTCGATGTAATCTAGGTGAGGCTATCGAATGGCTTGCTCAGCTTCTTGGAGAGCCGCTGCCCGCCATGGATCCGGCTTCGCAGTTGGCGGTAGACAAGCAGCAGAGATGGTACGAGTACTGCGCGGCAGCTGCTGATCGGTTCCATAAGAACCTTTTGTCTAATAAAGAAGCTATGGATTACTTGTACCATAGAGGATTCACCATGCTTGATATCGTGACATGGAAGCTTGGCTGGGGAGACAATGTAGATTTTGATTTCTTGAATACCAAAGATCGCCTTGTCTTTACGCTATTTGACCATAACGATAATATTACAAGCTTTACTGGCCGTGTTCTCATGCCTGATCATGTTTTAAAAGAGACAAATGAAACTCTTCGGTCACAGAGTAAGCCGACCATTCCAAAATATTTGGATCGCCATCCACTTAAAAGCGATCATACTAATTTTCAGCATCATCCATTCCCTGTATTCGAGAAGGGCACATTCCTCTATGGATTACATGCCGCAAAGGAATATCTGCAGAAGTGGCGAGTGGCCATTCTGGCTGAAGGCTGGACCGATGTCATCAAGCTTCAGAAGTATGGTGCAAAACATGCAATCAGCACTATGGGTACAGCACTCACAGAAGCTCAGGTTCTGCTTCTAAAGCGTTATGGCGTTAAACGGGTTCTAAGTATGCGTGACGGCGATGAGGCTGGCTGGAAGGCGGCTATGCGCGATAGCGAGATCCTCTCAAAGCATGGGATCGAGTCATTGATTGTTCCTCTCGAAGGCGGCATTGATCCTTGTGAGTTCTGCGACCAGTTTTACGGTCGCCAGGATGATTTGTCTAGATGGATCGACAATGCAGCTATGCCATTGCATCATTTTCAAATTAAGCGCCTGCACACTGATACACAGAACACGATTGATTACCATTATGGTCAAATCGCAGAGCTGCAGTCTACTCGAATCATGCAAGCAGTTCGTATTCTTGATGGGATTGAAGATCCGATTGAGCGCGATATCTATATTCGACAAGTCAGCGATATGTTTAATATTAGCTATGATGCTGTTATTATTAAACTGTCGGCTTAGGAGGGTACCATGGGAAAAACTTTACGCATGGTCATTAAAGAAGAGGGTGGCGTCGCCAAAATCGATGCCATCTGTGGTACGTTTGATCTGGCTTGGGAGCAAAGAAAGTACCTTGAAGGGCATGGCATCCCAGCTACAATGATTGAGATTCAGCAAAATAAAGTGGACATGAGCATTAATCTTACAGAGATCATGCGCAAGTATAAGGAACAAGCGAATCCAAATCCATAAACAACAAGGAGCTGTAGCTTATGAGTCAGCAGCAGTATAATTCAGGTGGCGGCAATCGCGTATTTGATCTTGCAAAGTATGAAACCGTCAAGTCGAGAAAATCTCGTTTGCGTAATGATCATCCCAACTCTATTATTTACCCCGTGCAAGTTTCAGGCATTGGATATGCTAATCAATTCGTCGTATTTTTGGCGCTCATTTGGAAAGACAAGTCCACTCGTGTTTCGGACGCAGCCGTTTTAGCGGAAGTGTCTAAGCTTGCTCAAACAGTAAATTCGGATAATGCTGGCGTCATAGCGGCCACCATTGGACTTATGCTAAACGCTGACAGTATCGGCTACTCTCTATCGATCGCCGGTGGAAAGCAAGCAGACAAGACAGCCTGGGTGGAGAATTGCGAAGAATCCGCAGCAGGACGCGCACTCGATAATCTTGGATACCATAGTGGCAGTGCAAGCCAAGAAGAGATGGCAAAAGTTCAGCAGACCGAGCAGATCCAGCAAGAGCGAGCTCTTTTGGAGAATCAGGTCAATGCACTACTTAGCCAGCTACAATCCCGTGGTCCAAATATGCTTGCTCAGCTGCACCAACAATGCATCATGAATACAAAGCAGTTCACGTATTTAACTGAGCTGGCAATGGATCAACTTCAAGTTGTGTTCAATATATTAGATCAAGCAGCTAGGCATACGGCATAGCGATGAAAATAACATTGATTCGTACTGGTATTATTGTTTCTCTTGCCGTGATCTTTGCTCTGCTTAGTTACTTGGGAATATGGGTTCCAAATCAGTTTGGCTCAGGTACTTTGTGGTTATTTATAGCCATTTTGTTTGCAGTATGGGGATGGAATACATATTGCGACCAGAGGGATAACAAGAGCTCGCGTGATTAAGATTCGCAGCGTCCTGAAGATAAAATCAGCTATATCCAGAAATATTGCAAGACGTTACATTTTTTACTTTGTAGCGTCTTTCTTTTTGCCCATGTTGTGCTATAATACCCTATGAGGTGATAAAGTGGAACTCTTGTCCATGTATTTATTCAATGCTTTATCGATACAAACAGCCGGCCTTCCCTTACATATACTTTCGAATTTGAGAAATCTCGATTGGTTCAATGACGACCGCGGCAATCTCGGAAGATTCCGTGTCATGAACAAGCGATTTGATATAAGCGGTACCATGTTTCGTGTAATGATTCGATTTCAAACAGCAGGTGAAGACTTGCTTAATCTTGATATGCCTGTTCCTTTTTTAGTTGCACAATTGGAGCAGGATCAATCTGTATCTACAAGTCGAGAAATATCCATTCGCTTCAAAGACATTAAAGCTTGGCATGGTCGTGAAATGAAAACAACAAGAGGTTTTGTTGAAAAGGGCGTCCCGCTCGAGTTAATTGAAAAAGTGCAGCAAGACATTAAGTTTGCCACAGATCCGAAGTTTAATGCGAAACTCGCGGATGGAATTATTTTCGATAGCCTATCGATTGATACGATCAAAACCGTGAACAGCCTGACGGCTGATGTTCCTAGTGTGAGTAAAGAAAGCTTTAATCTTGATTTAGATTTACTATGGGAGGGTATCCAATGATCGCCGATAAAATCAATGATCCGTTATCCAAATACACAGCTAAATTGCTGAAAACATATTTAAAGCTTCCTGAAGACAAGCCCGTTACAGCTGTAGATTTCGCCTGCGAGGACGGATCCTTTCTAGGCAGCCTGACAGGTGGAGTAGTCGATCGTGCATTGTATGGTGTTTGTGGCTATAGAGGAGAAAGTATCAGTGCTGAGAGGGATTACGGCTTTGTCAAAGCATGCGTGGCTGACGTAAAGAGTCAGTCTAAGATTACAAATGATGTATTCTCACTCGCAGTGGTGAATCCGCCGGTCGACTACCGATTCATGGATGATCTTTTTGACGGGTTTGATCCATTCCAGATTCCAAACTTTGAAGCCGAAGAGCGACGCCGCATCATGGCGATCGAACAGCAAAAGAGAGAACTCGAAATAGATCTGTTTGCAGAGACACCTGCATCAGAAGTAAAAGAAGCTCCAGGTGAATTGGTGTACGGCCCTGTTCTTCCTCCAGAAGTCGTGGAGGTAGACTTTGGCATGGATGGCATTACTGACGAGCAGCGTTTCAAACAGTGGCAAGAGATCGAAACGAAGGTGAAGAAAGCCATCGAAGATCGGCAGGTTCTATATCGCCGCATGCTTCGTGAGCAAGAGAAGCGGACAGAAACATACCGGGATGATAAATTCATGCTTGCCATGGTTACGAAGTATTTAGCTCCTAAAGGTATATTGGTTTTCATTACGCCTAAGGAGTTTATTGATAGTCAAATCTGCTTCAAGCTAGTGAACAATTACGAGGATATTCAAATTGTAAGACTTGATGATGACGAGTATCAGAGCTATCGCAAATGTATTATTATCGCAAGAAAGCGCCAGCGCGTAGAGCGGAATGAAGAACTTGCTTATGAGCTTATGACGCATAAGACAAAATCATGGAAAGACATTCCGACTATTGAGCCGCAACTTGAACCTACATATACCGTACCTTCAAAGAAGCGAGAAGATGTTCTTCATTTCCGAGTCGGTAGCATTACAAAAGAAGAGGTTTTGCAGATAATGCAGCGCTCTACAACAATTAGTACCTATGTAAAGAATCATGGCTTGGACTTGAGCAATGAGGTTCCGCAGCCGCCTACTCAGTTGCATAAAGGTCATATTGGACTTTTGCTATCTAGTGGGCTTTTGAACGGCTATATTGGAACAGGTCCAGATGAGCACTTGGTAAAGGGAAGCGTAGTTAAGCTTTCGACGGAAACTGATGTGACAGAAGAGTTGCCGGATGGACGGGAAGAAACAAAGATCGTTGAAAAGGAATACTTCCACATCGGCATTAAATTCTTGGATCGAAACGGGGAGTTTCACAAACTACTGTAATAACAAGGGAGGGTGCCATTCATGGCAGAACTGCGCAGCGACGAAATATATACGCTGGAGCTATATGTAAACCGAGGCAAGAGTGACACGGCTTATATAGATTTGATTGTAACAGATCCAACTACTCGAAATGAAATCATCTTGGCCAATGTTATTGCATCCGATACAAAAGCTAAAATGATGATGGCGGAAATGCAAAACATCAAAGCCGGCATTGTTCGTCGCAGCGAGGGTTCCAGCCGTGATGAAGGGCACGAGTCCTATAATGTGTACGTATCAGACAAAAAGGCGTTTGACATGTACGACAGCAAGACTGAGGACATGACAAACGTTTTGTTCGTACGGAAGATTGCCAAGTATGATCCAAAGCGTCGTCAGGATTGGGAAGAAAAGAACAAAGCAGCTTTAGAAAATGGACAGCCACCTATTCCTTCCCCTAGCGAGGTTATACTTGCTTGGGATGGAGATCTGCATGGTCACTTATACAAGGTGCTCAATGATTGGTATAACACGCCAATGCTTCCAGAGTGGCAAGATTACATTATAGAAACTTGTATCATGATGGGCTATTTCCGTGAACTGCAAGTACGAAGCTATGGTCAAAGCTACGATCTTCGCGCAGGAATGTTGCGCATCACAGAAGAGCAGCTCGAGAGTATCATTACGGAAGCCATCCAAGTCGGCGAGTTTATGTTTGGCTCTTTCAATCAAGGAGACAGTCGGTTAGATGACGAGGGTGTATTAAAAGATTGCAATAGCTTGGATTCGTATCTTGAGAACTTTGCAGGCGAACTGGGCAACCGCGTGCAGGAGAACAGTGCACTTCGCTTCGATCCAAATACAGAGGATCATCATCGCTCCATCTGGCATTCAAACATGCATGCCAATGAGCAAGGCATTACAGGACTCTACCCGCCTCAAGCAGACGTTGTAATGGGTGTGGCAAAGACTCTTATGACTGACAACTACGCCTTCATTATCGGCGAACCAGGAAGCGGTAAGACATCCATGGGTGAAATCGTTCCCTATGTGACCGAGGCGATCAACTGCAAGAAAGAAAAGCCTGATCCGTTCCGTGCATTGGTTCTTGTTCCAGCAATCACCGTTAAGAAGTGGAAGCGAGAAATCGCTGAGCGTGTGCCAGATGCAAAGATCTTTGAGATCAATCGCTGGACTGATGTGAAGAAGCTGCGCGACCACTCCTACAAGCCATCGCAAATTGAGTATTATGTGATGTCGAGTGACGTATCAAAGCAAACCTTTCCTATGGAGCCAATTGAGGATTTCCGCGTAGGGATGACATTTGATCCTGAGAACCCAGAAGACGGCGAAAGCCAGCTTGCTGAATACAAAGAGCGGTTTGCTGCAGAAGGCCGTAAGGTTCGTATTCGCCCTAGCGTTGAGGAAATTCACCGTGGATTCTCCATGGTAGAAGAAGCACGACCTGGATACACAGGCATGCACTGTCCTCGTTGTGGTAATCCACTGCGTGAGCAGCGTAATCGTATCGCTGGAGAGAATTTCTTTTCGCGGCGCAAGCGGCTTGCTGACGGCACTTTTAGTACCACATTAAATATGAATGAGATGAACTATCGTTGTAAGAATACGGTGCCAACAAAGTCGCTGCCATCCTATGATGTCATTGATCCTAATGAGCCAACACAAACTTGCGGATTCATTCTTCGTCAGCCAAAGCAATT
Source organism: Paenibacillus sp. J22P15 (assembly GCF_056269345.1). NCBI lineage: Bacteria > Bacillati > Bacillota > Bacilli > Caryophanales > Paenibacillaceae > Paenibacillus > Paenibacillus sp. J22P15. The sequence continues at coordinate 108,872 of NZ_JBWDNT010000008.1, forward strand.
GGCTATAGACTCGGCAAGCCGTAAGGTGTCTCCAGCTTGGTATATCAATAAATACCTTCGTCGCGGATTCTTCAAGTATCTAATCGTTGACGAGGTGCATGAGTTTAAGGCTGGCGACTCTGATCGTGCAAATGCTTTTGGTCAGCTTGTAAATCACACGACTAAGCAAATCTTGCTGACAGGCACATTGCTCGGCGGTATGGCAACAGATATTTTCTATCTGCTTGCAAGACTAGATCCGAAGCGATTGAAGCGTGAAGGCATCGGCTACAATGAAATGAGCTTGTTTGTTCAACGATACGGTGTATATGAGCGTACAGCAACAACGGTCACAGGAAACCCGCGTGTCGGCAATAAGACAAAGATTCACCCTGGCGTTTCGCCGCAAGTATTCCCACGATTCTTAATGAGCAATTGTGCATTCATTGAGCTCTCTGATATTGGCTATGCGCTTCCGCCATACTCCGAGCATCCAATCATCGTGGAAATGAGTGACGAGCATCGCGAGGCTTATAATACTCTAGAATTAGAGATCGGAAATGCAATGCGTCTCAATGTTGCAAAAGGCGGCATGAAGCACGTTTCTACCTACGTATCCCGCTTGTATCAGTATGCAGATGCACCTTTCAGACAAAGCGAAATCACGTATGATCAGGATGGAACAACACGCGTTCTTGCACGGCCAAGAAACTTCGACGAGCACGAGTTCAGTCCTTCGAAGTACTATTCTCTTCTGAATCTGATTGATGAAGAGGTTGAGCAGAAGGGCCGTAAGATGATGATTTACGCCCGATTCACTGGTGAAAATTCAGGTGTCCCAATGGATACTTATTTGTACGATAAGCTGAAGCTTGATGGGTACAATGTTGGAATCATGCGCTCTAGTGGTCAATATGACGGCATGAAGTTTCCGAAGCCGGAAGACCGTGAGAAATGGCTGCGCGATAAGATGGAGAAGCATGACTGGGACATCTTGATTGCCAACTCTCGCTTGATGGCTGTCGGTCTTGATATCTTATACTTCCCGAACATCGCCTTCTATCAAATGGATTACTCAGCATACAACTACATGCAAGCATCTCGTCGATCTTGGCGGATCAAGCAAACCAAAGACGTAAAGGTCTTCACATTTGCTTATCGTGAAACCATCCAAACCGATGTTCTTGAAAACATATCGAAGAAGATTGATGCGGCTATGGCCTTGCAAGGTAAGTTCTCTGAAGAAGGTTTGCGCGCGATGGCTGACTCTGGCGATGGCATTAATGCATTGGCCAAGAAGCTCATGAGCGAAGGTCGACTGGATAATGTCGACTCTATAGAGAACCGGTGGAAGCGAATAAATGAGGCTCATGGCGAGCTTCGAAATGTCGAGTACAGTGGCTATGACAATTATGAGCAGAACCCACTTGGCATGGAAAGACTTCGTGAGATTCAATCGGGCATCGTGACTAAAATGCAAACAGACGTTGCGTCTGGACGCATGGAAGCCAAGGAGCTTGCAGAGTACTTGACGCATGTAGAGGAAATGTTCTCTATGGTTGAGAATGTGCGTGATCTTAATCGTGGCATAAGCAAGAAGAATCAGATTGTGGAAGGACAAGGGGAATTGGCGCTCTTTTAGGCGCCTCCCACGTCTCTTTGGAGGTGATGAAATCATGGCGCAACAAGAAGCGAAAGCTAAAGACGAAGAAGAGCCTATACCACCAAAAAAGAAGAAGCGTGGCCCAAGTCCTGTCATTATCCCAAGGCGTATCTCACAATGGATCTCCGATTCGGGAAGGGAAACAAGAATAAATACATGGAATGTTGGTGGCGGTCGACCACCACAAAAATAAGAGGAGGAAAAGAAATCATGGATGGACTATTTCTTAAACTTAGTGGGAAGAAAACGATAAATCAGGATCAAATGCAAATAATGGCGGATAGTCTGCCAGCGGGCAAAGAGTATTTCCCTCACGCAGCTGAATCAGATGCCGGCTATTCCATATTTGGATTCATTGAAGAGAAGACTGCACTGGCAAATCTTAATGATAGCAATGTCGATCAATTTAACATGACGCTTCTTCGGGAAGCTGGGCAACCGATTCCACTTAATGCGCAGAAGCTTGTTAAATCCAATAATCTTCGCATCATGATTCTTTCACTGTAAATAATGTCCTATTGAATCAGTAGCCACCTGACGGCGGCATATTCTTTTCACAAAATAACGGTAATGACTACGAAGCGGAGGATTAACATGATGACCCTTACCCATGAAGCTGTACTTGAGCAACAAGCTGACCAACAAGCTTTTTCAAGTGATCAAAAATCTAAGCTGGTGATCGAGACGGATGCACTTCGCAGCGCCTTGCATCGTATCCAGAGCGGTCTTCCTAGCAAGACAAATTCGCCAATCCTGCAAGGAATCTACATGCATGCATGGGAGGATCGTATTCGTCTTCGTGTTGCAAACGGAAACTTCTATGCCGAGACAGAAATCTCGTCGGAAGACTTCGTATTTGAAAATGGCTCCGACGCAGCGATCGTATTCCCAGGCAAGAAGTTTATTGACCTGATCAACAAAGTGACTGGCAGCTCAATCACCATGACTTTCGATGGTCTTTCCACGTCGATTAAGTGTGGCGGAGTCAAGGCAGCACTTGTCGGACAGCATCACGCCATGTATCCAGATTTCCCAGCGATCAAAGAAGAGAATAGCTTTGAATTGCCGGCAGGCGCACTGCTTTCGATGTATAAGAAGACTTCTTTCGCTGTTGCGATATCAGACAGCACACCAGTTCTAATGGGCGTATCCCACGAGATTAAAGACGGCCAATTCCGCTGCGCAGCAACAGATAAGTACCGCTTAGCGCGAGTTTACCATGAAGTCGATATCGAAGCAGAAGACATCAGTCAAACGGTTCCTGCCATTGTGATCGCTGAAATCAGTAAGCATTTAAAAACAGCCACTAATGTCCGCATAGGATTCGGCAACAATATGGTCATCTACAAGACGGAGAATGTTACGATCTTCTCCAGCACAATCGAAGGAACTTATCCGCCAATCGATCGCTTGATTCAGCCAAACTATGCGACAAGCTTCCAAATCGGCGTTAGTGATCTGAAGAAAATCATTGATCGCATTTCGATATATGCGGATGATATGGGAGCATCCCTGGCCTTCATGCAGCTTAACCCGAAGGACAAGCAGCTGCGCTTCACAAGCTTGAAGTCGGAGTTTGGAACACTCGTAGAAGATGTTCGCCCAAGTAGAGCGGATGGCACCGAGATCGTTATTTCTTCTAATGTTCGATACTTGCTGGATGCAATTAAAGCCTATGGCGATAATGAAACACTCAAATTATCGTTCAATGGATTCAGTGCATTTATCATACAGCAGGTAGGAGGCAATGATAAAAATGTTAATCTCATTGTTCCGGTAAAAAACCCTACTATGCCAGAGACAGCAGAGATGCCAGAGTTCTCGATTACAGTCCAGGATGCTGAGCCATTCGAGGATCGTGCGGCGTCTTACGCCAAATCAGAGGATATTGTTACAGAATAATCGATTTATCTCTTGAAATCGCGATGTAGGGCGTCTATAATGAATGTATCGCCTTACATTGTGGTTATCTAATAGAAAAAGGTGATCATAATGGCAGTTGCAGTTAACTCAATTACTAACAGACCATTCGATAGTTTGATTCCACAAGCTGACTTTACAGGCAAGGATATCGGCGATGTTATTCATTGCTACGATGGAAATTATCCTGTTTCCGATAAGGTGTATGTTGTGGAAGAGGGTAAGGTAAGACACATCTGGAAAGATGCCGAAGGACAATTGGAAATGGTGTTTCATTAGGTTGAAGCAACTAAAGGAGTTTTAGCTCATGGATAAGTCAATTCAGCAAGCGATATTCGCTACAAATGCTTTTGCATCCGAGTATCCAGCGGAGCATACCGCTCTATGGATGCAGTTCGAAAAAGATATTCCTTCTAAGAGTCGTGTCGGATACCATGGGGCCGATAACGTCGCTTACATTCGATGGATGAAAGAGAAGAAAGATCCTGTTTTCATAGGCTGGGCGCAAAAGAATATAGGGATTCAATCGACGCAAAGGTAAGTAGGGTGTTGATCCGTGGCTTCTTGCTACGGGGCTCCTTAAAGGTCTCATAATCGTCCGCTCCTCTGTACCGGTTCGCGCCTTGCGAATCTTGAGACATGACGGCATTGTGAGCCTCTAAGGGGTTTGTTTTCCTCTCGTTCTGTTCCCCTTGCAAAATACGAATAATGGGATGGGTTTTTTGCCTGTTGTAAGTAATCCCTGGATAGGCTGGCAGATACGAGTGATGGTGCATGACATGCCGTCACGACCGGTCAAGGCTGGTTGATGTTCCACTAAACAAACAGGAAGTCGCTTGCGCCGGCACAGGATAAGCCGTAAACCTTGCAGAGAAGGAGATTAAACGTTGTGGATCTCCCATGATGACCAAGCGGTGGGTGAGGGTCATCATTGTCTGATATTGAATGTGAGTCTGCCGGAGTAGCTAAACAGGTAGAGCGTCCGAATGATAATCGGGAGGCGCGGTTCGAATCCGACGCTGGTGGCATTTCAGTATCAGACACAGGAAGGAGCAACAATAGGGGCTCCCCAGACAGATAGTGGTGGCATGAGGTCTGTCAAATTGCCTGAGAATCGTGCATGAGCACCGGGCCAGCAGCGCAGATGGAGAGAAATATTCCAGGGTCTAAGCCTCCGCATTCGCGGGGAGATATATTCCAGCGTCTAAGCCTCCATCTATTGCATCGCTTATAAATTGTGCCAGAGGACGTGCCGGCAAGATGGGTATGGTCCCAATCAACACTCTTAATACGCCGAGATGATGCGTCAGTGAGCTTTCCACTCCTGTTCTTTCACCTAAATCGACGGAGGGAGGCAACACCTTATAAATCACGCATGAACTAGGCTGGTGAGATTGGGACAACCTATTCCAATACAACTGGAGAAGGGGTGACAGTATGAAGGTATCTAACTTTATTATTGGCGCACTGATCGGAATTGGAATGATGCTTCTGATTCAACCAACTTTAACAAGTCCCACTATTGAAGCGCAGCCTGTTGTTAAAACAAACACCATTGTCGAAACAAGGGTTGTGACTGAATATATCACCAAATACATAAATGTAAATCAGACAGATCCGGTCGACATGCTTACTACAGCGTATACAGCTGGCGTAGAATCAACAGGAAAGAGTCCTGGCATGAAAGGCTATGGTATTACGAAGACGGGCACTAAAGCTCGCGTAGGAGCTTGCGCAGTTGATCCAAATTACATTCCACTAGGCAGCTCATTGTACATTGAAGATTATGGATACTGTAGAGCTGAAGACACAGGCAGCGCGGTAAAAGGCTACCATGTCGACGTATTCATGGATAAGGTCTCAAGCGCCAATGATTTTGGCCGAGAGACTCGTAAAGTTTGGGTTCTTGCAGGATTCGAATGAGTTTCATCTTATATCGAAGTAGCTCAGTGAATTGGTGGTGTTCATGTTGCTAAGGCATTTTAACCCATGGAATCCAAAAGAATATTCAAAGTGGTATAACTATATTTGGCTCATGCCGATTATGACATTATTCTTTGCATATGTTTGGATGAGCAATAGGGTATATGACATTTGGCGTCGTCTTGTATCAAAATAAATCTGGAGTTTGCGCAGTAGACACATATTGCGAAGGAGTGAAGTGATTGGAAATCGTAAAAAATTTAGCAAAGCAAGTCACTGAAATGAATGCTGGCGTTGGGCATATGAAGTTTGAAAACATTGAGAAAACGCAGGGTTTGACCGCTGTAATTTCGGTCTATGACAAGCAGAAGCCAGCACACATGGTGTTGGATGAGCTGTATGAATGGGCTAAAAACAATAACGAAGAGGTCAAGTTGTTAATCGAGAAACTGGAACAAGACATGTCATGGAATAGCAGTGTTCAGTGACGCAGTTCGACGATGGTGCATATTGCGCAATAAAGAAAAATGAATAGAGGAAAATGAAATGGACTTGAATTTAATTGTGAACGACACTCTTACAGCACTGAAAGCTGAAGGTTATGTTGAAAAGATCGTCAAGACGCAACTAGAGGATACGATTAAAGACGTAGTGAAAGACGCATTGCGTAGCTATTCAGATTTTGGTAAGCAGCTAAAAACAGAAGTTGAATCCAACCTAGCTATTAACCTTCAAAATCTGGACATTCCTTCTTACAACCAAGTCATTCTTAATATGATCCAAGAGGAACTTGATAACTCGATTTACAAAGAGGGCATGGAAACCATCAAAGAACAACTACAGAAAATTCTTGGCACAAGTAAGGATGAGTACAAGCTCTCTGAACTAATTAAAGAAATGGCTGAAGATGATTTAGAGTTGAACAAACTTGAGTATGACGAGATATCTGAAATAACCGTGATAGTGGAGGAGAGGTATGGAAGCAAATACGTGTATTTAGATCCAGAGGAAGATAAGAGCTGGTATGAGTGCAAGTACATGATTTCTCTTGATAAAGACGGTACAGTTAGTCGAGCTGAAACAGGTGGTAAAAACCATGATAATCGTACGCTTATGGGTGGTATCTATGGGCTTGATGCAACAATCTTTAAAATGTGGACGAGCAAATCCAAATTAATTATTGATGATTACAAAACGGAGTTCTCTAACCCAGAATACAACTGATGCTTCGCAGTGCGATGATGCGTAGCTGAGCATATTGTGAAGGAAGAGTGAAGAATCAATGAATTTAAGAGACACAAAGATATTAATTCCTGAGATTCCAAAGGAGTGGACGCATCGTACTCGCGGTGGTCATACGAACACCTGGAATGATTCGTTTCATCGGAATGGCTTGCCAGAAGTTAGCCTCGAACCTCCAATGAAAGGCTTGTTTGCGGAGCGGTTTGATGATGGATGGTATTGGGTGTGCGGATGCCACAAGTGCCTTGAAAATGGAAAGCCTTATTCGTACATTGTCTGTGACGAACATAACAGATGTGTAAGCTGTAATGCGCACCGGTCTGAACTGAAAGAAGCACCATGGGGAGTGCCAGATGGTTTTCAATGCAAATCATGTGCCGATAAGGAGCATGAAGAAGAAAAGGATAAGGCTCTCAAAGAGGCTCGGGAACAGGGACATTCCGAGGATGACTGTTTCTACACTGATGATATCATTTGTCCGGCATGTGCATCAGAATATTCAAATGACGGTTTGCATGAAAATAGGGAGCACGAAGTTACCTGCAGTGTTTGCGATACTGACTTCACTGTTGAAATCGAGTACGAAGCCAGATACACCTCAAGGCTTAAAAAAGTTACTGCGTAGTTTGACGAGGATGACGCGCTATGCGAAGGAGCTAATATTAAATGAATAAAAATCAAATGGATTGTATGGATCACGCCTTGAGAAATCAGAATCGATTCTACACAAAATCCGACGATAAAGACTGGAATGATCTTGTTGATAAGGGGTATGCAACTAAGCGTCCAGGTTGGGAAAATAGCATGGCATATTTCCAAGTAACTGATAGTGGAAAAAAGGCATTAAGCGAAGTTACCTAATGAATAGTCCGACGATACTGAGCTGCATGTCCATATTGCAACACAAGGAAGGGGCGTTAATCGTTGAGCATTATTCGATATGACACCAAGGTAGAAGGCGGGATAGTTAAATCTATTTTCGTAGACGCATGGAAGTTTAGGCTTTTAATGTCGTTAAGCCATACAAATTGGTATACGGAAGGTAAAAAGAGACTTATTCCGATTTGGATTAGCAAGAAAGGCTTGTTCATTTACCGACTCGCCATAAGAGTGGGGACTATTGCATAGCTCGACGACACTGAGCAGTAGTCCTATATGGCGAAGGAGTGAAGTGATTGGATAAGCCGTTAAACGGAGGGTTTATTTGCGAAAAACATGGTATTGGATATATTGGAAAATGCCCAACGTGTGAGAGCTTAGAGAATCCTCCACGGAAAAGCAAAAAACAATCTAAGATGATTAGGCAACTGTTGAGGAAAGCAAAGCGCTAATGTGCGGTTCGACGAAGCTCTGATACAGCGTATTGAATATCGAAGAAATTGAGGGGGAATTGGGGTGCGTCCAATAGTGATAAACAAAGGAGCTGCAATCAATGACGGATTGCTCGCTGGAATGAGCGGTCGTGTAGTCGGAGCTGATGCATCATATAACGAGGTCAGCATAGAGATCGAAAAAGGAACGGTAGTAACAGTTGATCGTGAACGAGTGCAGCAGGACGATGGACAGGCTTGAATACAGAAATACGTGAGGAGGGATGGCGTGAATAGAGCAGAGACTTTGAAGCGTTTAGATGCAATTACAGAAATGAGCGATGAAGAAATTGCTAAAAATGCAGCGTGGATTAGAGATGTCGCAAGCAAAGCTCATATGCACATAAACGTATTGCGTGGGGATCGAAATCAAATCAAACGGCAGAAGAAATCATCGGCCGAATACAGAAATACATAATAGTTGTTCTTATCTGGTGCAAGACGTCCGGAAGAAATCGCGGCTGAATAACACGAAAAAGAGAGTAGGGAGCAACTTATCTCCCACCCTTAATTTTCTGCCACTGTTTGAACTCTACAAAATCCCGGAACTCATTAATATTTATACCTGAATCAATCAGTGTTTGCAAAAGCGCAGCCCACTCTTCTTCCGATGATTCAAGACTATTTGCGATATCATCTAGTGAAATCCCAAGTGCATTCGTAATGCCTTGCACAACTTGAATCGATGGGTTTGTCTGAATACCTCTTTCGACTTTGCTCAAATACGATTTCGCCACTCCTGATAGTTGAGCCAGTTGGTCTAGGGTTAAGTTTTTTTCTGTTCGTATCTGTTTGATTCGCTCGCCGATCATGATGACACCTCCTTGCATATCAATCATTATACAACAACTTTTACTATTGGGAAAACAAAAGGATGAGGGGTCAATTCACCCTCATCCGATAACGCCGGCATGTTCAATTAATTATTTCTTACCTGCGCCCATTCGGTTCCGAAGTTGAAGTATGGTGTAATGTCTTGCAAGTCATTACCAGCATTAAGGTTCATGTTTACTGTAAACGCAAGGAGTGACGTTTTTCCACTATTGATTGACATATTAAAACCGGCTGGCATTATTCCATTTACCAAAGTGGAGAGAGGGACTGTTGTTACTTTAGTCACCTTGAAAGAAGCATTGTTTGTGCTATCCGTGAGCTTGTTGATTTCATCGAGGAATTGAGCGTTTGCGAAGTTCAAATGATATCCAGTTGAGTCATCTCCGTTGAGAATCTCAGCGGCTTCTGTTTTATTGTCCACGCTAGTGTTAGGGAACAATTGCACGAACAGCTGGTATGCTGCGTTAAGATCTTTCATTGCATTGTTAATATCGCCCGGTGACATGTCCCGATCGATCCACGGAAGATATCTGTTTCCAGTAGGGTCATATCTTTCGATGTTCCAAATCATTACCGAAGCGTTGTTTGCAAACAGCATATTCTTATCATATTGAGCGCCAGAGCTCACTGGAGCGCCATTAGAATCTGCAGGTGTGGCAGTAAGCTTGGTCAATTTCGCATCAAGTGATCCGTCATTGTAGAGGAATAATCCGCGAGTATTTTTATCTCCTGGTGCCCATTCGCCAGTCTCCAAGCCGCCGACGCTGCCTGCTGTAGATCTAGCATAGAACATAGGACCATTCATCGGAATGTCATCCCGTGCCGAGCTGATGCTGAGTGTGCCAGCTGCAAAAGAATTGTTTCCATTTACAGCTGTGGATTTGAACATTGCATACGTTGATCCGCCAACCAGTAGGGCAACTGCTAAGAGTCCGGATGTGGAAAGTACGGCTAATTTTTTTCTGCTCATCATTGTTTATATTTCCTCCTAATTAATAAGAGAGGGTTATTAGGCCCTCTCTTATGGTCTCAATATGTTATTTATAAGGACTTATATTACCAAGAAGTAGGGCCGTTACCTGCAGCATTTGTGTTGTTGCGTGCTTGAACTGCATCCACTACAACTTTAAATGAACCAGTTGCACTTTGGTAGGAGTTATCAGCTGCCAATGGGAACGCGTAAGCTACTGCGAAAGTATGGGACTCACCTGGAGCCAACTTAACAACAGCTGTATCCAAAGTCAGATCGATTGGAGTAGCTCCAGCAAACAGACCACCGGCTTTAGAAGCATTTGTTGATGCAGCGTTGATGTGAACCCACTGATCAAGATTGCCATCGTTTTTCACTGTCATGTTCAGTGTTTTACCATCGCCAGGAGCGAGATTTGCAAAGTTTACTTCTTGTGAAGAAAGAGCGCCACCTGTTGTGTCAGATACTACTACCGTGCCAGCAGTAAACGTATTGCCTGTGTTTTCTGCGTTGTCAGTGAACAGTGCAAACGAACCGCCTGCTACAAGTGTTGCACCCAAAGCTGTTGCTGCCATTGCTAGACCCATTTTACGCTTGATGTTTTTAACCATTTTTTCTTGTTCCTCCTGGATTCCACTTAGGGAATATGTATTTTATTGAACTTCTCATTGAGAAGGATCAACCGTTGGATGCGGGCGGTGTTTCTCCCGCTGCATTCTCTTGCGTCTTTTCTGACTCGAGTCTGCTGATGGTTCTGAATAATGAATAGATTGATGTAACAATCACGACCAGCCCTGGAACAAGCAGCATAACTGCAATCCCTACTTTGGACTTCACCCAAGTTAGAAAATAACCAAGGAAAGGAATTGTGAAGTCTGCATATATAGCAACCACATTTCCCGAAGGAATAGGGAGGGGGTCGTTGGCATCGTTATTGTCACCGCGAGTGACGTATTCTACACTACTTCCTTCACCCTTAACTTCCATAATGCGATGGGTGATTAGGACATTAGGGTTATCAAGCGATTTGAAGGTAATTACGTCGCCAGTCACCAAAGTTGCTTGCTGGTCTGTTGATACGGGTTTCACAGCAATGATCGATCCTGTTTTGATTTTCGGCTCCATTGATCCAGATAGGACACTTAGGATTTGTTTCCCTAACACCTTTGGCGCTCCGCCGTTAATGCGGCTTGATACCGTTGAGTAGAGGGCGAAAACAATGAATATCACAAGGACGTATGTAATAATTCTGCTGATCCATTTAAGAACCAAAAATTAGCACCTTCCTTATTGCTTCATTTCATAAACACTGCCTGTCGTTGTAGTGTCGTTTTCATCACAGGCATTTGGTGCACTTTGATTGTCTTCGGCATCATAAACACTCTCAGATACCGTAATGCTTTGTGCGTTGTCGCAAAATGATGGTGATGCTGAAAATTCTGCTGGTGAAGATACTGTTGACGATTGTAGGGAGTATGTGGGTGCTGTTTGACTCGCGATCATTATCATGCACAGTGTGCCAGCAATACCTGCCGATGTTACTTTAGCGATATTGTTTTTCAGTGCACTGTCGACATGTTTTGTTGATCGTTTTGTCCTCACCGGATCGACCTCCTGTTCTTTATCTTGTTTCCAATAGGAAACTTATATTCGAAGTATATGCGATCGATATAGGAAAAGAAAGCACCTTATATCTTCGTATTCAGCGAAAATTGCTATAAAAACATAGCATTATCTGCTGTTATCTAAAATTAACTCAAATTTCCTTTATTTTTATATGTTTTTGTATTGTGTATAATATTGGTAACTACTATAGGGAGGTTTCCTAATGAGCACAAATAAGCCAACTTCAGACAACAAGGCGTGGGAGAAACTGATCATTCTGGCTCGAGAAAATGGAGTCACAGTGAAGGAGATCAAGCAGTTCATTAAAGAGCGAACAAAAATCAGTCAAGGCAATCAAAGCAAGCAGGATGGGGGCGACAGCCTTGGAGTTTAACAAGTTTTTATGGAACATAAGGTATCGCATGTCTTGTCAAGACAACGACCCTCGCAATGTAAAAGCGAACCACGCTGGATTTGTGCGCCAAGAAGACCGTGGTTCAGGTTTCTATTGGATGGAAAGTTATTCGGTTCCGGATGATGTCCGTGACGAGTACATAGGTCCGATTATGAATAAATACAAATCCCATGGTCACTTAGCTTCCATGCTGGAGTCTGCTTACGATATTCCGTATATTCCAGGTGCCGAAGCCGTCTCCGTAGATATTACAATATGCGTCAAGGGCGACATAAATGGATCGCCGCGGCTTCAAACAAAGTTTCATGTGTTCAAAAGCTGGGATAAAGACGGCAATGAGTTGGAGGATTCACTTGAATGATTAAGGTGTTTCCAGTCCGATTCTTTGATGCCGTGAATCACGACCTTGGCACATTTGACACGATTCATGCCGTTCATCTACAGCAGGCCAAAGACTTTGCTGGCATGATTGTCAATGAAGTATGTAACACGCCAGGCACCGACTGGGATCGTGACTCCATGGATTATGAGCTGATCCCAACAACAACAACAAAAATCGTAATTGATACAACAGGAGGAAATTCACTATGACAGCTTTCTTTTCATCAAATTTCAAATTCAAGGATGAAGCCGGATACAATAAGCGTGTGGACGAGATGGTTGAGGCCATTGATAAATATAACTTGCGTCGCGCTTGCTTTGAATGGGAGGGCGTGATAGTCGAAGTAACCAAGCTAAAGGATGACGAGTACTCGATCGATCCAGGGCCAGACGACGAATCCGATGTAATGGGGTTTCTCGGCAAACAGCAGTGCGGCAAATGTAAGACATGGCATGTCGATCTGAAATCTATAGAATTGCCGCGACTTAGAGGTGAGGTCGGCAAGACGGTCGATCTTTGTGAAGAGTGCTCGGATAAAATCCTCTATGAGTAAGATTGTCATTGTGTACTGTGGCCATTATCGTCAGGCACTACTTCATCCAACCGATCACGAGAGTTCCAGTAACGAGTGCGGATTTGAAAGTCGTGTAAGGGTTGATGAGCTAGAATGGGAAGAGGGGGATGTCGAAATGAAATGCCCTTCATGCGACAACACACTATACCAATGTGATGAACACTTCACTGAAGATGATGGGCGAAAATATATAGACGATTCAATTTTGGATCTGACCTTGGAGGCTTTAGACGAATTGGAGGTGGATGGGCATGGGTAATAAAGAGACATTGGAAAGAATTAATACGCTAATACTTACAGCAGAAAAGATTACAATTGAAGGAAGAAAACATGAACTACTGCAGCTGGCTACAAATCTTAAAAATCTCATTAGAGCCGGCGATCCACTCGACACCCAGAAGGCACTCTTAAAAATGCTGGAATTAAACGTTGAATTGATAGCGCAATGTTGTTACACAAATGGCATTAGCTACGCTTGTCATAAATTTGTAGGCGAGGATGAAAAAAATGAAGTATCGCAAACCTAGAGAAATTGTTTATCAGCTTCGCGCCGAGCTGCCTTCCGACAAGGACTCTCTAATTGAGATTGTTGAGGTGGAGGCAGTAAGACTAGAAGGATTGCGTCGCCCAAATTACTTTAGGCGCAATAGTGGAGCGATGCTGCGTCCACAAGACTTCAATAAGTTGTGCTTCTTTTCGAAAGATGGAACGGCATTTTTTCATCGCTGGTTTCTTGAGATGCCAGAGGATACGAGCGAAACGATTAGATTATTTCACATTGAAGTTCAGGAATTTTTGGTCAATAAGGTTGCTTTGCAGCAGTCGGAACTTATTGAATTAAACTCCAGCTTATACGCAAATCAGTATCGCCTTGCAAAATTACAAGAGCTATCCAGTATATTCAATTCAGAAAACAAAGAACAGGAAGTGGCATTAACATGAGTTTGCATAAGAAGCTACAGTCAGCTAGGAACGAAGGGTTTATAGAGGGGCTTCAAGCGGCACAGAAACAAGTAGAGGAAGCATTTCTTGATGGCGTTAAGGTTGGCGCAGAAGCTGCGAATGAAGTTTGGGTCTCAGCGGTCCAAAACACCCATGGCGTAGGCACGAAAACGATCCAAAAAATCCGTGCCCAAGCAGAGAAAGAACACCAGCAGCGTAAAGTTGAGCGAACGATGCTTACTGATCGTAAGGAGGTGTCAGCATAAATGCAACCTACAGATAGTCTTGAGATTGATGATAAGGTTTACTCTACTCATCATGGTGATCTTGGTGCTGGGGTTATTGTTGGATTCGATGCTGATGATCCTGACTGGGCTTTAGTTAACTTCGAACACGCAGGCGAGTTGTATGAGGAAAGAAAGAATCTGCAACTTGTTTCGGATGACACAAGTGACTGATTCATCAAGTCATTATTTCTACGTTACTCCTGAGGAGTATGTGCAAGCCCAATCCATAGGCATTAGTCCCGTAACCTTAGATCGACGTATTCGGGCCAGTGGATGGACGAAAGAGAAGGCAATGACGACTCCTGTGCGAAAACTAACCGATCGCAGAAAGTGGGCAGCCCTTGCTGAAGAGAATGGACTAAATTATGTTCAACTCATGACGAGGATCGCCCACGGCTGGGATCCTGAAACAGCTGCTACAAAGCCATTAGCCTCTCCAGAAGAGCGAAAAGCATCTGCTGCTGCCGCTACGGAGAAGGCTCGGAAGACGCCGAAGCAATACATTCAGTTGGCTAAAGAGAACAACATTCCTTATCCAACCTTTCATTATCGGATCACTCATGGCTGGGATGTGGCGACTGCAGCTACAACACCAGTCATGACTCCAATGGAAAGAGGACGAATGACTTCGAAAAAAGTGCGTGAGCGACATGGCGATATTAACGCCATTATCTTTCAGAAGAAGGATGGATCGTCCGGATGAAAATGAAAAAGAATTTTTCTATGAAAATAAAAGAAAAAATCTTACACCCAAAATACCCTTTTGAAGTAGGCCAGATATGGACAGTTATCGGATTTAATACATATATGGGAGATAAGACATATCGATTGTCTACTCCAACAACAGAAGGACTCACTAGGGAAAGACATTGCTTGGTTAAAGAAATTGATGAAATGATTGATAAGGGTCTTATTGAGATTGAATCAAAATCGAAGATAGTTAACAAGGAGGCTAACAAACATATGAATAATTTATCTAGTTTGATACCAGAAGCAAGTACAGTGCGAGCTGACATGTCCAAGAACGAGGATTACCAGAATAAATTGCGAGACAATATCACGCGACTAAATAAACGAATTGAAAACGCTAAATCCAGAGGCGTTTCGTCCGTATGCTTCTTTGCCGATTCGGATATGGAGCATGAAATCCGCAAGATGTATCAGGCAAAAGGATATCAATTCAGGCCGACCGGTATGGTTGGTGGGGTAATGCAGCTTACGGAAGATATGTACTGGTAGGAAACAATTAATGGCATTAAATATACCGTATTTTACCATAGATGGACATATGTACAAAATACAGCTTTTGTGCAGTAGTGCGTTAAAGAAGTGCTGTGGTGAAGTCTTTTTCATGACAAGTACAACTCTTGCATTTTCTTATACAAAATGTCTCGATCATTTGATGATAAATTCTTATTTGAAATTATATCGTATAAAAGTCTAGTTAGCGTATCACTTTGTATTAGTTCTTCACGAACCTTTAGCGGCGTAATTTCGTACAGTTTGTACAGCTCATATTCATCTATGTCATATGCTAATGATAAATCAGATATAAGCCTGTCACTTATCTTTTTATTACCGTTTTCCAAATCAGATAAGTAATTTTTAGATACGTCTGCCATCATTCCTGCTATGACCAATGTGTAACCCTTTTTCTTCCTAATATCTTTCAGATATTCACCGCCGGCAATTAATATCTGCCTGTTTCTTTCTCTTTCTTCTTTGATTGCATCCTTATCGTTCATGATCTTTCACCCTCCATGAATTGTATTGATACAGTATGGGCAAGAGTGTTGTTGATTATGTATAACCAATTGGAGGAAAAACTGAAAATCCTACGAAATTCAAGGTTGATCTGTATCGATAAAATAAAAGCTGCCCCTATTGCTAGTGGGCAGCCGAAGTATCATTTATTCACGTATCTTGAAAGTTCAGTGTGCGCTTGTGAGAATTGCTGCATTGCTGCTTTAATTCTTTGATTGTCTATAACACTGCTGCTTGTAATTCCTTCATCAAAGCATGTAAGTGCATTCTGGGCAGCGACACCGTAATTATTAACCTGCGGAATATTTGATTCCTTTAATGTTTTAAGGTCAGACTTTATACTTTTTTTTGCATACTCAACAGATTCTCTTGCTTCTGCTGCACTAGAGTCATTGCTGTGATAACTGTTCATTCTTTGCTCCAGCCCGTATATGAGTCCGAATACACCGTTTGCTGCTAGTTTTTCATCTGCACTTAATGGACGATCAGTTGTCTCTTCTTCGGATTCAGGTGTTTCAATAGGATCTGGCATAGCATTTTTATTTTCTGTGCGGAGTTCAATTGTATTTGTACGTTTCACATAGGTGATATCTATGCCTAGCAGATTTGCCATATCTCGGATAGGCAAATAGGAAACACCATCAATAATTTTTGGTTGAATATTTGTACTCTTTTCGTTCACAGTAACCTTCATTTTCGTTGCAGCATACGCACCGGCTGTAGCCGAAACCATTACTAGACACAAGGCAGCAAGCATAATAAGCATTTTCTTTTTCATAGCAGTTCCCCCAATTGGTAGTTTTATAGAATCTCCATTGTACTATACATATGGTTAAAAATGCCTATGTGGGGATTAAAAATTCAAAAAAAATTTTTTGCCGGTTTCACTTTCTAGGATTTCATTTCAAATTGGAGGTTTCATATGGGCCGCATAGAACGCAAGCGATACGAGGCTAACGATCGGGTGCGTGAGCTTCTTAAACAAGACTTCCATACAGTGGATGAAATTAAATACATTAAACAATCGTACACAGGCGCAGGTGGGTTGACATCGACTGACTGGGCGAACGGACAATTTTTTACTCCCTCCGTTGTCACAGAATTTACGATGCTGATGATGGGTATCGAAGGTGGCCGCGTACTCGAGCCGTCCTGTGGCGGAGGCGCCTTCTTGGATGTCCTCCATCCTTCCTGCGATCTATATGCCTCAGAGATGATGTACGAAGCTGCACGCGTTGCAGAGGTCTGCTACCCGTACGCCGATATTCGCCAAGGCGATGCGCTTGAAATGAATTGGGACAAGCCATTTGATTATGTGATCGGTAATCCGCCATATGGACTAAAGGTTCCTGACTGGAAATTCATTAGCGGCAGCAAGGGATCCAAAAGTGAAGTCGCCTTTTTAGAATACGGAATGATGAATCTAAAGCCAGGAGGCGTTTTGGGCATGATTATTCCCGACTCTGTTCTCTCTGGAAAGAGAGATCACGCCTTCAGACGCTGGGCGCTTGAAGAGAATCAGTTACTTGCTGTCGTGAGCCTGCCATCTGAAACTTTTTATCACACAGGAACATCCGTTAAGACCAGCCTTCTCATGATTCAGCGAGGAAAAACGTTAGAGAACTACAATGTATTCATGGGTTTATGCGACAAGATCGGCTGGGATAGTCGCGGCAGGCGAATTAATGAAAACAGATTGCCAGAGCTTCTCGATCGGTATCTGAGCATGCCGGATAATCACATTCAGCGCAGCAAATTTAACCCTCTGGAGCTGGTTCCTGCGACAGATAAATACGCTGTAAGTGGCCAACTGGCGCTTGCTTTTTAAATTCGATATCAATGTAGCACAAAATATAAAACACTAAAATCATGGAGGCATTATATGACACCGCTACGAAAAGAAACACTGATTCGTCTTGTTGAGACGGCCTTGGAAGCATCAGCTGCTGAAGTTGATTACAGTCAAATCGTAAATATTGATGAAATGATTCGCGTTGCAATTCCTAAGGATAATTACTTGGAATTAATTTATGTCCCCGTTATTGTCAAAACAACAGGTAGCGACTACTACTTCATCCATGACGACAAGATTGTATTCGGCGGACACATTGATCCTGAAGGTGTTATTGATACGGTCATGAAGGATCTCTTTACCCTGCCCCATTTTATTAATTACAATATCGCCTGTCGTTTGATGGATCGAGACAAGCTTGCAGAGATGCTTGGCGATACTGGAGAGCTTAGCTCCATTCTTGCACAGGCAGCTATTGCCCAGCAGTCTTTCTATAATCACCATGGCAGTAAGCCAACCCAATAAGGAGGTCGTCATGAACCTTAGTCAGGAATATAACAATCGTGATTCTGACAACCCGGATCTTGATATAGAAATAGTTATCCTTGAAGCCTGGGCTAATCGTGATGCAGACGGCGAATGGGATAATATATTCACAGATAGAGATGATGCTTTAGTTAATATCTCTGAAGAGGAATTAATTAAAGGATACATCGTTAGTGGCGGTGAGCACTCTCGCGATCTAGTCGAAGAACTCTTCCGAGACTTCTATGAGGATCGCAGCGAGATCGATGAAATCATCGCAGATAATCGTCTCACCATATTCATCAATGACCTGACAACATAGAAGGAGTGGTATTTGGTGTCCAATCGACAAGGAGCTCGCAGTTTACCTGCTGAAAATGCAAACCGAATTTGGCTTGATGAAGACTTACTTTACTTGCTGCTTGCTTATAAAAAGCTCTCAGGACGATATAAACATTGTGTTGTTATTGAAACGATCGCCAGGGAGCTTGGTCGTTCGCCCCATTCTATAAAAACACAGCTTAGCTTGCTTCGGACTGGCAACGTAAAGATAAGCATGATCGCTGTTCAGGCTATCATTAGCGGAGCAGACTTTGATTTTGATCTTCCTGTAGAGGATGTTATGGACCCGCAGCCTCTTGCTTCTGTAACATCGGCCGACACTTCTGATCTTGACGCTGCTCAATCTATAATTAAAACCTTGTTTGCTGGTTTGCATGAGCAGATTCGTCAACTCGAAGCACTAAATGATCGTCTCGTGGAAGATAACGAGCGACTCGAGAAAAAGGCTGGCGTTCCAGCAGAAGAACTGCAAGCTGCAAGGGATGAGAATACAACCTTAGAAGGCTGGCTTCGTGAAGAACAGCGAAAGAATCATGGCCTTACTGAGGAAAATATTAAGCTCATTAACGATGTGGAGTCGCTGAAATCAAAGCTTGCCACTGTGCTCGGCATCCGATCAGAGTTTGAGAAAGATCAGTCTATTAATTTAGAAAAAGGAGCGTAATAATATGAGTGTAAAACGATCAATCGTAATTGCTCACAACGATGGGCAGCCCGATAAGGAACTTGAGCTTAGTAAGGCCAACCGCGTCACAAACACCAAGAACGAATTTATTTACTTGGATAAAATGGAGGATGGATCGTGGCGGCTAACATACACGACCGCCACGATCCCAGAGTTCTCATCTGTTTCTGATTTGATAGTTAAGCGTGAGGGCTAACCATTCCCACCACTTTCTGGAGCTGCATGAACAACAATTGTTTTGCAATTAATATTGAATGCTTGTAGCATCTCCAAAATCATGATTTCAAAATGCTGCTTGATCCATTCCGCTGCAAATGTATTGGGCGCCTCGATATGTATAATGTCTTCTTGTTGCCAGAATTTTTCGAGCGGTCGAAGCCAGGTATCGAATGATAGTTTGGTTACCTTCTTGGATAATTGCATTTTCAATTCAGTTATGATGGCGTTGTTTATTATGTTTAATGTTTTATTAGGTTCAGTATTATTAAGATCATTATTATTAGGGCGACAATCTGTCACCCCTAGCCCCGACAAGTTGTCACCCCCTGGGTGACAATCTGACCCCGGTGACAAGTTGTCACCCCCAGTGTTATCAGGCCCCGACAAGTTGTCACCCGGTTTATCCACATCTCCTGACAAGTTGTCACTAGGTGTGGATGACTCGTAGTTGGGCACTTGCGATGCAAGTATGAACCGAGACTCCATTAGGCTCATTAAGTACTCTTGGTGATGTTTTTGCATCGGCTCGGACAATTTGTTGAAGGCTACAACTGGAAGCAGCGGCGTAGTTCGCCTCACAAAGTAGAGGTTAACGTGCTGACTGCCTCCCTTCTTCTTGAAGGTTGTTATTTTTTCAATGAGCTCATACTCTTCGAGCTGCGGCATGTGACGTTGCACCGTCCGATCGGACTTGCCACACCACAGCGCAATTTGGTCAATGGTTGGATACGCATGACTTCCACCATACAGCAGCTCTCGCATTTTGAGATAAATGATGAAGGCGGCATCATCAAGAACTGGCTGCCAGAATTTGAAAAGGTATTTATTGATGGTCACGAAGTTGCCGGCATAATCCTGCAACCCCTGCCCATCTTCAAGTGTTATTGTTTTGATGGCTTCCACAGGAACCGTCACCCACTCACCGGTTGACAATTTTCGTTTGTAGGTATAGAGGTCCCAGGTAAATCCTTTTTCCATGTTGCTTCCACTCTCCTTAGCTTTACAAATGAGAGGGATCTGCGATATAATAATGGCAAAAGAGCATACTTCTGCCTTGTGCAGAGCCCCCAGGGAACCTTCTCCAGCCGCCAAGCTTGAAGGTTCTCTTTTCTTTTTGTACTGATAGTTTACTAGATTCATTGGAATTTTACAATTTATAAAATACGAATGCTGGGGAGGCTTGGCGAAACATGCAGGAAAGAAGTCGCATTTCAGCGATCATAAGCACTAAGTCAAACCTTGTAACTATGGGCGAATCGGTAAATGAATTGGACTTGATGTATACTCACGGATCCGATGAGGAGTTCAAGGAAATTATTGAGCGTATCGAAGAAGTGTTTGATGTGGTCCTCCTCCCTCCACCTGGTAAGGATATAGGTGAAATGACAGTCGGAGAATTTATTGATGGCATATTAGAATCTCTTATCGATGACCCTGAGTGTTCGATTTGCTCCGACACTGGACTTATATGTGAGAGCTGCATCGCAAAATTAGAAGAAAACGGCACTTTTAAAAATTAAGAAAAAAGGATAGTGATAATAGTATGAATCTACTCATGAAATACATGGTAGATCGCAATATGCGTCCTTCTGCGTATTTCATGTTTGGAGATAAATGCCCATGCTGCGGAGAAACTTGTTGCGATCAATCTGAATATGTAGATGTTGGTGTTGGAACGGTTGCAGTAACTTATAATCACGAGTGCTGGAACTGTGGTGCTCAGGGAGTAAATTCGGGTACTGATGTATCGTGGTATGTTCCAGATGGAAACGGCCCAAGCGGTTATGTTCCAATTGAAGAATGGAGAATTTTGAATGAAGCAAATTCAGGAATGTTTGGATCGGCACTTCGAACGGAAGACGCCACTAAAGAAGAAATGGCAGGTTCGGGAGAGCGAGGGCTATCTTTACCTATTCCATTACCATCATCTGATATTGACCTATTGTTTGACCTATAAAAGAGTTTTGACGCAGTGGCATGAAAAGCCGGCGGATTATCGCGGCATGTGCGCAGCTAAGCTGTATCTGAACAATAAATTTAATACGGAGGCATCCGCCAATGAATAAGCAGAAAGTAGAGTTTACTAAGAAAATGTGGCCAGAAGGCTACCCTATCGAGTGTATTGAAATGAAGAATGACCCGCATCCAATAGAAGCCGGATCAGCCGGAAATGTGAGTCGGGTTGATGATGCTGGACATATTCATGTGAATTGGGACAACGGTCGAAAATTGGCTTTGATTCCAGGAGAAGACCTATACAGGCTCGGAACCCAAACTTTTGAGCGTCGTCAAAAGAATGATGCAACTCGCGACCCGATTTTTGCCATACAGGTTCGCAGGATCGAAATCTTCCAGCCAGCATTCGATAATGATGAAATCTATCTGAAGCATGAACACTTTGATGCTGGTGGCATTTTTATTGAAAATGCTGAGGAGATCCGCGAGAAACTTGAGGAACTACCAGAAGATGATGTCTATGAATATCTGACGAATCTGACTGGAATGTCTGATGACGATTTGATTAGTCATGAGGTTGCAATCGAGTATTGGGATGTCGACGGTATCTACGGCACCCGAGAAGAGGCTTATCAAGAAGGAGTTCGCCGAGGCTATCATTACGGCGAGTTTCAGAAAGACTGGAGAACTTACTCCTACTGTGCTCGAGATCGACTTGCTGAGGGATTAAAGCTACTTACTATTTAACCAACTAAATCAACTAGAGGTGAACGTTATGTCGACTCAACTATTCTTAGTTCAAGTTCCAAGATACGATGTGACCACATGTGATATGAAAATTATCGATGAGGTTGTTCCTATGCTAGACAAAACCGGCATAGGCGGATTTCAGCGCATTGCCGTTTCATTTGATGGTTACGATCAAGATCCGCGCCCCATCTATGACATTCAAGAGGTTCGGGTATTTACGGCATCTCTGTTTGAAAAGTACCCTCACTTTCTTTATTACGTGACACCAGCCATGAATAATATTCAGGTGCTACTCGCATGCGTAGGATCGGTCGAGTCCGGCGGACCAATTGGAATAGATCCCACGCAGGAACGTGTTGTTCTTGATTCCAAATATGTCCGACGCTTGACCGATGGCCTTAGTCGATACGGAATTGACTTCGGAGACACAATTGGAACGGTCGTTGTTAGTGAGTTTTTGAAGAGGCATTATCTTTGATAGTGAGGCGCTCCTACTCGGGGCGCTTTTTATTTCACAAAATATGCAGCATACAGCAGATACATCGAGAGAGACGGCGCATTTCTTAACATGGTTTAGGATAATTCCCTGATACGCTTCTAATTGACAGGTATTGACACGCCTTGGTTTGGTATAGTATATTGAACTCAACCAAACCAAGGAGGTCATGCAATGCGATTTGTGAAAAACCTAAACGATCAATATTTCGATGAAATGATCGGCGAGCTGCAACTTTGCTTTGAAGATATGTCGGATAAGATCACAGCTTTCTGTGGGCCCACACCTTTTGTGCGGCAGCCGGTTGAAGATGCGGCAAGTGGTCGCACTTTCCCTTATCCTCTTGCTGCAGATCTTTGGAATACATACTTGTACCTTACGGGACAAACGAAACAACCGGAAGACTTATACGCCCACTTGCTTCGCGTAAGCGAATTGGTATGGAGAAATCCATTTGTACCAGGCGGACTCAACAATATTGAATGGGAATTGTGGGAGCGCACGAAGTTGGGTGCATTTGTCCGATGTTCCTTCATTGCAATCGGTTTGGAGAATGGCGAGACCATTAACTCTAAGCAGCTCTCGATGCTTGCTGGTATTACGACACCAGCAATCGTCAAGCAGATCCGTGAAGGAAAAATAAAAGCCGAGCGTGGCGAGCGTGAATGGGTTATCGAGGCCGAACATGCATTGTCTTTCCTGAAGCATTATATTGATGCTGCTCCGAAAGGAGGAGAATCGCATGTCTAAGTATCGAGTGTTTTGGATGAACGAAAACGGTGAAGAACAAGAATCTTATCATGAAACAAGATCTGAGCGTGATGGCAAGCTTGAGCATCTGATTGATATGAATTTAGATCCAGGTTGGCAAGAAACACCAGTAGCTGGTCAAGG
The DNA here is from genome assembly GCF_056269345.1 of Paenibacillus sp. J22P15. NCBI lineage: Bacteria > Bacillati > Bacillota > Bacilli > Caryophanales > Paenibacillaceae > Paenibacillus > Paenibacillus sp. J22P15. Next base: position 132,401 of record NZ_JBWDNT010000008.1, read on the forward strand.
TGAATTGGAGTTGGACGAGCAATGATCCTTCCCCAAAATGTAGAAATTACCGTGGCTAAATTGGAGTCACAGGATAAGGATCGAGTCGAGCAACTAATCAACGAGTTGCTCGGCCTCCCTATTCGTACAGATCGCGGTTCCACTATCGGTGTGATCGAGGCAGCATTCATTGAGGGTGATGAATTAAAGGTTCAAGCAGCCGTTGACCCCATTATGTATATCAAAGGATTCACGGATCTGTTGGCCAATGTCGCCATGAAACTATCATCTGAATCTCAGAATTAAGTATAGCCACCTAACGGTGGCTATTTCTTTTGCTGCTAGTAGTTATCGATGACTGCTTTTTGTAGAATGCCAATGCAGCGATCCAGATCTTCTTTGACCTGCTTCTTATAAAGATCGACCTTCTCAGCAGAATCATCTGTGAAATGATACATGACAATTTCTTGAAAGTCTACTGTCCGATCATTTCCTTTTAATTTTTTTTCTCGATATAAAATTCCGTCAGCCACTAGATCATGAAGCGACCGATAGATTTCGGACTGTGGGGGAGTGTACCCCAGCTCTTTAAAATCTCCTTTCAAATCCTCCAACATCTGATAACCATATCCCTTATGTAGCTTGACCATTCGAATCAAATACAGCTTCAAGAAAGCTCGCTGTGCAATCATGAACGACATCTTCTTAATCCTCCCTCAATTCGACTAAACCATCGTCTCGCACCATTACTTGATGAAGTTTTCGATCTTGTTTAAGCCTTAAAGTATAAAGACAGTATTCATGATGATTGCCGATTCGCCCGATGAACGTTAGCTCGCCAATGTCTTTTAAGTATGTTGTGGCAGCATCGAAGGAGGGGTATTTTCGTTTCCGACGCATTTTACTATCAACCACCTCTCACTATATGAAAAATTCACAATACAGAACACCTGTTTGAACCCCGGTTATAACGGGATTTTAACTGATCTAAGGAGCGTCGTCAAATGGATATCAAAAAAAGGTGCCCAAGGAGCACCCTTAATGATTTCATTCTATTGTGAATTTTTCACATGGTGAGATTTTCGAAACAACTACAGAATACCGTAGCCAATTAGAAGAGCGATCAAAAGGCATCTTACGTAGTGAAACGTCTGATCGATTTCAATGAGGACGAAGAATGGCATCTTATCGATATCGAAGTCCTTATTGCCAGTCAGTTTCTCGAGAAGCTTTTTCCACCCGATTACTGGCCGCCTGCTATCTACGATGAAGTGCTCTACGATTGTAATAAGAAACACTCCGGAAGCTACGCGTAAATCAAAAGCAATAAGCATTAGCAAGGCAATTGTGAATGAATAAACAAAGCAATGAATCCATCTAGCATACCAATTTTTCGCTTTATTTTGCGCCTGCCAATCTGTCTGTAACATGTAGTCACCAATCCTGTGACCAACAAACTGAAGAATAAACGCCATACAAAACACAGCTGCATTTAACATATTTCCATCTCCTTATTGATTATAAGTCCAATTGATGTAATTGATTTCAATGTGTCCAAGGCTGAGCTTCCAATCCAAGCATGAGTCTTTGCCTTTTACGGCACCGTTCGTACTAATCCCCCACTGCCGCTTGGTGTTTACATACGGATCATTGGGGTAGTCACGTTTGTTTCGTTTTCTGATTTGCCGGAATGACCTGATATTAAGAGTCCTGGTACTCTTCTTCCACCAGATTGTTATGTTAAGTGGCTTCATGCGAACTTCTCCTTTAGTAAGAATGATACGTATTCATAGATCTCATCACTGATTTCCTCAATACTCTGCATGCCATCGATTGTAATGCGCTCCTGCAATTGAAGAGTGTGTTGGATATGATGATGATACTGAATGCGCACGCGCTCCAATAACTCCAGATCCGATTCATATCGGTCATTTTCGCCATGCTTTCCTTTTCGCTTCATGCTCTCCTCGGCAGGAAGGTCGATAAGGATCGTAGAATCAGGCTTACGAGTGTATCGCATCAGTCCCCGCAGCCAAGCTTCAATTTCCATACCAGTTAGCGTTTCGTCGCTGTTTTGACCGGCTACGACGCCGTAAACCATTTGACTTCCGACATATCGATCTAAGATAAGAACATCGTATCCATCTACCTCTAGTTCAAAGAATCTCTTTTGTTGGGCTTGCTTGTCTGCAGCCATAACCAGTTCGATTGTCTTCTGATCTACATCCCAGGAGTCGTATAGCCACTCTTTAATTAGTCGGCCAGTCGGCGTATCATATCGATGAAACTCGTCGACAGCAACCTTTAAGCCATCTGCCTCAAGTTTTTCCTGAAGCTTTTTTCGTTGAGTTGCTTTTCCCGACTTATCTAAGCCTTCCAGCGCAATAACTATCATGCAAGTATACCTCCGCTTATTAGGATTCTTTCGCCTTTACTTTGTCTGTTTCTTCTTGTGCAATTCCAAGCACAGCGGTCAATATGGCTATGCATGCATAAACCATTTGACGAATGTTGAGCTTATGATTGTCGACCGACTCGCGCATCTTTCCATACATCTCATCGGCAGCCTCGATCGCCTTATCTCTTTCTCCTTTTGGAAGAATGGATTCAAGTATGCCTAGAAAGGCTTTCGCCTGGTTAATAAACTGCTCCATACCTCAGCCTCCTTTGCTTTCAAAGCTTTCTTGATGGACTCTACATCATCATTGGTTTCGATCAAGTCGCTCCATATGAAGAAAAATAGAAGAGCAAATGCCCAGCCATCTCTAAATGGACTGTATTCATACAACGCAACAAATACTGCAAGATAAACAACAATGCGTAATCGCTTTAGTATGTATCCCCACATACCCTTTCCCCCCTCTTACTTGCGATTCTTCTTGCGTGATTGCTTAGCAACCTTAGCAGCCTTCTTACTGACTACTTTTTTCTTAGCCTTCGCCACAGCCTTTGCCTTGCTGGCAGCATTCTGTTCAGCCTTCCAAGCCAAGTAGCGATGATACTCTTCGCTCATTTCCTCGTCAGGTGTGTTGCGTAGCTCTGCAAGCAAAGATTCAGTCAGTTGCTCTTTTGGATTGTTCTCGTCAACAATGACTTGCTCCCCTTCGCCCCGCGCCTGCTTTATTGCTTCTTCACTGATATGATTCGGTCTGATTCTCTCCATGGCCAAGCTCCCCTTTTTTCTAAATAAATATTGAATTTATTTCACTTACCGTCCTACTTGAAGAGTTTGATGGTGTTGGATTTTCCATCCCATTCAAATTGAAGTCCGGCAGCTGCAGCAACCTCTCGTGACCAACCATATCCAGACCCGCTTAAAAGGACGGAATACGTAATCTTCTGGCTGTTAACGACTCCTAGATTGCACTCTTTGTCCCAATTGCAAGAGACTCCAGCTGCATCACAGGTTGCACGAATAGGCACATAAGAACTTCCGCCAACATTAAACCCTTTAACGACTAACATTTTACCGTTAACCATTACGTTGATTTCGCTTGTTGCCGGCTCAGTTTTTTCAACTGGCTTATTGGAAATCGGCTTCTCTTGGAATTTTACGCCAAGATACTCGCAGGCGCCGCGCGCAATCTCTTCTGCACACTCTTCACGGAATGCATCGCTCATCAATAAGCGTGCTTCTTCCAAGTTATCCATGAAGGCACACTCAACAAGAGCAGCTGGCATATTTGTTCCGTTCAATACCGCTAGATCAGATCTTGGCTTGATACTGCGGTTAGCTTGTGGCGTGTTCATCATCAGATACTTTTGAAGAACTCTGGCCAACTCCTTGCCTTTTACAGAGTTCGTCTGGTGAAGCGTCTCTACGCCGCGTGAGCTGCCCCATACGCCCGTGTTTGCATTGGCATGAACACTGATGAAGATATCGCATTTGGCCTTGTTAGCGATCATCCAGCGCGTGCTCAGAGGTGTATCCTCATTGTCATTGGATGTCAAGACAACCTTGATGCCACTGCGCTCCAGATGAGGCTTAATCTTTTTAACTACGGCACGATTAAACTCGTGCTCATTCATGTATGGATCTCCGTCTTCACCGACTAAACCGCTCCCCTGCGGAAAGTTGGGTGAGCGCTTGCCTTTTGTTACAGGCCCGTGCCCCGCGTCCAAGCCAACAATCAGTTGACTTGTAGACATAGCTACAAGATCTAACGTGCCTTCACTGTCAGAGGAGCCCTCGGGCCCTTGCCAGCCATCATCATACTCTGTCATGCTGCAGTCCACCTTTTTCATTAATTCATACCGCTGGACGGTATGTAGCACCTTGCTTATTATTCGTCCAGCTGCTCTAGCCACCTGAAGGATACGGCAGCCACTTGGATCAATTCTTCTCGCAGATTGGCAATGTCTTTCTCTTGAATCCCTTTTGCGATCTCTCCTACTTCTTCAACGAGAATAGCTAGACGATCGCCGTTATGTGTAGGGAAGTTCGGGTGCTTCGTGTCTTGATGCTTCCGCTCATTCAGCACAACTTCAAAGATCGTGCGCTGTTTGTCGCTGGCTTTTATAGTCATTTGAATCCTCCTATATCAATAATGTAACGCATTACAATATTAATTGTACCCTATATTTCGACGATTTGCTATGTTTTTCTTTGAATACCTAAGCATTCTAGGCGCAGTACTCCGTAAAATGATCCCTGAATGGGGTTCGATAAATCAGAGAAGGAAATCGTTGTACAATCAAAAAACTCATTGCTAAACAGCTCGATATCATAACCGCTTTGCTTCGTAATATCGCTAAAGTATCCGAGTAGATCCTCGTGATATTCAAACTGAAGCCAAAGCTCAACTGTATTTGTTAGTACCTCATGAAACTGTCCTGAATAATTCAATTCCATAGATCCGACTCTTCCCCAGCAGTACAGTCCTTTGCCTATGCCTTTGAACATCGCTGCCTCCATTCCAGGGTCCGGTGACCAGCCTTTACGAGAAAATCCCCAATCGCTCTCAGATAGGGGACGTGTCTTTATTTTCTCATGGTAGATTTCAAGAAGGTTCATCTTCTTTATCCTCCTTGCAGCGGAACTGATATCTGACATTGCCCTGTTCTTCGCCGCCATCTCCCCCTGAGTCCATGATGTCAGACAGAATCTTGTAGGCTTTCTCATTACCAACGCCGTCGACAGTCAGCAGCATGCGGATGCGATCCCGCCACCCCTCGCATTCGACGTTAATGTTATCAACTACCCAGCTTTCTATTTCAATCTCGCCCCGCTTCACTTTCATGTAATCAGGATCATCCTTGAATGTCTTGAGCTGTTTGCAATTAACCTCATATATTTCACCATCTTCATCTGCAATCCAAAGCTTAAAGCTAGTCACCTGGCGCTCGCCGTACTGATCGAGTAGGTTCATAGTTATCATCCTCCAGTATATGATTAATGCGATCCTTGTCTGCCTCTTCTTCAGCTGCCGTGAGCTCCATCAGATGGACATAAGGTGATACGCGATACGTTGTTTCACAGTGCGAACATTTTAAGAAGTAAAGGAAGTCGGCGTCGGCATGAAGGTGAGCACCACATTTGCAGTAAATGTCCATGCAAACCGTTGTTCCTTTCCACTGGACCCAGCCATGCGGCTCGTCCTTAATGGCATGAAGCTTTTCCATCCGACTATAAGAATCTGGCTTCTTTGTTAGATCCACATAGGCGGATAATAATTCACTGGACAAGCGACACCCCTCCATCGATTCTAGTTTGAATAATATTTCCGATATAGTCACACCACTCTGTAAGATTCACGGTGCATTGAACAGCCTGCTCCAGCTCTGTACCTATCGGCAATCCGTAGGCGCTATCTAGGCTTGCTTCAACTTGACCCATTGCCTCACTTAGTCTCTTACATAGCCACCAGGTGGGAGCCTCCTCCCAATTGACCGATCTATTAACTGTTGCATTTACTTCACTAAACATACAAACTCCTCCTTCGTTAGAACTATATCGGTTGACCTATATACTTTTATGTATAGGACATAAGTCCTATCCTTAATTTATGTCGCTTCTTTCATTTTCTTCCGCCAAATAGACAATACGATCGGATATAAGATCCGTGCCAGATTTGTTTCCTGTGATGCGAACCTTAACGCCAATTTTTAATCTATTTCTTTCTTTCTCATACGTCTTATTGAACACAAGGGTTTGGATTTCATCCTCCGGTGTTTCGATAATCATCTTCAGATGCTCCTTACCTGTTCCTCTGGCTTTAAATGGATTGAGCTCTTTGATTGTTGCGGTAACGGTGCAATTTTTGGTTTCATCGGCAACCATTTCCCATTTGGATTTGACGGACACACTCATGTTCAAAACTTCGCGCTCATAGGCGATGATATCCCGCTTCAATGTCTTGCCTGGGATCGCATTCATGCTCGCTGTGTCGCCACGGTAATCAAAGTATTTACGAAGCAGCTCGTTTCTTTTCGGACCACCGAAACAGTCAAAGCAGCCGGATTTAATAAAAGCGACAACTTTTGTCTTGTTCAGCTTCATTTTCATATTCTTCTCTAAGAAGTCATCAAATGAAGTGAATGGACGGTAGTTCTTAATAATCTCTAGATCCTTCGCTGACGCACCAGCAATTGAAGCGATACCGTATCTGATTAATCCGAGGCCAGGCTGATTCGAATCTCGGTTTGGAATCGGTGTCCAGTCATGCATGGATTCATTGATGTCCGGCGGCAGGATGCGGATGCCCATATCTTCACATTCATGCATGTAGAGAATCGACTTCGGATCCTTCTCCTTGTCCTTCTTGCTCCCTGAGGTCGTCAGAAGAGAAGCCATGAACTCGGTAGGATAATAGGCTTTAAGAAAGGCAGTCTGGACGGACAGAACGGCATAGCAGCCAGCATGCGGCTTGTTGAAGCAATACTCACCGAATTTTATCCACTGCGCCTTGAGTACAAGCAGCCCTGATTCGTCATATCCTCGACTAAGTGCTCCTGGAATGTTTTTAGGTGCTTCTTTTCCATAGTCATAATCCACCCATATCGTCATGTTTCCTTCGTGATCTACTGGAATCATTTCTTTGCTTGGATACTGGGCAATGCGCCCTTGTTGGATGAATATATACTGATCACTTCCGTAGATCATAAGATCAATGAATCGGTTCATCAAGACAGGATCTTTCTTCGAAATACCTTTACGCAACATGTCTGACTGGCCTGCTGTAAAGCCGCCCAGTATGATTGAGGCGCGCATAATCTGCTCCTGATATACCCAAACGCCATATGTCTCTTCAAGAACTTCTTCCAAAGTAGGATACGGATACGTAATCTTTTCATGTCCAAACTTCCGGCGAACATAGGATGGTATCAAATCCATAGGACCCGGCCGACCGAGTGCTGCGATTACCGTAATGTCTTGTACGCAGTTGGGCTTCATGTCTTTGATGATGCCTTTATACAAGTCCGACTCGCATTGGAATATGCCTGATAGATTCAGTTTGTTGTAGATTTCATCGTAGATCTTAGGATCATTCAGATCGATGGCATCGATGTCGAACCCTTCGTCGCCAATCATCTTCTTCATGACTCGCAATCCATCTTGTGTGCTGTCTTCAAAGTCGACATCAAACCTCGTATCCCTTAACTCTTCGCCGTGATCCATGGTGATCTTGAGCAAATCGAGTGTATCGAGCTTCAGGATATCAAATTTTACAAGCAGCTTCTCGATGATCGACATATCATATTGGGTGGTGACAAGATCGTCACTGTCTAGGCGAAGAGGTACAGTCCTTGTAAGGGGCTCAGGAGATAGCACGATGCCCCCTGCATGCGTTCCTTCTGTCGCAACATGTCCTTCTAATCCTTTGGCTGCTTCCCACCAATCCGGATACTGCCTTGCATAGGCTTGTACTTGCGGCTCTTGTGCAAAGGCCTGATCTAGTGTGATGCCAGCCTTGCCGGGAATGGACTTTGCGAACTTATCTTCATCATCCAAGGAATAGCCTAGCGCTTTGCCAGTCTTACGTATTGCGGATCGAGCGGCCAGTGTGCCGTAGGTTCCAATTTGAGCAACCTTGTCAGCACCATACTTCTCTTTCATGTATTCTTGGACAGCCAGAGCTCCCTCATAGGAGAAGTCAATATCGATATCGGGATAGCCAGCACGCTCCGGATTAAGGAAACGCTCAAACATGAAGCCCCATTCGATGGGGTCAAGTGTCGTGATCCTTAACAAGTAGGCGACAAGTGCGCCTGCAGCTGATCCACGACCCGGGCCAACCCGATACTTGTTTCTCTTTGCCCACTTAATAAAATCAGATACGATTAAGAAGTAGTCAGCAAAGCCAAGTGAGTTAATGGTCTCCAGCTCATACTTCAGCTGCTTTGCATATCTCTCCAAGTCGATTGGCTTCTTGAGCGAGTACGTAAATAGTTCATTCCAACACTCTTTCTCCAATATCATCTCAGCCGTGTCGCCTTCTTCGACGATAAACTTCGGGAAGAGCGGCTTCTTTGGCAAGTCGACGTTTACTAGCTCAGCGATTTTATATGTATTAGCTATCGCTTCATCGTCGTTAACAATCGCTCGTATTTCATTCGTATCCTTGAGCCAGAACTCTTCGGCATACTTCATATGCTTCTCATCATGGATGCATTTATTGGTTGAAGCTGCAACAAGGATATTGTGAAGCGCCATGTCCTCTTTGCGTGCATAGTGTACATCGGAAGTGACAATCTTAGGTGTGTTTGTTTCCATAGCCAACTGATCAATAATGGCATTGAGTCTAGTTTGGTCTGGAATTAGTGTCGCTTGTTTTTCGAGATAAAACGAATGGAATGTCTCTTTACACTCTTGGATGAATGCCTTTGCATCATCAAGTCGACCAGCCAAGCAAAGCCTTGAGAACCAAGAACCCAGACAAGCGCTAGTGGCAATGATGTGCTTGCCGATACCCCTACTGCGGATGAAAGCCAAATCAGTCCGAGGATCAGAATAGAATCCATTAATATGAGAGTCAGAAATGATTTCATATAAGTCCTCCAAGCCCTTATTATCAATGGCAAGGAGCACCAGGTGATAATTATCGTACTGCATGTAGTCGTAAACTTGTTCTTTAAAACTTGCAATGATCACATCGGGATCACTCTCTATTACAGGCTGCTCAACAACGGACTGAGGTGTCATTTCTATGCCATACATACCAAACAAGTCTATCGGCATATCTTCTACTTGTTTTACGGAATTTTTATTGGCAAGCGTGACTACACTCATAAGATGATCCTTGAGTAGATCGGCAGCCATGGGGTCAAAGTCAATGGGATTGCGTTCGATGTGGCGGAGAAACTCTTTCAGTGGCTTATCTTTAATGCCATACTGTGCGCACATTGCTTCACGAGCTGTCTTCAAGAACTCACCTTTCTTCAGGCGATCCTTTGTCATGTAAGCTTCGCAGCCTGGTATGGGTTTAATACCTTCATCCTTGCAAGCTTTGATAAAGTCAGGGATGGCACCGCAAACGCCATGGTCAGTAATGGCGAGTGCAGTATTCCCGATTTCCTTTGCGCGCTTGGCTAATTCTTTTACTGTGGAAAGTCCATCAAGACGGGAATATTCACAGTGTACATGTAGGTGTACGTGATTGGGGTCTATGTCATCAAGCCTGCTGTGCATGTAATCTCCTCTTTCTGCTTACTCGGAGCCGCCCTCGCCTATGATATCAATACCTGAACCAGATGCGACAGGATCATTGATCTTAATAGATTTTAGTTTATTCAGGCGTCCGATAATAGTCGTGGTGACAAGCGTTGATCCGATTATGATTTGTCCCATATTATCAGAACTAATGATAATAGAGCGTGTTTTCTTTCCTTGTGTCCAGTCCACATAGCGACCCTCGTCTTTTGCCTTTTGCATCATGCGGCGAATCGGGGCAGCGTCAGGACGTCCAATTGTGATGATCTTTCCAGCTTCTACAAAATTATTAAATCCAATGTCTACAAACATGTTTACATCCACCTTTGTGTGAGAGTTATTTTGTTTCTCTCAGCTACTTCTCGCACGAGATCTCCATTCGTGCTTCCCTGTATGACATCAGGAATAGGCATATTGTTATTCATGGCAATAATGATGTTGTGTACATCAAAGTAAATCGGGCTCTCCGTAACAAATGGCAGTGGATATCGTTCCGATCCATCGTTCTTCATACTGCCTTGATGACAATAAAAGTTATAAGGACAGATGCCGCACTTGTAATAGCTTGGCGTATGATACTTTGGAATCGGAGGCAATTGGCGCTCCTTAGCCATACGGATGTATTCATGAGCCAGCTGCATAAGTCTATCGCCTTCCGCCGGATCGTAGGTGAGGTGGCACTCCCACACTTCTTGGGTGTCTTTGTTTTCTACAAAGATGATTCCCTTGCCGATACCAGAAAGGCGCATGTAGAACATCAACTGATCTCGGTGCTCGCTCTTCGGCTTATTGTTTTTGACCATCCACTCAAAGCTCTTGCTAAATGCACTCTTTAGTTCAACAAGAATGTCTTCACCTTCAGGCTTCAAGAAGCTTGGCACTCGTATCAGAGCGTCGGTGTGACCACTGATCTCCTCGGTTTCAAGCTTCATTTCCGCTTGAACCAAGATGCCCATTTCAGCAAACAAGGACTCGTACCGGTGGTGCATGCTGTGTCCATTATTAAATATTCGGATTAACCCATCTTCAACCGGTGCCTTCGGAACCATGAGCATATCGAACACAACACGCCTACCGCACATTCCTATGGTCGACGGATGAAGCTTTCGCATGGGTCTTGTCTCATGCTTCTGCTTTTCTTGATTGTGTCGATTCATCATGCTCTCAAGAAGATTCACTGTATCCCACCTTTTAATATTGTAACGCCTTACATTTATATTATATAGGTAAAAACAGGAGAAATCAAGAGAAATCAGAAGGATAATCGAGATTAACGAAGTTGAGTGCTCTTTCCTTGAAATCCGCAAATCCTTTTGCATTCATAAGCTCAATGTTGGTATACCACCTCTTTGCAAAGGCAAGTTTGCCAACATGTATGAACTCGTCTTTGTCGACTATTTTTGTATGATCAAATGGTTCGATATGAACGACATCCATATCACCTTCTGTATTCATGGTTATGATTGCAACTACACTATTTTCTTCTTGAACAGTTTGGCCCATTTCAACTCACCCTTTTCTCTTTTTTCTTCCAGTGCTTCTGTTAGACGTTTGCGAGCTCGGTATATCGATTGATAGTGCATACCAGTTAGTGCCGCTACTTCTTTGTCTGTTAAACCGTCTTGATAGTGGTGAGCCAATATAAAGCGTTCTCGGTACGACATGTCTTTGAATGCTGAGCTGCAAGTTATACCTTTTAGCCACAGCATATTTTTTAGATCCTCATGTTCATCGTCATCTAATGTCGGCATATTGTTCCAGGAGGCAACATTCTCCCACACCTTAAATGCAATCGAATCGTCTGGACAAGGAACAGATTCATCTTCGTTCATGGCATCTTTATAGTGCGCATCATCTTCACCAACACGATCTTCCAGTTTTCTGTTGATAAACCTAATGACATCGTATCGAAAACAGTGGTAAATGTATCGGTGAAAGCCCACACCTTTATCCTCGTATTTTCTTGCTGACTCTAGGAACAGAATGACTAGCTCATGATAGATTTCTGAATAACTCATATCACTTGTCGCCTTTTTTATGTGAGCCAGCGCTTTATAAGCTGCACTTACAGAACGCCGTGGGCGGTGCTTATAACCACGACACAGCTCACTGATTGTTTCCTTGTCGCTTATGTAGCAGGCAAGTAATCGCCGAATATCATAGCAGCTAAAATCAATGCTCTCATAAGCAAATATACGAAAGTATTTCTTTATGAATGGCGTGTATGCCTCTATCAACTTATCGCTGCGCCCTGATATTTGATAGAAGAGAACCAAATCTTCGCTAGATTCTTTCACCAGTGCCACCCATTTCATCTGATTTCTTGTATATTCTGAGTTCAAATCGTGGGTTCACTTTCACCTTAGACTTCTTCTCTGGCACTGTGAAATCGACAACGCGTGGCAGTGCATAATAGTCATTGTCGTATACGGCGCCCTCTAGTGCATCAAGCAGCAACTTGAATACATTATTGGTATCACGGCCAATTTGGTCGGGGAAGTGGGCTACCATTTCAACGACAACCTTCTCCTTCGTTGTCAACTCCCACTCGTTATCATAAGCCCAGAGTCTCGCCATGGCATTCCATCTGGCCAACAAGTCTTCAGCAGGCTTGGTTAGCTTCTTGCCGCCGCGCCCATCGCCCGAGTAGATATGATTCACACTTGGATAGATGCCAGGGTCACCAGCTGCTTCGCTGTACAGTACTTTCTTCTTAACAGCCTTGCGCTTACCCCTCTTGTTGATTTCGTATTTTGTTTTAAACTTGCCAGTAGCTTCGTCTTTTTCTTTCTCGTATACCGTGAACTCTCCGAACATCATCATGGGAAGAACAAGAGTGTCTCGGATAAAGGGCTGACTCATGACAGCACCTGACCCATCGCAGACATGGATGTGCAAGTAATAATCATAGCCTCGCCAATGAATCGGCCAAACTCATCGTAACGCTTGGAGTAGTTAAGCTCCCGTCCACTAAAGTTTCTTGGCTCAATCTTATATTCTTGCTTGGCATATTTGAATACCGTAGCTTCCATGATCGCATCGCGGGTGATGTTAATCTGATCTTTCATGCGCAGATCAGACCAGTCATCCTCTTCGGACTCAATGACGGCATTAACCGTCTCGCAGTACTCGTCAAAAGTTAGCCTGCACTCGCTGCCGAGCTGATCAAACTTACTTGGCTCTAGGATCAGCTCGATGACAGTTACGCCGCCGTGCTCCTTTTGATTGAGGACAACAAGCTTGTTGTTATTTTCCTGATCGTTCTGTTGACTCTCTACCATGAAGTTCTTCTTTGACCCGATTCTCGACATTGCCGACACTTCCTTTCTTTTGTGCTAAATCCTCTTTGTTGACCAATCCCTTACCCAAATCTTCAATGAGATTAAATTCTTTCTTCGACATTTGGCTCACCTCCTATATTGTAACGCATTACATTATTGACTCTGTTGGTTCATTATAGCACAAAGTGGGCAGAAAAAAAGAGGGTAATCCCCCTCTTTCTCGATTATGCTAATAATTTTTCAAGATTAATCAATCCAGCTCCTGTTTCCTCATCCACGCCTGGAGCTCCTAGATCATCACAAGCACTTGTTAGCTTGGCATGAACTGTATTCACACAGGTAGGGAGTCCGTTTTCCCATGCGTAAGCAAGGTACAATGCAACGCAGCCGGTAATGATTGGTGTTGCCATGCTTGTTCCTGACAAGCGAGCATACTCGCCGTTTTTGTATGTCGACATGATGTCCACGCCAGGTGCCATGATTTCGTTCTTGATCCCGAAATTAGAGAACCTTGCGCGGTTATGAGACTTATCCATTGCCGACACGGCAAGAACTTCGTCATACATGGCTGGCCATGATACGCGCGTGTTTTCATTCCCAGTAGCTGCAATCAGTACGACACCTGCATCATAAAGCTCTTTAATCACGACATGCAGCTCTTCGGGCGGCTGTCTGCTCGCTCCAAGGCTCATGTTGATGACATGCACACCCTGAGCCTTCATCCAACGAAGTCCTGCGATGATGCTTTCAAATGATCCGCCACCAGTATCCTTCAATACTTTGGCAATATACAATTGAGATTCTGGTGCGACACCAATGATTCCCGCTTCGTTGTCGAGCGCACCAATGATGCCAGCAACATGCGTGCCATGACCTTGGCGATCGCTTACGCCATAAGTAGACTTCGTAAAGTCTGCGCATCCGTGGATCGCTCCTTGCAGATCCGGATGCGTTAAGTCAACACCGGTGTCAAGAATGCCAACCTTAACGCCAGTCCCTTTGGACTTGTGCCATACATTTGGTGCTTTGACATCAACTAATCCCCAGTCTAGGATGTCATCGCGCACGGATCCTGGCAATAGATCCAGTGTTTCAACGTCAAACAGGGTAATTTCAGATTTGCTCATTTAGAGCCCTCCTTTATTTACCCTGCACTCTCTTCTATTAAATTGTAACACACTACATTTTTACAGTCTATTCCATAATTTTTATTAGAATAAGACCTATGCCCCATCCAATCATCAGGAGCACGACCACCTTAGCAACCAAAAACATAACACCGTCACCCTCACCCAAAATCCTTGGAGCTGGGGATGAAGGCGGAGCGCCTACAGTCACTGTCCCCCTGCCTTGTATGCGATTGGGATTTGTGAAGTTCTCTGTAATCACGGTTCCAGTTGGACGATTTGCTACTGGAGGCAAGGCACCAACTTCTTGAAGAGCTTCATAGGTGCTATTAGGGTCTCCTCTGTATGGGGCTGGTGTGGATTCAAGCTCATCAAGAATGTCTCGTGCCGTAGCAACCGCATCAAATAATGGGGCGATTGACCGTCTGCTCCTGAATCGATCGACTTGACTCCTTGTCTTCTGAATACCTCTTATGTAAGCAGCCTCTTCTTCGCTGCTTGCGAATTGACCTGCATCATAGGTGTGCTTATGAAGTTGATTATACTGATTTATCAGCTCCATAATGAACCCACTCCATTCCTTTTGAAAAATACTCATTCCACTTGTTTGGATAGGGATGCGAGAAGACGACTCTTTTGATTCCAGCTGCAGCCATATGTTTTGCGCAGCCTTCGCACGACTCATGTGTACTATAGCAAGTGGCATCTTTTAGGTCAGACGGATGCGCCACCATCATGGCATTCATTTCGGCATGAATGGTACGGATGCAGCGGTCTTGTTCATTTTTTAGGCAGCCGGCTTGCTTACAGTTCTCATGACCAGGCACGCTGTCATTCCATCCAACTCCAACAATCTTTCCGTATTTAACGATGACCGCACCAACCTGAAGTCGATTACACGTTCCTCTTTCTGCGTAATCCTTGGCCATCTCAAGAAAATGTTTATCTGATCTCACAATGCCTCATCCTTTCTATATTCCCGGATCAAATGCTTCGACACTAGCCTCTTTTTGAGTCATGACTTTACCGAATCTTGTGTAAGCATTTTGGAGACCACCAAGACACCTTTTATGTCCACTAGCCATCAAGTTGTCTTCCCATCTTTCCTTGCGCTCCAGTACCGCACAATACATCTTCCCTGTTGGCATCTCTTCCTCACACCAGGCGCACTTGCTCATATGAATGTCTGTCATTAGAATAAGGTCTCCATATCTGGTTCTTGGTTTCCGACATAGGCATAGACGCCAACTGTCCTCCCGGTTACCGTGCAGCGGCGCTTTCTTTTGACACGAACGTGTCCAGCGTCAACCAGCTCTGTAAGTCGTGGGTGGACGAAGTTGCGATCCGCCGTTGGAAACATTCCTTTCTCATGCATTAGCTTAGCGAGCTCGCCTGCTGTAATGCCACTTTCACCTAAAGGACGAAGCTCATCTAATACGACTTGCTGTCGCAAGCTTAATGTTTCCAATACTTCTTGATAGGCGTTGTGTCTTGTGGATAGTGAAATACTCATTTGGTAGCCTCCATGTTGATATTATTTGATTTCCTGATTTAAGATGGTTCTCTCCAGCTTGGCGATGTGCTCTTGCCGCTCATCATCTTTGATTACTCGCTGCACCGTTCGACGAGTGTCTGTATTTCTTTTCTTCTGCCGTTCATTGTATATAGCATTTGCTCGTATCAATAAAGTCAATTTACTTAACTTCCCTTCTTATTAGGTCCACTCCATGCAGTAAGGCTTAGCTGGGCAACTATCGCAAGAATAACTCTCTCTCGGATAATACCAGCCTTCATCCATGGCCTTCTTCATCATCTTGGCTGATTTATATAAGCGCTGATAATCTTTTTGTTTTCGTTCCACGTAGATTGGCAGACTCTGTTTCAGATAGTGAAGGCATATGCTGTCGGCTTCTCGCTTGTACATGGAGTGATAACCAATCGCTTGAAGCGTCAGCCCCATGTCGGTGCGCTGCCAAAACTCATCTGGCTTGTTGCTGCTCGTCTTGAAGTTAACCATCTCTACGCCGCGTGTGGTTTCTCGCAGGAGCGGAATGTTTCCTCGAACAAAGAACTGATCGTCGATCTTAACTCGAAAGGCTACATTGACGCCGACGACCTTATCCGGATTGTAAAACTGTTGTCGGTAGAAGGCAGCCAGCATACTGAAAGCTTCAAGCTCCTTCTTGCGGCGTCCGCCCTTGTCGTCATACAGAATATCAAAGACCTTATCTTTGTCGTAGAAAAGGCTTGTGAACTTCTGTTTCAGCTCGTCGAGTGTAATAAGCTTTCCTTGATGCAGATTAAAATAGAAGTGCATCATAGTTGCAAGCAGTGTTTCCCTTAGTCCGTCATTCAAGCTCTTTTGCACAGGCAGCTTATCCAGGTGCATAAATTTGTATCGCAACGAGCAGGCCTTAAACTCATAGAGCTGGTCGATTGTTACTTCCACTATTCATCCTCCTAATTACATCATGCGGATCTAAAACTTCGCCACGACTGTTCATCAGATACCAGCTGGTTGACACGCAGCCTTGATTCTTTTTATCTAGCATGCACTCCACCTGAGAGAAGGTGCCTTTTGGAAATAGTGGCATAATCCGAGATTCCAATTCTTTTCGAATCGCTTCTTCTAGCCGGTAGCATTTTATGACATCTCTTATATCGCCACCAAAATCATTCACAAATATTTCATTGGAAACGAGGCTGATCCACTCGTTGAGATCTTCGATTTTTCTGATACGATATCTGGCGTATTGCCCGAGTAGCTCCATTAGACTTGCCCTCTATCAATGGTCAAGTAACTTCTAGGCCGGATGCTGCCCAGCTCATAGATTTGAGATCTTTCAATAAACCTGCTTCCGATCGGCTGTATTTGTTGACGCTCTATGCGGTCTAACACTCCTCTGTTAAGCCCTCGATACACTGATCCATCTAGAAAGGTAATAGGATCCGCGGCATCCGATAATGCCTTAGCCCAATTATTTTTAAGCTCTTCATCGAAGAAACTCTTCATCTGTTGCATTACTTCTTGCATAGTTAATTCGGTATTTTCAATTGGCGTTAATTCTAAATACTTTTGTATGAGTTCCAAGTCCTTGCCTCCCGTGGCTTGGAGCGGGACTGAAGAAGCTTGATGGCTTCCTCCAGCTCTCCAATGACCTTCCTATAGTTGAGCTTCCCTTTAACATTACACTCCATCAGTCGCGTATAAGCTCTTTTCTCTCTCTCTAGCGCGATGACTGCTCTTGAGTAATCCATATAAGCACCTCGCTAGGCAAATAATGCAATGCCGCTTCGTCTCGCATAGTCGATCGATGACTGCGCCTCCTGCAGTCTTATGTAGGCAAGGAGCAGATTAGGATTCCGCTCCATAACCTGCTTGCTTGTATTTGTATACTTGATGTTCCAGGTATACGTGAGAGGCTTTCGAGATGGCATGCGGTGCATTGCCCTATACTTCTTTAACAGATCCACGCCATCTCTCCTCTTTAGATTCTTGGCTTACCAGTCGGGCCTTGATCAGGACCGATTGCATTCAAAATGCCGTTACTTGCATTCACAAGAGCAAGTGCAGCACCGAAGTGTTCAATGATCTTGATGTTGTTTTGCACAACAATTTTTGCCTGCGGTGATTCACTATTAATAATCTTATTGGTTTTGAACACAACTTCTTCTTGAAGCTGATTCAGTAGGTCCTGCAATGTAATCCCAGTAGGGTTTTCTGCAGTCATGAGAATGGGTTTTTTAGTCACGGTAAGTCCTCCTATGCAATATGGAATGGGGCAAGCTTGTGCTCGATTACTCGCTCCGGCTCAATGGCCGGAGGCAAGTAGGAAAAGATAGATACAAAGAATACGAAGTAGGCTAACCAGTAATATTTCACAGACATGTATTTCACCTCAGATTCCGCACAGTAGTTGGGATTGGCAGTTGTTGCAAGTATGGCATCCGCCAGCGTCAACCACTTCGCCAACCTCGCAAACAGGACATGTATTTCCAATATCAGTACCAATGATACGATCAGCGTCGACTGCATCATGAGCAGATTGCTCTGACTCTTCCACCTTGTCTTCAATCAAGCTTAGAACTTGCTCGTTACGCGATCCATCAACGTAAACCGTTCCACCCTTTGCTCCGCCCTTCCAAAGACGCTCATACACCTTTTGAACCTGAGCAACCGTGAAGCCTTTAGGTGCATTAACTGTTTTGGAGATAGAGCTGTCCACCCATCGCTGAATGACGCACTGCGTGTCGGCATGTGCTTCAGCTGAAAGTTCCATCGTGGAAACGAACCATTCAGGCAGGTTGTTTGGATCAGCTTCTGGATGTGCATCTAGATACTCTTGCACGATCGGCGACGTCACTTTAATAAAGGCACCCAGGCGACCACTGCGATAGTATTCGAATGCAAAGTATGGCTCAAGGCCTGTAGCCACACCAACAGCTGTTCCAGTTGATCCTGTAGGCGCAACCGTAATCAGGTGGCTGTTGCGAATGCCATGCTTCAGAACGCCTTTACGGATACGATCAGGCATCTTCTTCATGAAGCCGGTGTTGATGAAGCGGTAACGATTTTCAAGCTCTTCTTCTTTGGATTTGCCACGAAGGAATGGGAATGATCCTTTTTCAGCAGCCAATTCAATGGACATTTGATAAGCTTCGGTTGTAATGCATTCGAAGATCTTATCGACAACAGCATTTGCTTCCGGTGTGCCATACCGCAGCTCGCAGTAGATTAGGGCATCGGCTAAACCCAACACGCCAAGGCCAAGTCGGCGCTCGCCTTGTGCTTGAATGCGATTCTCTTCGATGAAGTACGGCGTCTTGTCGATGATGTTGTCCATGAAGCGAACACCCCAACGAACCGTATCGCGCAACTTATCGTAATCAATTTCTTTTGTTTCTTTGTTTACATGATTGGCCAGGTTTACTGCAGACAAGTTGCAAACGGACCAAGGTGCAAGCGGCTGCTCACCACATGGATTCGTGCAGATTGGCTTTTGGCCATACGCTGTTGCGTTCGTCATTTCGATAGCCGTGTCATAGAAATAGATGCCTGGCTCTGCCGAATACGTTGCACAGATGTTGATCAGGTGCCACAGCACGCTGGCTTTGATTGTGCGGTACGTTTTAACGCCATAGCCCATTGCTGCCCATTCGCGAACGTCGCCAACCTCATGCCATTTCTCGTTGTAGATTGCCTTCTCTTCAGCTGTGTAGTTGTCGATGTCAGGGAAGCGAAGTGCGTAATCCGTATCGTTTTCTACAGCTTCCATGAACTCTTTAGTGAGGCATACGGAGATGTTCATGCCAGTCAAGAAATCTGGATTGTTGACACTATAGCTGCCGCCATCGGCCAGTTTGCGCTGCGCCTCTTTAATTGTATCTAGGCTAATCTCCATATCAGAGGTTTCGGAAATCTTCTGGTACATTTCTTTTTCAGTATTCGTGAATGAAATGAACTTCAGCTTGTCTTGCGCCAGCTGCTTGATTTGTGCATCGTCCACTTTGGCAATAATGTAGCGCAGAATATCTGGGTTTTGCATCTTCGAAATAATGAACTCCAAGATGTCAGGATGCCAATCCTGCATCATACCCATTTGAGCTCCACGCCTTGATCCACCTTGTTGCACAAGGTCAGTAAGAAGCGAGATGTCATTGAGCCAGCTCACAGATCCGGAGGACTTGCCGTTAACGCCCTTAGCCAGCGCATTGCGCGGTCGCAGTGTCGATGCATTTGTGCCAACGCCGCCGCCGCGAGACATGATTTCCATAACGGATTTGCGGTGATCAGCAAGACCGTCACGACTATCTTTTGGAAATGGCATAACGTAGCAGTTGAAGTAGGTTACATCTTTATCTGATCCGGCGCCGTATTGCACGCGGCCGGCTGGTACGAAGTCTTCTTGTGACACAATGCGGTAGAAGTTTGCTTTCGCTTCTTCTATTTTTTCTGCCGTTAATTCCACGCTCGATAGCCCTGTTGCATTTCGCATAGCAACCTGCTCATAGAAGATTTCAAGCGGCTTGTCGATGGCGTCGATGCTTTTGATAACCAGACCAGTCTCTTGTGCTTCGGGGTCGATCAGGCTGCCTCGGAACTCTTCTTCAACAAGAACTGTAGCTTGATTGTTTGCCCAGTCCAGCTTCTTCAAGATACCGAACCCGCGTGATGGGAACTTGGGATCTTCTTTGACCGTCAAGATTACGAAGTCACCTTCACTAAGCGTCTTCTTCTCCAGATCCTTAAAGGAATAACGATCCAACCATACCGTTCTTGAAACACCACTACGAACCAATGACATGTCTTCCGTTACAGGATGAACCTGCGGAAATCCTTTTATGTCTTGATTCAGTTTCTGAATATACTCTTGCGAATAGCTCAAACAACTCATCTCCCTATTACTATATTGTATCGCATTACATTTTACAGATAAGTATAATAATAGTCCAAAAGATTCCCTTGCACAAGATCTTGACTTAAAAGAAAACCCCAGCCACAACATGTGGACTGGGGAGCATTTATTCTGTCCCAAGACTAGATTTTGACGGACACAATCCTTTGGCGAAGAATCTTGTGAACCAGTCCGACCATGAAGGCAGGTGATCCTGGCTTCGGATCAAGCTGCTTGGACGGGGAGTTGCTGGACTCGTGGCCTTCCACGACCGTCATGATTGCCTCTAGCATTTGTGTAGGCAGTTTGTGATCCAGTCTGTCAAGGAACGGCTGGACAGCCACTGGATGCATAACCTTGAACTCATCTTGGAACTCATTGATAAGCAGGTCGCTTATAAGAACAGATGTATATACCATATCGCGGAACGTGCCACGGATGTTGTCAGTTTCAAGAATGCCTTTAACCACATAAAATACTTTCTTTGTGTACATAACCATAGCATGATCTTCATAGAAAGATGCTGGTGCATTTTCAAGAACGATCTTCATGAAGTCAGAAAGCTCCGCTGTTTCAATGAACTCAAGCTCCTCGCGGAAAGTAAGAATAGCTGGGTGAATCACGTCTGTCATGATTAATTGCCTCCGTTGTTTTTCATATAGTCTTCTCTTGCGCAGCTTGCGTGTGCCTTGTTTGAAATCTCCCAGTCCATGTGCTGCCGCCAATTAACACCTGGCGGTGAATGCCTGGACGGCTCTTTTACATCAACGCCACAGAATCTACAGTATACTGGACTATTTACACCCAACTGCTGTATGGCAATCTGATGAAAATTCATGCCATTAAATCCTTGATTTTTCTTCATCGCTTTCACCATCGTTCTTGTCATAATGCATAGCCATGACGCCATGTTTGGTAGGAGCAATGTCCTTGAGCTCGTAGGGGCCTTCCTCTACGCCGTTGCGAACAAAGATAAACAATTCCCCGATATGCTCTTTCATCGGCTCTAAATCGATCTTCTTGCCCTTAAAGCGTACAGTGATGCCAGTTGGCATGGTGTACTTCTCAATGAAGCCAACCTTCGCCACGTCGTCATGCTGATAATGAACTTTGAAGATGATGTCACTTCCGATACTTTGCATTGTCATCGAGATCAATCCTTTCGCGCCGGATCATCATGTCGAGAACTTTCGGCGTATGCAGTTCCTTTTTGCATAACAAGTTTTGCTCAGCAAGCGGACAGCTGCGGCAGGTTTCAAACTTGGAATCATAACTTCTGCATTTGAAGCACAGCGGACATTCCTCGAACCCACTTCCGCATCCTTCAGGAACCAGATGTCTTGGCATATTGAGCGGGTCCTCTTTGGAGAGAACCTGCCCTTTCTTTGCCGTAAACGATTCCGTCTTCATTTGCTCAGCCAGATACCGCTCCCGAATTTCGCCTCGCTCGACAGCACTCAAGCCACCGCCGTTCTGCATCTTTGCGTACATTCGGGTCCAATATGCATCAGCTTCATTCATTCTGATTTAGCCCCCGCATTCGGCTCAATGTCAAGCATCAAGCAGTCATTTAGTGACAAGTGAATACGTCTGTCCTTCTCTTTTGGATCCTTTTCAATAGCCATGTAAGCCTCTTTCAGGCGACCATTCAGCCACGCATTCTGGTTTTGAATCCGGTCGCCCTCTTTTTGCATCTCCAACATTTGCTGTGGACGATCATCAGCTGTTCCTCGTCTTGGCGGATTGCTACGCATATCGGCATCAAGCGATCGAGCAGTGCGCTCCAAAGCTTGCATAGACATCTTATTGTCATTTAACTTATCTTCCATGATAACCTGCAGCTCGCCTACACTTTTGTGGTATCCTATCAACATTTGCACAACATCCTCATTTCATTTTTTATTTATAATATCTGATGCTCAGATTATCCAACTTCACAGGAATCGCTTTGTTCCAGTCAATCGAACGAGGATTAATAGTGAATGTCGTCGGCTGAGATTCAAAGGAGTCGAAGCCTTCTTTCGTGGCCACAACCGTGACTACATGCTCTACTTCCCGCTCCAAGTCGGTCATTGTAATGCTATTCTTGCCAATGATCTCATAACCTGTATCTACGCCATGATTATATAGAGAGAATGTAACGTCCGTCAAGTCTGCATAATCCCAACTTATAACTACATTGCCTTCCTCTTGAACCACATGACGAACATTGGTAACGACGTTTGGTGCAGCCTCCATCATTTGCAAATCATAGATGATCCATGGTTCCTCCACGATTCGATCCTCTAAGCCAGCACCGTCATCTGGGAATGACACAATCGGTGTCTCGCTGACAACCATCCAATTTTGTGCTGTTACATCTTGTTCGATTTCAATTTCAACATCACTCTGCGAATGAGTCGAGCGCGTAGTAATCTCTTGAGGCTCTTCGCCATCATTGAATGTTTTAATTGAAACATGGTCGGCCCCGTATCCAGTTGCCTGGCGGAACGTCATCTTCTTAATGGTTCTTGGTTCTGTGAAGCGGACACCAATCGCAGCGACGCCATCTGCATCTAAGCCGGTAACATCCGAAGCCCATGCTGTAACACTATCTCCGTCTGCGACATTCTCTTTCACCCACTCGTCGGCAATGCTTGGACGCGTTCCACTTGCCAATACCTCACCTTTGCCCATGAGATCGCCAGTATACTTGTCAGCAAATGCAGCAGCCTTGATGCCGTCAGCACGCTCACGAGATCCAAAGTCCAAGAATCCGATCATATGGTCTGGAATATAGATAGCTCCAATCTGTTTGTCAGCATACTTAATGGTTATAAATCCTTTTCCGTCTCCGCGAATCTCGAGCCTGGATGCGGAAGTAAATCCATTGTTGTAGAAAGTCTCCGGTGTGATTGGCGTCGCAAGTGGCACACGCACAGCCAGCGATGGATCTGTGTTTCTTCTCAGGAAAACAAGGTAGTCTTTTTGCAGCGTAATGACGCCAACGCCGTCCACTTTCAAGTCGAAGATGATATCCTTTTTCGGATCAACGAACATTGGAGCCAGATTCATATCAATAGCGAACTTGGTATTTGCAGCAATGACTTCTGTCTCAAGAAGCATGTGAATGAACTCTTTCACTTCGTAGTGCTTCTGACTTGTAATGTAGACACTTGTAGAAGAATGGAATCCAATAGGCATCTCAGGTGTTTCGAATGTTGTATGGGTGAGCGTCTGCGTGATCTCGGGAGGAACATAGCTGCTTTCCACGATGGCTAAGTTGTTTGCGCGAAGTGCAGCATCAAACATCTCGCTTGTTTGGAAAATATCCATTCCGATTGGATCGCCATTAAGCTCCTTGGCAATAATGCCGACAACAACACTTTGGTCTGACTTCTTGTTGTTCTTGATTTCAAATATCCACTTCCGCTGCTCGGCGATATGAATACGGTGAAGATCAAGGTCATGTACACTGTTGCCCGAAGCAAATGTGAAGTTGCCCAGCCTAAATTCATTGCGCAGCTCAAGGCCGTCTTTGATTTCACGAATGCGAGCATTGAATAGGGTAGATGTGTCACCGTTTGGCAGCAATTGCTGACTCAACACTTCAAATCTAAAATCGATCCGATGCTTCTTGGCGCGATCAAAGTAGTAGGAGAAAATCATATGCTATGCATCCTTTCTGAGGATCGTTAATTGGGAGCTGTCTTTCCAAGTTGCAGTTCGTGAAGCAAGCCCTGCTTCTGCACTGCTGCCTGTTGGAATCGTTAGTGTCTTTGTTCCAGAATCAAATGTAGCCTCGCCACGTAGTCCAAATAGATGTGCGACAAATCCACCCGCATTCATTTCCAAATCGGTTAATTCAACCAAATGCGATTGCTGCAGATCAATGCGACCATCATGCTCAGCCTCACAGTAGGAAACAAATTTAATCTGATCACTCTTTAAGGCAGTCAGCGCTTGGAGTCGCTTATCGATCTGATCTAGCTGATGAGTCTTCTCTTCAGAATCAGGGCGACTGCTGACGGTGTTTCTAAGCTCGTTTTCATCGATGATATTCTCTGTGATCAAATCAATATTTCTTTGATACAGTTCAATTAGTTTCTCCAGTCGTACCTTCTGCTGGATTTCCTCAGACAATATGGAGCGTAGGAACTCGGCCTGTGCTGCGGGTGTAGTTGCTAGTGGACGTAAATCTTGGGAATCCATTGAGGAACCCTCCTTTAGGCTTGATAAATGAGTGATGCGTATCGGCGTCCAGATTCAACCGGTGCTTCTACACTATATGAGTAATCCGGCATGAACTCGTAGAATATCGTCCCTTTAAAAGAGGCGAACTTGTTCTTACCGAACTTCATTTCGATAACAGGCATTTTCTTTTCGTCGTCTTCGCTGAGCCAGTATACACCAGCATTCTCTTCCTTGACGCCGACTTCATTATACATAAGGAGAATAAGATTGGCTTCGTATTGTAGGGTAACTGTATCTTTCAAGTCATCTACTGTCGGACGGCGACCGTTCGTTTTACGCATGTGCGCTGTACACATAACCGTTACGTTGTAGTTTGTGGCCCAATCCTTAATGGCCTTAGCTACATACTCGTTACGCATATCGTTGTTGTTGAATTTTTGTGAAGCTACAGTCAAGTCATTGAAAGAGTCAATGCCGATAACAATCTTTGTTCCGTCTGGCAATTCCATTAAGAGATCTTTGATGTGCTGCTCAATATCCTCAACGCTAGTCATATCATTTCCATCAAACATGCCGAACCGGTCGGATCGACGGTACAGGTTTTGTATGCCACGGTTACGAGCCGCGATGATCTCGGGATCCGTCATGAAACGTTCGGGGTTCTTGCCCTGTGCAATCGGAACCATTTGATCGCAGGCAATGTACCTTGGCATGAGCTCGTTATTGCTGTCATCAAGGGAATGGTATGAGCAATACACATTGTCATTGCTCTCTGATATATCTTTCATCAATTGAAGCATGACCGCTGATTTACCAACGTTCGGTGGTGCTGCAAATAGGATAAGGCCTGGCTGCACGCCACCCTCTATTCCGGCATCAAAGAGCGGGAACTTGCTTCGTAGTCCGCCGAGTGCGCCACGATTCCAGGAATAGGTGTCCATGTTCTTTATGTTTCGGATCATGCGCTCTTGTATCTTGGTGAGTGGTTTGTTAAATAGTTGCTCCGGATTAATCAGGCGAACCTTATTGGGGTTGCCTTCCTCAGTCCCGAACACGCCTTGCTCCTGTTGTTCTTGCGCTCGCATGGTTTCTTCCATTTGTCGCATTTGGTCAGCGAAACTACTCATGGGCATTCCTATCCTTTCTTGAATAGTGGGCAATTCACTTTGTCGCAGACACCTGAGAATCGGTGAAATGATTCACATCCGTATTTGTAGCCACCCTCATAAATCGAGTTGACAATAATTTTTACATCCCTATATGAAAGTGGCGGCATGCAATTCTCCTCGCCCCACTTTTCCATTCGAGCCATAGCTTCCTCTTTATCAATACCTTGCTGCATGTAGAAGCTGGCAAGCGCAGAGCCTGAATTGTTTCGCTCATCGACGGTTTCACGGAATATCTTCTCCTGCATCGTTTGAATGCAGATCGGCAACTCCTTGAGATCCATCATCTTTCCGCTGAACTCCTTGCGCTTTGTGACCGCGTTTGTCCACTTTTCAATATACTTTTCTAGCGCATGCTTGGACTTTGGTGACATCGACAGTTCTGGCTGCCGGATTAGTCTTGGCTGCTTCGCCAGCTCGCGGATCTCTCCGAGGCTTAACTTGCACAGCTCGTCATAAGTAAGTGGTATCTTAAATCGCTCGCCACCTAAATTGTAACTGTTCACCATTCGGAATAGACGCTTATTGTCGTAGATACGAGTATCCATAGTGCCGAAGGCGGTATAGCGTTCGATGTCTTTAGCCAAGTCCTTGTAGATCATATGAAGTTGTGAATGAGGAATTAAGCCAAGGACTCCGGCATCAACCATCACATGAATCCCTTTTTTGCCTGAGAAATAGATACGAACCTGGTCAGAATCAATAGCTAAAATGATTTTTAAATATCGAATGGCCACCTGCACATCAGAGCGAATCTTGTCGAAGTCGCCCTCCTGCTGCAGCGGAAAATCAAAGTCCAAGTAGAAGTCTCCCCACTTGTAGGACTGCTCGGCATCAATGACCCAGCGCTGTTTTTTGTCCTGAATCCATATAGGGTTTATGTAGCGCATAACGGTTTCGTAAACGCCCTGATTGTGATAGTAGTCTCTAAAGTTGTTGGTGTCATATTGCGTGAAGAAGTGCTTTCGAGTGAAGCTGAATCTATCATCTTTCACCCATGGCAGTTCTGCTGCGCATTCGACAAATACCTGAACCTCGGGCTGTACGTCCGTCATGCCTACCCCTCTTTCCTAAACACCCGATTGATTCCCATCGCTTGGTGCGTGTTTTTCTTTTGCAGGATTAGTTCCAGTGCTGGCTCCATGTAGTTCTGTAAATCAAAACAATTGCGAAGCGGCTGTTGATGCTGCTCCATTCGAATGGCTTTGGATACATCGATGGCAAATAAGACTTCATCGAGTGTGTGATTATTTAGAAGATATCGGAATCGACCTTCGTCTTGTCGCCTCATGTTGTCATTTGGCGAAATGACGTTCACTTCGTACCAGTGATTCATCAAGTCATCCATCGTATATCGACTCTTCATTTCAAGAAAGAACTCTTCACTCTTTCGCTCCACTCGCCCATTCTTGATCGAGATGCGTACTGGTCCAGGCGTATTGCGGAGCAGGTTATGATAATAAAAACCATCCCGCTCCATCAAGTTTGCCTTTGGCTGCTTGTTTCCGATAACCTCCCCCAGATGGTAAATGTTTTTTACCACCTGGGGATACATCTTCACAAATCCTTCTACCTCTTCCCGCAAATCATCAAGCGTCCATCCTTGACCAATGTATGTCTTAGCGGCATGTACAGCATTGGTTTGTCGAACCGTAATTCCACTTTTCGCATTCAGAGCTTTCATGACGAACCACTCTGCAAACAGGTTTATTTCGTCGATCACTTCTTCGTTCAAAAGGCACGCTCCTTATGCAGCAAACTTATCAAGGAAGTCATTGAAGGCTTTCAGGTTTTCCGGCAAGATGCTTTCAATCGTTGCATTCGGATCACGTAGGAAGTCTCTCGCATACGGATTTAGTCCGTTTTGATCAGCTAGTTTTAAACGACTGCGGTGTGCATGCGAACGTTGAATCTCAGCCACATCCCAGCTTCCTGGAATAGCATTTGATACTGGTTGCTCTGGAGCAGATGGTGCGGATGGTACGGATGGAACTTCAACCGGAGCGCCATAGGACGGCTTAACTTCCGTCGGTGCAAATGGCTGTGGTTGTGCGGCAAACTCTTGCGGCTGCGCAGCTCCTTGTGGAACAGCCTCTCCTTGTGGTTGTGCGGCAAACGGCTGTTGTTGCTGTGCGCCACTTTGAACGGCAGGAGCAAGCTTATGCGCGTTGCGACGATTCCACTCCGCATGATCGCTTGATCCTTCATTAAAAGGATTGAACGGGAATGTGTCAGGATTGTTTTGATCAAATGTTGTACCAGCTTCCTGATTCACTTCTTGCACCCATCCTTGCGGTGTGGGCTGCTGCGGCATCTGTTGCTGTTGTTGATTTACAGGCGGTTGCCATTGCTGCTGAGCTGGGTTCATTTGAGGCTGAGCCCATGGCTGCTGATGTGCCGGTGGCAAATACCCTTGTTGCTGTTGCTGAATATGATAGTTTTGATCCTGTTGCATTTGGTTATAAGCAACCTCATCATCGGATTCGATTTTGATCTTCGAGTAGATCTCTTCTCCAATACCAAATAGAGATGCTGCTTTTTTGAAAGCATCAGATGTCGCAGCCTTATAGGCTGAGTTCTGGTTGTCCTTACCGCCAATCGCTACCTTGCAGCCGTATTGCGTACGAGTGCCGACGCCGGCAATGAAAAGCGCTGCGCGTACGTGGTACACATAGCCGTCAAATGCCCATGAACTTGTACGCTTATCGTACTTGTGTACTTCTTCTCTCCACTGTAGATCTGCATCGAAGTCCCAATATGAAACACCTTCGACCGCGTTTTCAATAATTTGACGGATCGTATTGTGCCCTAGCACATCTTGTCCAGTTGCCGATTTCTCGAGCCACTCAGGCTTACAGATTTTAAGCTTCTCTTTAATTTTTTTGATCTGCTCAAAATCCGGCAGATACTTTTCAATGGTTGGACGCATCCAGCATCTCCTCCAGAAGGTTTAGTATGGTTATCAGGACAGGTTTTAAATATAATGTAACGCCTTACAATATTAATATTAACATGCCATATTGTCAAATACAAGAGCAAACGCGAAAAAACGCGAGATAAATGGAGCATCGTCGCGTTTAGTGGGTGCTGGTGGTTTATATCGAATAGGGATGTCTTATTTTTCTTTGTTACTGATAAAAAGACCAACAGTATTGTAAAAATTTACGATAAGATCAATGACTGCTGATGCAATCGCCTCCACAAAGGACAGTGGTACAGTTATCTTTACGACTTCAGATAGCTGACCGTAAGCTACGATTATTGCATCAAGAACGATCTTCTTCTTTTCTGCACCATTGCCTTCTACCTCAAAGGCTTTGATGAGCTCTGCTGCCATTACAATGACACCGGAAGCAACAATTAGGTATTGAAGAATGGCTTTAACGGATTTTAACATATGGTTCATCTCCTTTTCGTTTTTCGCTTTTCCTTGTATTCCTCTGCACGGACAGTTTTTGCTTCGATCTCTGACGAAACATGATTGATGACCTTCTCTGGTATCCAGCGCTTCCATCCTGCTCGGTATGCATTGGCCGTCATGCTTTGCCAGTAGTGATAGCATAGTCCGCCTGTTAAGCCAATAAATATGACGCCAGGCCCTGGTGTTTGTAGCCAGATATCTAGCAAGTTGCCAAGTGCAGGGAAACATAAGACAAAGATAGTTCGAAGTGTTGCAACATTAATACCGTATTGAGATGCATACGTACCATCTTTTCTTGCGGCAGAAATACCGCTTACCCAGTCCATAAAGATTAATAGAAGGAGAATCCCTATGACAACTTTACGATCTGGACCAATACCATAGATGGTACCGATCACGCTTCCGAAGCCAGCACTCACTGCTGCAAAAATAGCATTGCCTGTTGTAAGCAGACCTGCTGGATTGAATGATTCTTTTGATAGAAAATGGTTCATCATCTTCACGTCCTTCCTCACCTTGAATAATTAAGCTTAACTGCATGCAGGCAAGGATTAATCCCGTTGTACATCATGAGTCTGGTCTTAATCCAAAGCCTTGGTGCATATTGCCCAGACCACTCGTTATTTTTGATAGGAACCAGCACCCCATCATGCATCTCTTTCAAGATCTCGTATTCAAAAACACGGCCTTCCATTTCTCGATCCAGCCGGTTGTCGATACCAAAAGTACTTCTGTTGAGGAAGATGTGATCTACGGATTCGATATTGTAGAGTCCATCCATCTCGATAGGCGTTAATACGATCCCGCCATTGGGTTCATACCGGCAAAGGGAGACTCCAATTTCCTGAGCGCCCAATATGAAGACTCTCTTTCCATCGATATCAAGCGGATTCCGCTGCACAAGTGTGATGCGAATGCGCTGCACGGGCACGCTCTTGAAGTGCCATCGTTTGCGTGGCGAGAACTGATTGGAGTTCACAGACGACAAATCGTCCTGTATGAATCCCTCTATGGTCTGCCAGGCATTCTGATAATGGATCTCGATGTTCTTGACCTGGATTCCGCGCTCTGGGTGCGGATGAATCTGAATCGTATTGATGTCCAGATTGCTTACTAGATGACTTGGCAGATCGATTTCAAGAATGACATCTTCTTGATCCGGCGCTTCGGCGAAGCTGTAGGCTACGCTGCGCTGCCAGTAACTCACATTGTCACCGTTAAATGCGTTGTACACGCTGTTCTCTGAAACCGCGCCCTTCGTATTCGTCCGAGCGATCTTAACATTCAACTCGCTTGGAACAATAACCTCTCCGCTTGTCTCATTGATCATGTGCGTCTTTGGTATGCGATGAATCAGTGGGAGTGTGGCATGTCTGAATCCGGTATCGATATCACACCGAGCCTGTGTGTCACTATTATTTTGAGCAACATTAGGGTAGTCTGTCTGCATGTCCTGTACCATAGATGTCTTGAAGAGGATCGGATCGTATCCGGCAACCCCCTCAATGATACTCATCTTGGCCTCCATTGCAGATAGTTGCTGCTCAAGCATGCCAGTGTATCCTTGAAGTGCCGCATGCTCAGCAAGCATGATACTGTGAGCTTGTGCAAGGTGATTCAGATTCTGATTGCTCTGCTTGTACAACTCAACCAATTCTAAATACTTCTCTTCTTCATTCTGATTATATTCTGCCGATGAGGTTGGTCCGCGAAACTTCGCACCACCAACTCTACTGACGGGCATTTTCATGGCGGTTCATCCTCTCACCCAGTTCACTCGTTCGTTCTGATAGGCGCTCCATTTTTTCATGTAACTCATTGAGTCCAATCATACGCTGCTGTGATACAGGTATTGTCGCAGTAAAGGTAATCGCCAGCGTCGTGCCTGTAAGGGCAAGAAGCATATGAATTACTCCGTCTACGTTTTTGTAATGCGTTTCATTTTGTAGTGTTATGCCATCTAATTGTACCATGAGAGCTTGAAATGCCGATGTTTCGATATACGGCGCAAATGGATATATAAGCCTGCCATTGCTATACTCCAGTGCTTTTTCTGCGGAAAACGTAATATTTTCCAATGGAGCTTCGATTTCCCCATTAAACCATGCGCTCACAATAAGATCTTGCAGATTTGTTAGCTCACGAATATCGACGTAATTCTTTCGAATATCTAAAATCTGCTCATGATGATCAGAAAGAACCTTTTCACTTTCTCTTTGTCCTCGGTAGCGGGCATTGCGCTTCATCATATGCGGCTGCTTTAGCTTGTCTGTTCCTGGAATAACATTCGTAAACACGGCTTCCGGCTTCGGCTTTGCCACATAGGCGATCTCATAAGTCCCCGACTCCCATCTGCCATTCTCATCCTTAATGGTTGCCAGGATGACAATGGTGTACCGCTCCCTGTTGGACTGCTCTAAGATCTCTCCATTTAGAACATAGTCCATGCCAGGGGATCGGAGGATGGCTGCTTTGTGATCAGTCATGCCTCCACCGAATTTAAAGTAGCTGTCCCCTATTTTAATAGCGAACCGCTCTTCAACCCAGCTGGTGTCTCCGCCATTACGAAACTTCAATTTGATCTGACTAATGTTGTCGATGACGTCATTGAGCGTTAAGCCGCCTTCTGGCACCTCAACCTCACCACTGCGCCCTTGGATGAATAGCTTGATCATATCTATCTCCTCACTTTGCTTGCAGCTCAAGGCTGGTGATCTTCGGTGTTAGATTCGGATTATCTTCAATTCGCTGCAGTGTAGCACGCAGCACAACTTCATTGCTCGACAAGGCATCATCTTCTACTTGGTAGGTGAACTGGAAGATGCAGCTGTCGGGAAGATAGTTGAGCACCACTTGGCTCTCATGAACAGCAAATGCATGGTGATCATTGGGCGACACATTGTGATACAAGGTGTGGGCGTCAACAAGTCTCAGGGGCGACAGGTCTGCGCGAACCAGCTTCTCTAGTGCTAGATTGAACTTGCCTAGCAAAATCTCATTGGGTAGCTCTTCAGGCGACTGATCCACCCTCTGCTGCATGTCTCCAAGATGCAAGAGAATCTGAATTTCATTCCAGCCGGCACGAAAGGTCATGGACACCTCTTCATTGGTTGGGATCATGCGCTTGCCGTTCACGTAGAGCGAATAGGTTCCCATCCGTTTTCGCATACCACCTATTAGCTTTAATATGGCGATGGAAATCGGAACCGTCTTTGCTTCGTCGCTGTGTATGCAAGACGTGAACCGAAACGCATTGCTCGTTATGCCATTTGTCCGGCGAAGATCGAGCGTGTTTCCGATCGGCAGATAGTCTGTAAAGATGCTCTGTGGGGTGTTGACCTCTCTGTCTTTCCACACAGCATTCAGAGGAACGGTGCCATCAAAAGTAATATACATGTGCTCTCGCCGCCACTGGTTGATGCCACGCAGCAAAACCGGCTCCTTCATCTGGTCAAAGGTATCTGGCAGTGTGCTGGTATTATCCGATTTGATTAAGCGAAACACTTTCATGCCATTAATAATCTGACCACTCGCTTCCGATTTTCCATACTCCACATATTTTTTCTGTAGCATATGGAACTCGACAACCTTAGAGTATTTCGGCTGCGTATCCTCTTGGCTTGATATCGGATACCAGATAAGATCCGAAACCGATTGATTACTTTTCTTCAATGCCACCTCGTAATTGATAGACGTACTATGTGGAATATCGTGTCCAGCAAGCAGCGATACCATATTAATAGATGTGGAGTCGAATGGAATGGGATTGGTAACAAGTACACTCTCCGTAATGTAAGCTTTCTTGGCCAGCGATATATTCTTAGCTCCGAAATAATAATTGTAGACGCCAGCTGATTGATCATCATGATTCTTCTTTTCGAATACGAATCGAATCGCTCTAGCCACAATGTTTGGGAAGCTCCAAGTCTCCCTGTTGGTTACCGTTTTCTTATTGTTCTTGCCAGGAAGCGGTGAGAATACAGATCCATCCATCGAATACTCAACCGACATGACCACTGGATTACCGTGGTGGGCCAAGAATTGAATCTCATTAATCGCTTCATCTTGCACAAGGCGAATGGTGAGCTGGGCACGAATCACGCCAGGCGATTCCGTTTTTACGACATGCCACCAAGATGTATTCATATTGTCATCGAAAGCGAGATTCATGCTTTGCACAGCCTCTGTCTTCACATTAGGCGTAAGAGCTTCAAATGTTCCGTCCGCTCGAGATAGAAGCACCTTGCTTGATGTTCTACTATTCTCCTGTAGTGTCACCTGATGTTGATCCAGACTAATGGCCACATTACTATTTGCTTTATCAATACCAGAGAGGTCAGTGAATCTCTCAATGAATGTATCTACGTATCCCGAAGCCCTGCCTGAGAGGAGCAGCAACTGATCAATCTTTTTTGATACCAGCGATAGCTCATGTGCAATCTTGGATCTCTCCGTTTCACCAAAGCTAAAGTCGTTCATGATCTTATGATTCTGCTCTACGGCAGCCGTATAGGCATCGCCAATATCTTGATGAATTGTGGACACATGATCGTTATATCGTGCAGCATCTGTCTTAGATTTCCTCCACACCTTAATCGGCGAGAAGGATGGAGCCCCGGGTGTTTGTTCCCGGAGCCACTGTGCAAAATGATAGGTGATGGTTTGCAGCGTAGGATACTTCCCTCGCTCCAGGTAGGACTTAACGATGCGCTCTACCGCCCTGCTGATTTGCTGCTGTCTGATCCCCATAGCTTCTCCTCCTTAATAAGTGATGTACCATGTCTTAGTTGGCAGCGGAGCATTAAAGAATTTATTTGTTAACGATCCTGTCATTGTCGCATCGAATTTATTGCTTGCTGGATAAAGAGGATTCGTTACACGATCACGTTCGAATATCTTAATATCCGCTGTGCAGCCGCCGCCGCCATCTCGCACGCCCTCAAAGACGATTGTGTTTAGACCCTTCTGCAGCACGATGTCTACATAGTACCCTTCGGTCTCCCGATTAAGACTGTGCTCTGTAACGATTCGTGAACCATTGAGGTATACATTAATTCGGTCATCGTCGACAGACTGCCCATCATAGAGAAGCAGGGTGACTAGAGGTGTAGTTATGGTAATGGGATCTGGTGCACCTGGATCACAATACACAACTCTGCCCTCCTTCGTATCCGATTTGGTTTGCCCAGA
Source organism: Paenibacillus sp. J22P15 (assembly GCF_056269345.1). Lineage (NCBI taxonomy): Bacteria > Bacillati > Bacillota > Bacilli > Caryophanales > Paenibacillaceae > Paenibacillus > Paenibacillus sp. J22P15. The sequence continues at coordinate 166,782 of NZ_JBWDNT010000008.1, forward strand.
TCGATCGGTAACTGTGGCCGTCATCGTGAACGTGCTTCCTGATGAGTAGGTGCTTTGAGGTAATGTGAATGCCCATGTTTTTGCGCTTTCCCCTAAGCCAGTATATCTAAATCGTTCGACGCCTAGATGATCAACAACAACGATGCTGGCCACTCCACCTGGCGCTTCTGCTCTTCCTCCAATGGAGAATGATGCATTATCGCATTTCACGCCAATCGGATTCAGTGTCATCTCAGGTAGCGGCGGAGGCGGTGGCGAGCAATCCTTCATCGTCGTATCTGCGTAAGGGTTCCATTCACCCCACCTGAAAATGGAGGTCGCACTCACTTTGCCATGTATGTTGTAACCCCATCCTATAACTTTCAACTTGAATCCGGGAGTAAGGTGACTGGTGCTGATTAGAAAGCTAAAGTCGTAACGCAGCACGCCATTTAATTCACTGACACCGTATAAAAGCATCTGCGACTGAATTGTTTCATCATTGCTTGTGAATCGTATCGACGATAAGCCGTACTGATCAATCACGTATCCACGAACACGAAGCTGATCACCAATGCAGGTTTCTGCTGGCCATGGCTCTATATAGAGTTTCGGTGCATCTGGCGGATCGTTTGGATCGATTTGATTATCGCCATCGGAACCTGCATCAGCTGGCAAAGGGCAATGTCCATTCTCAATTTGATTATCAAATCCAAATACAGCATATCGTCCAACGCCCCCAATAGAAGGTGCATTCGTGAAGTTGCCAGCGTTAACTTCGCTGATCCATGTAAGGCTGCTTGCTGCCTTGGCGCCGCCAACGACTTGATCAAAGTTCCTGCTGGCTGCTGGATCTCTATACATGATTTGATCTGACCAGGCTGAAATCTTGCTTCCATAGTAATCTTTCACGATGATCCCTGTAGCCGTAATAGGGAAATTTGCCTGTCCTGATCCCGAGTCAATCCGAACCGATAGTCCGTTAAAATACTCCGACCAGCCGACCTTGATTCCTACATTACTCTGCGCCTGAATGGTCTGATTGAACTTAGCCTTCGGAATGATTAGCGTGTCGAGCTCTCTGTCGTCGAGATTATAAAACTGAATGATTGCACTCTCGATATCCAAGCAATTCCGCTCCGGATTTTTCTCTGGATCATATGGCGGAATAACGGGATGCGTAGGGTCAGGAACTGGTTTAATATTTGAAACTGGCTTTAAGATCAGCTTATTTAGATAACACTGCTTTTTGTTCCAATCACTACCGAATCCAATATTCACATAGTCATTTAATTTCCCAACGGTTGGTGCTGCACTATAGTCACCGCGTGAGCTGATTGTGTCTGCCCACGGGTAGATTTTTGATGCAGGATCGCCCAGTATCTTATTTGTATTCTTGGCACCACCGGATGCCTTCACAATACTCGAAGCCCAAACCGTCTTAGCATTATTATCTTCGTCCAGATAGTTGATGCCGATTGAGCTTGGCATAAAGGCGAACCCTGAGTCATTTGCTCCTCCGCTGAACCATAGGCAGATACTTTCGCTCTCGCCCCATCCAACCGTGATCTCTGATCCATTTTTATTTGTGATCACATATGGTAGCCAGCTGCTAGGAATATCGAAACTGACTATATCCATTTGAACATCATCAAAGTATTCGAGAGTCAGGCTATCAAACAGCAAGCAATCTCTCACTTTTGGCGGCGTCACGACACTGCACACCATAACATTGAAAGTGTGCCTGTCAACAGCAACAACGCCAAAGCTATCGAAAGCCTTAACCTCAGCCACAAATCCGTCTGGATAATTAGCCAAGTTAACCTTAAACGCAAACGCCTGCTCTTTAGTGCCAGCAACAGGAGACATCGATTCTGTTTCTAGTCCATTGATGATCAATGAGATCTTTGTAATCGGGTGCGGACCTTCAGCTACACCTGAAATACTTGTGGTCAGATCCTCAATGCAAGTCTTTGCGGGCTTTGATTGCAACCGAATGCTTAGCTTGTCTTCAATATCTGGTCTTGGATCTTCTTCATCCGGTATACCATCTCCATCTTTATCACCTGGCGCAGGTTCCGGTGGAGGATCTACAGGAGGCTCTTCTGGTTCCTCCGGCTCTCCTCCTGGAAGCTCTGGATCAATGGGATCTGGAGGATAGTATGGCGGATTGTCATCCTCATCTGGCTCAGTTCCACCAGCTGGACCCCCTCCTGATGTGCGAGCAGTTGATATGCTATCCAAACTATTCTCTTCTAAATAAGCCTTAATTTGAAATCCTCGTAGAATAGGACTCGTGAAATTATTCATTGGGACTCATCCTCCGTAGGGCGCTGAAATAGGATGCGCACTCGCATGCTGTATACGGGATACTGGGATTCAATGTAGCCAGGTCGTTCATTGATGCTTTGGCTTGGACTGTCAACCAGCTGAATTGTATAGATTTTTGGTGCAGAAGCCACGCTGCTGTTTGTGTATACTTGTCTCTCCATCGGTGTAATCGGGTGCCATGTGGCTCCGTCATTAATGGATACGAAATACTGAATCCATTTGTATTTTTCTTCAGGACGATCTGCATAGAATGGAAGCGGGATGTCTTCATCTACATTCAATGTGATCTTCTGCAATGGCGCATCGAAGTAGTATGGCTCTGTTACAATCTCGCCTTGCTCCTCATATTCGCAACTGATAATTTCAATGTCACGAACACCAATGCACCACCGCCACCCCTCGAACCGCTCGATGCCAGAGTCTATGCTCTCGCTGCCGACGTTTCGCGTCAGGGACTGGATGACACTCTCGAGTACAACACTGCCCTCTCCCGATTCACGAAGCGGGTAGTATGCCTCCACATTCGTATCACTCGCCCGAACCTCAAGGCCAATGTCTTGAAGCGAAATCAGTGGTCCATCTACGCGCGGCAGATTGCTGCTCTTTTCCTTCTTCGTTACACTGTCGAGCACATATCCACTCGTATCATCGATCCTTCTCTTCTGCTCATAATAGATGTGACCAATGTCCGTGAAGTATTTCTCCGACTGTTCGAACAGGATCGTAATTACTTTTGCGAGTCTTGGCGTGAAGTAGAAGTTGTACTGATCTGGACTGGCATTGCTAGGCATAATGGAAGCTGGTCCATCGCTGCCATCTGACACAAGTATATTTCGAATCGTTGCGGTTTTCGCTCCATAGTTTGGTGGCGTGTACATGCTAACATTAATGTTATTAATGAGTGTGGATTCCTTCAAAATGATTTGCATGTTAAGACGCAAGATGCCATCCTGCGGATCGCGAGCCCATGTGATTCGCTGACTACCGTGAACTTGATAATCGAAGCCAATGTTTTTAGCGATCGTCTGCTTGTCGTGCTCACGAAAGTTCACGAGTTCGTATTCAAACCAACTGTTCGCCTTGCCATCTAGCACTGATCCATAATTGGAGTGATTATTTTTTCCTCCAACAAACTGATAGGAGTAATCGCCATTGCCAGGAAGCACGCTTACTTCGGAATTGCTCCCCGGAAACCCGTTGGATTCACTCCCTAAGATGAAGCTGGAGTACTCTTTGTTGCCCGTAATGATTGTGACACTGGCATCGGAAGCTACATTCTTCGATGACTTTTGCTTGAGTGTTACTGATCCGTTTTCGATGTCCATTGGTGTTCCGACAATGCGATCATAGTCGATCTTTTCTTTATTCACGAAGTCATTTCGATGGAAGACAATTCGGCCATTCGCACTCATGTTGGTGGCTAGGAGCTCAAGATCCTTGAGCTTGTCGGCTACCACTTCATAGTCGTAGTTAAGGATTTGAGCCTGCATCGCATTATGATTGAAGTCGGTATAAATCGCCTTGCTGATTATATCTGCTTCTTGATACAGGAGCTCGAGATCCTTTTTAATTTCATCCATCATACTATTAAAGTCATCGCTCCATGGCGGTCCACCGTCAACCATGTATCTTGGCTTCATCATGGGCTTACCAATGGAAACAAAGAAGTCTTGGAATGCCTGGAAGACGGATTGAACCAGCTTGGTTTCTGTCTTAATCGATCCGTCTTCAAACTTTTTCTGGGCCAGATCGAATTGATTCTTGGCTTGAAGGTAGAGCATCTGTGAATCGTTTTTTATTAGGTCTGCCATGTGGCCCCTACCCCTCCTTTTATTTATCCCTAACTTCTTGGTCAAAGGTTTGACACTTGAGTGTATAGTCGAACACTTGCGGTGTTACGCTTTCGTATCCTGCACTGTTTCGACGAAGAACAGCTTTCATTCTGATATCTGTAGTCAGGTAATGATAGTCGACTGTAATCTGCTTCAGCTCATTTTGAGAGGAGCTGATAGGAAGATAGATCTTGTTACCGATTTGCGCAAAGCATCTTCCTTCATTTTCAGTCTGCAGTCGTGCAGCATCATAGGCGTTGTTTGCGTAATCAGTGATGTTCTTATACTCGACGCCTTTGACGCGAACAACAATCGGATAGTATAAGTCCTCAGCTTGAAGCTGTGAATCATCTTGGTTATATCGGCCTGTTGAAGAATCATAGGTAAAGAGGTTCTTGCGATAAACGTATGGTGAGTGTCTAAGTGTGAGCGTGTTGTCATCGTTTACCTCAGCAAAGCTCTCTCCTGTTTCACCACGATGATCGATATACTGAATCGGCTTGATATCAAGATCCTCGATACTAATCACGTAGGCACTGTCCACTGGCTTGTAATCGACCGTATAGATGCTTGCCGCAGAATAATACCCTTGATTGATTCCAAGTCGTTTACCGTCTGATGAGAGTGCATAGTAGTTCTTGTCCACAACAACGCCATCACGGCGAAGAACAACGGTTTCAGACGAGATGAACGGAAACCGAAATGAGAATTGAATCGTGTTCTGTAGCTCTGGATAGTTCAATCCATCAGCATTGGAGCCTAGAAGAATCTCGCCTTCCACAAATATCTTGTTTGTTGGCAGAATTGGCTTCCATGATTCCATGTCGGGATTCTTTTTATATGTTAAATAATACTCAATGTCTGTAATTCGAACCTTCTCGCCGGTATCGATGAGAATATCATGATGGCTTTCATTGGTTGTGAGGCTGATTGCCTTCACGTTTCCACTGATAGGCAGCGGCTTCGTCACGTAGATTGATCGCTGATTATACTTGCGACCGGTCACGCTGACATCATACAAACCATATAAGTAGCTAAGCTTGGAAACCGATCTCCACTCTTTCGACAACTCGCCTTCTTCCTGCACCTTTTCTTCGCCAGCTGCTGTCATCGACCGAAGAGCCAATTGAAGCGGGTTTTGATAGTTGCCGGTCTTGACGATATTCATGGCAGCCTTTGCGGACTGCACAACACTTTTCGCCTTATCCCCCTGATTCTTAGCCCATGTGGTTAAGGCATCAAGGTAGGTTGTCCATCCAGTTAATTGATTCTTGCGATCAAACTCAGCCATCGTTTCGCCAGGTTCTTTCTTGTCGCGAATACTGCCCATTGAGAGAGGTGTAAGGTCTGATCCCGATATCTTATTCCAAAGCTCCATTTGATTAAGCTGATCCATGCTGACCATGTAGCTTTCTCGTACATAATTCTCTTGCCGAATGAGGATTCGAATCTTGGAAATATCAACGGATTCAAATTGGAATGTGATAGGTCCGACGCTTTTCTTGCTGCGCTGATTCGGATTCTTGTGATCTGGTGATGCAAGGACGTATCGCTTAGCATCCCGATCCGCTGACTCGTATCCGTGGATAGAAACAATTTCGAGTGGATAGGCCGCGTAGGGATCTAGTGTGATTTCGGAAACTGTCGTAACGCCATTGAGTGTGATCTCTAGCTCCACCATTGCGCCATCAGTCGGATAGTTTGTGTAGTCATGCGTCCACAGATTATCGATGTCTTGCGTAATCGGCTCATCAGCCAATACATTCTCTGCCCAAAAGCTTTGCGACGATCCATCAATGGCATAATCAATAGGATGATTTGGATTCGTTGCTGCGCTGCCGGTTCGGTTCAGCACCTTCATGCTGGACAGCTTACGACCATAGCTTGTCTTGAGTTGGTCGACAGTCTCATACGATGAGAGCTGAAGGGCTCCACTTACGATTTCCGCCTGCTCGTTATCGCCCAGCGTCTTGCCGAATCGCTCTTTGCGAAGAAACAGCAAGACATCTTTTTGTGTCTCTGTATATTGTGGGGCGCGCATTTGCTCATGAAGCCCCTCGACCAATCCGGTCGTATTCTTGACAATGATCTTGTATCGCTCTACCTTTGCATCCAGTGTATAAATTTTACGGCGCAAGTCGGAAAGCGTTGATCGCATAAGCTGCTGGTTATCTTGCAGCAAGGAATCAATCTGCCCAGAAGCAGAAAAGAGAGTCGCTAAATCGAAATCGATCTCTTCAAGGTTTTTATTGTAGTCTTCGCTGGCAATCATGCCGGACTGGTGACGAGCCTTAAATGTCGGCGTGCCATTATGGCCATCCATCTCTTTCAATAGACGGTCAAGCTCTGCTTTAAATTCGTACTCTGTTTTGATAAGGCCCTCTTGCTGTTTCAACTCCAACATCTCCAGAAGCTTTTGTCTCTGGGCAGATGGAAGCGTACGTATGAATTGATCTAAGAACATCGACATAATCTGCTACTCCCTCCTCGATCGAAGCTCGGCTGGCTTAACGACAGATGATCCAATTGCTGGTGGCGATCCTGGCGGCCTAATCATCATCTTGTCATGGCAGTCCCTACAATTTGTATAAGCGTTGTTTACGCCGCCTTTTACCTTTTCATCCTTTACTGACATCAAATTATTGCACTTGGCGCATCTCCAATATCCGAGCAGGAATTTTGCGAAATCAATGGTGCCTCGAATGACTCCGATAACTAGCATGATGTTCCATCCGAATATCAGCCAAAATATCGGCATCTTCATGAATAGCTTGAGGCGATCTTTCATTTCTCTTCCCCCTCTTATGTAAAGACAGCCACAAGGGCTGCCTCTATTCACCGTTTGTTATAGATTCCGATGTAAAATTGAACTGCTCCGTCTCCACCACATTGTCGATCGACACGGAACTTTCGCGATTCAGGAAGCGCGTTCCTTCGAGATGTCTAACATACTGCTGGCCAAATTCATTGGCTTGTCTGATTTGCACGCGGACCGGATCTCCTCGCCTTGCAATTTCGTAAAGCGAGGACTCACGGTCAAATCGCACCAATATCATATTCCCTGTTATGGGGGGATCGCTGCCGAAAGTTTCCGTAAAATTGATAGCCTGTGCTTCACCAATATAGGCGTCACCGATTTGAATGGTAATGTCTGCTCCGCTGAAGGACGTAAAGGGACTTGGGTACGTCTGCTGGTCAGGCCCGTTCTGCGTCTCGAGCAGTTGACTCATTGCTACTTCTTCAGCTGTGTAGAAGCGTGGGTATTCTCTGGAGGAGGTTGGCTGTGGTGGACTTAATTCTTCTGCGAAGAGTATCCTGCCAGTACTATATCCCGCAAACCAATCATTCTCAGGACCCGCTTCACCTGCTGGTGATGGATCTTCTTCTGTATCATCTTCGCTCCTGGTTCTTTCCATTACTCGCTCGGTGATAGCCTCCGGCGACCTGTCTACCAGTCGTCGCCGCCCCGCACTCATAATCATGCCTGCCAACGGATCATGCGCACCGATCGGCATCTCTTCGGTAAGTGTGTAGGTCAACGCTGTGGAAACTGGCATTCTAATATACTGCTCCAGCAGCTCACTCATTTACTAATGATCCCGCCATCCTCGTTTACTGGCTTCCACTCATTCGTCTCTGGATCAAGCTTCTCGGCTACGAAGTGTGAAAGATTAGGATGATCATTGTAGCTAAAAGTGAGATGAGCCATGCCTTCTTGAACGCTGACTGAAAGCCCTTTTGGCGTGATGCTCTCTAGGACAATCTCTTTGTGGTTGCGCATAATGCTGTGGTCGACAGTCCAGTTCTGCCCCTTCATGGATGCGATGTCTGAAACGACACCACTCATGATGCTTTCAAATTTCAATAGCATCTCCATGATTGGACTATTCTTGGCAATGACCATATCGATAACATAATATAAGAAGTCCTCAGGTATGTCATGAAAAGCCATGCGAACTGGATAGTACAATACACAAGGCTGCATAGGAGGCTCAGTCAATACAATTGTTCCAGTTGAATCAATAGTTCCTGTAATCATGTTGTTGTTCGTGCCCAAGATGCCGCCTAGCTTGCCTTCATCAAGAACAGTTACGATGCCTTCTACAAACTCAATTCCCTCTTCTGGTTCAATCACGACTGTATCCGTCACAAGGCGAGTCTCAAACTCTTTCTTATAAGGCATAACAACATCTTTATTTTTAAGGTCGATGCCTTGCTGAGCCATATCTTGAATGCGCCGAATCCGGAAGTCTAACTTGAGTCCATCAGGAATTGCGCTATCTACGGATGCAATAGCATTGTTTACTTCATCTCGAATGTAGGGCTCTGCTCCACCCTTACCCTTGGCATTCTCTGCGATTTCAATAACCTGACTCTTCAGATCGTCGAGCAGCTTTTTAAGCTTCTGTCCTTTTCCCGCCACTACACCAAAAGTTGCTGTATTGATTTCACCTAGCGCGTCCTCCGCCTTTATAATGGCAGACAAGGCATTGACTCGGTTTCGTTCAACCTGCGGCACAGCAGATAATATCTGCGTTTTGTTTTGAGTCCAACTTGAAGCCTCTTGATTTAATTGAGCTATCTTTTGCTCCAGTCCATTTACGAATGGAATTAGGTCTTTTGTATTTGTAATGGGCATTGGTGAATCCCCTTTCAATCAAGTAAGTAAACCCGGCATTATAATGTTTCGGCTGCCGGGCCCGCCGCCGCGAACCTATCCTTATTGCCCCCGTCTGCGGTCAACGGAAGTTGGAGGCCGATTGCTCCTTCATGCTTTGCCCCGCATGAAGTCTTTATGCCTGCAAGCGTGTTGGGGAGGTAAGGTGTCTTCTTACACATTGTAACATATGCAAGGCGTTACAAAAACACTATAGATCAAATATTTCTAAATCATCTGAATCGGTGAGCACAGAGATTGCTTTGATGTAGTCAATGTCCACATCACCTTTAGCGCCTTCATTTTCGTAGCAGACTCGAACATCCAGCCTTGCTGCCGGCTTACTTAACTGGGCGGTTACCCTGTGTACGAGCCAGTCGGCGGAATCAATGATTCCAAGCTGCAAGACTTCCTGTGTGTCATCTTCATAAGTGACAACAACGACCCCTGCATTGCGAGGATCTGCTCCACTTCGTAGCTTGGCTTTGACGTCGATCTGATAGCTTCTATGCTGCAATCGTACTCCTGGTATGGATACGCCATAGCTGGCATCATCACGAATCTTGAGCAGCATGTTGTCTCCTGTGCCTGTGTTGTCATATTCAATGAAGTATACGCCACTAGACATGAGTGGATTGTAAAACTCGCAGTGCTTGCCTAGAAGGAACTCATCATTACCAATGATGTTGTAGTCTATTGGCACATCGTCGTAGTATTCGATGATAGGAAGAATACCGTACCCCTTGTGCTTTGCTATGGCTGCTTGCACTTCGGATTCATGGAAGCCAGAAGGGTTCGCTGGACTGCGCAAGATTGCTCTTGGCAAACGGATAATGATTACGCCATTCTCTTGGTAAGCTTCACCATCAAAGAATCCAATATCCCAGTGATGAAGGCTTTCCTTGCTTACCTGGGCGATGACATTCCGCTCAATCATCTCATCTAGTCCACCGCCTCGCGTACGCGTATCCAGAATGATCATGTCACTGTCGATTCTAGCATTAGGCTGTGTGATGAACTTCCCAAGTCGCATCATCGTCGGATCATACTCGCTGCTTTCAATATCAAAGTATTCACCTTGATCCGTGTGATAGATGGACTGATTCCTTGTTGTTCCGTCGATGATCCGAGGCCCACTCTCCTCTTGAATCCATATGCTTGTCGGCCTTAGGTACAGGTGAATCTGTTTCACCAGCAGTTGATTTGATGATCGATCTGCAATCTCATACGAACTGCGCTCTTTCATGTCGCCAGGAATCCATTCTCTGAATCCAGTCTTGGCCACTGTGTATTGATGCCCCGGACTTGGATTTAGATCCAAATGAAAGTTTGTGTTCTCTGTGATGACTTCCCCTTTAACAATAGGAACAACCACTGTTGCATAGATATCGATAATATCTCCAACAGTCGCAGCACGCTGGCCAACCAGCTTTCCGTCGGACTTGAATACGATGCGTGATGATTTCACAGTCAAGGTTGACAACTGAATGCCTGCAGATGCTGCAAGCGTAAGCGTGCTTGTTGGCTTCGATGTGTAGAGATCGATGAATGATTTCATTTCTTCTCCGAATCCGTCATGGACCTTGATGCTTGCAACAAGCAACGTCTCTTCACGAATCATTTCGCCAGAGTAGAGTGTCTCGGTAAACTTCTGCTGTAACGAGCCTACCTTCGAGTCGCTAACCACAATGATTTCTGGGGCAGTCCAGCCAATAATATTTTCTATCATCTTACGGTTTCCTGGGTTCGAAAACCCATTGGTGTTATCCATGAAATTGCAATCCGTCATAAAGACGATTCGTTGATCAGGCTTTTCCATAGCGGCTACGACCACATATCCATTTGCATAGGCGACCGGCAATATGCTAGATCCGCTTAATGTAAAATAAGAAGCATCTGTCATATTGAAGCTCGTACACCCTTCTGATAGTGAGTGCGCTGGATTAAATGTTCCCGATGTCGTTTTGATCATTGCAGGCTCCAGCCTCATATCCGGATAGTCTCGCACTATGGCCAAAAAGTTTGCGTTCCAACTATGCATTCCGCTGTGTTCAGCAGTTATAATTGCAGATCCCCCGCTCCGAAGGTAGCTCGCGAGCGCTTCTTTACATATCGGATCAACGTAATCTGTCATGAAAAGCGTCACAATCAAATCATATTCTTGATAGGCAGATGCCTTGCCGGTTGTCCATTTATCGCTATCGACCGTCATTCCTCTGGAGCGAAGCAGATCCGAGAACTGAGAAAACGCACCTGTCGGACTATAGTTGTATGGATCATCTTGATAAAGCAATAATGCCTTTTTCTTTGGAGCTTCTTCTTGCTCTTCTATACGTGTGCCGTTAGCTTCTAGGGATGCCGAGTAATCGATTTGGAGTTCGATTGGCTCTCCCACTTTGACAGCTTCCTGTGTCGTGGCCAAGTCATAGCCTCGATAGGTATACCAGTCTTCCCTGTAGGCGTATTGTACGACTACCTCATCCTCATCACGAACCCGATCATGAAGATAAATGATTCCCTTCTTTGCATCCACATCGGATATGCGAAGCTTCCTGGTTCCGCTCATCCGCAGCGCTTGCACTTGCAGATAGCTGATGCCAGATTCGCTTGTTAAAACAAGTGGAGAAAATCGAGTCTGAATCATTTTTTCATTTAGGATCATAGGGGTTTCTTGTTCCACCAGCATGACTGGCCGGCGCATGAACTCCTGATTCGTATATTCAGGTGTCGTGTAGTCTAATATAACCTCCATGACCTCATCGGTCTTCCTTGGCGCATAGGAGACAAGATCCGGATAGCTGATATATAGTCTCGGGATCTGCTCACTTGGCTCATAAAACGGTAGTCGGATTCGTCTTTTCACTCGTCCGTTCTTCACTCGAACATACCAGTTATCTACTTCCATGTTCTTGTTTTCAACCTTCGGCTTCTCTGCTTCAATCTTCCGATTGTCGTCAAGTTTAATCGCGAGCACGGGCATAGATTCAAGGTCTTCAAACGCCGTCCATGCGACAAGATCGATGTGCAAATTGTCGAGCTGGCTGCCGTCTTCCTTTAGTGTATTTATAACACGCATACGATTCACGCCGTCGTTTGCTTGGTCAACTTCGAATCGCTGCAATCCCCCCTGCTGGTATCGCCACCTGTAGTTTACGCGGTACTCTTTGTTATTGCCCGATTCGTCTCCACGCTCAATTCGCAGCAAGACCTGGTTCTTAGGAGTGCTAGATGGAATACCCAGCTTTTCGTAGATTCCTCCGGCATCAAACAAGTCGGCGATCTTCTTGATTCCCTCGTTTTTGAGAATCATGTCTTCTGGAATAGTGTATGGATTGCCCACAGGATTGATAGGTGGAACGTTTCCGAGAGCCTTAACGGAATCTCCGCTTCCAATAGACAGGGTTACCGCATCTCCGCTGGTTTGCCAAATCCGATTCCAAGAGAATCCTAGCACGCCTGCTGGAATACCCGCTCGAGATAGCATATTGGGAACTACAGTCACAGACAGTGTGCCATCAAGAAGCAGCTTCACCTTTCCGGTTCCTCGAATATTTTTATCATTATCACTTGTCTTCCATGGTGCAGTAACCGTTCCACCTGCTTGTGGGTTTCGGGTTGACCCCCACACATAACCTCCGCCACTATTTCGAATAGACACTACGAAGTCTAGATCCTTGCCGATACCGTAAGGCTCGCTGACGATGGTTTTAAAGAGCTGACCATACGTATCCATGACGTATTTGTCGACAAGTGGCTTGAGGATATCCTCTGCTGATCTATTTGAGAGCTGCACTTGATTATTAGAAGTCAGTGTTACAGCTTCCCAAGGACTGCAAACCTGTGTGCTTTTGATTTCAGTAAACCGCATCTTAGACCAGAAAGTATTTGCTTGTGAGATATTGTGCATACCATATGATCCTGTCTCGTAGGAAGAATCCTTAGCTGAGCAAATCAATGTGCCAAGCGCATCATCATCCGTATCAGTGCCAATGTAGACGTCGAATCTTGAGCCTTCCACCACAGCCCGGATCTTGTACTGGCTTCCTTTGACCCATCCACGATTAGCAGAAGCGCTAACGGTATCTGTAATATCTTCGAATTTAAGACCCGTTACATCTGATTTATATCTGCAGTTCGGATATAGTGCGTCACTGTAAGCAGGCAGGTCGGATGGTGATGCCTTGAAAATGCGAACCTTGTTTGGGGCCAGTCCTGTATTGTTCTTGTAAATGGACTTGTCCCACACCGCTTCGTATGCTTTGTTTACATTATCCTGCGTGTGTCCAAGAGACTTATCATAGAACATTGCTGCTGATACGCCACGAGGACCGATAAGAACGCGGCCAACGCCATTTCCTGTCACTGGATCGGGACGCTCCAGAAGCTGCTCTTTCTCCCACACGAAAATATAATAATGATTACTGTCTTGTATGCGGAATAGGAGTCCGATTAAATCATCGTCACCTGGATCTGTGATGCGAACACAAGATGAGAAGATATAGTCTTTCTTGCTGTTATGAGTGCCATTGTAATATCCACTTACCTCAATGGCGTTCATGGTGCACTGCAGCTCGTCAGTTGATTTGCTGTATGTCCACCTCCCCCTGGTCGCACTCGTGCCGATAAAGTCCCATCCTTCAAATGCCTGAATGGCCGTTGTGTTATTCTCTTCTACGATGCGAACATCCTGACAGACTCGCCATTCGGATTGATAAGAAAGGGATGTGGTTGTTTCACCTTGACCGGATGCCTCCCAGGTAAAGTCATACTCGCTTTTCTGTTGCTCAGGGAAGATCGTTGCTATGTGCGGGATCGGATTACTTTTGATTCGAACATTCCCAGCACTCACTCCATCCCAAGGCTTCGCGGCATTCACTGCAACGGCCGTAGGAATATCGCTGCCAGATTCGTTCTCGCTTGTCACAATCAGACTATTGTCAGAGCTGTTTGTTGTCGTATAGAGCAACGTGCCGGAAGCATCTCTAATTTCAAATACAGCATCAGGCGGCAAGCTTGGTGTTGTGATCGGAAGCATCATTGTGATCATATCTCGCCCGCTGGCAAATCCGTTGCCGATGCGAAGTCCAATCATTTTCTTATCTTCTTCGTAGTCTAGCTTTTCATGATCGATGAGTGCTTCTTTGTTCAGCACCCAGTCCGTCACGTAGCCAAATGTAATTTTCTGCTGCTTTCCCTCTCCGTCTGTAAACGAGGCAGATACTTTATGATTGAACATGTTAAGCGGCCGAGGGTCTCGCATTGATTTTTGCGGCACGGTGATTCGGTACCCGTCTCGGTCTGGATGCTCTTCAATAGCATAGATTTCCTGCGTGCCATCTGCTGCCCGAACGCTTGCAAGAGAAGACTCTTCATATCCACTTACACCATTGATAATGCGAAGCTTTCCTCCCTCAACATAAACATCCTTCACACGTCCATCATTGCCCGAGTCTTGATTGGTTACGTTTCCGTAAAGCTCCACGGTCTTATTGACGCTCTTGAGTAGGCTGTCTTCAACTGGGCGATCAACATGATTGTAACGAACCTTGAATGTATCAATCTCTCCCGTATTGAATTGCAGGTAAATTTTCACCCAGTATATTTTAGGATTAATATCAGACGCTTGCACAAAGATTCGATACTTGAATGTGTCTGGCAAATTGTTTCCGTTCTCGTCTGTAACTTGAATTTGATTTCCACCGTATCGAACGACTTTTCCAGGCTCACCAGCCGTGGAATCATAATGGTATTTCAGGTCCATCTTATAGAACAAGGCGGACTCCAGCACGCCACTGCCACCTGCAAATCTCCGCGTGAGATTAATGTTCTTGGAAGGGAATCGGTCGTAGGGTGGCCTCTTGACGATCGGCTGATCGGGCCCGAGTACATCCACATAGGACAGTACGCCATTTTCATCTGGAACGACGATGGATTCGATCTGATCCGATGGAATGACATTTTCGTTAACATAGGCTGTATCGATCATAGAGATGTTTTCCTCTGCATCGAGCCTTGGTGTATGCACATAGGCAAGGTTGACGTCACCGGCCGGCACCCGTGTTCCTACACGAAGCGCAAAGGTATTGTTGGGCAGCTTGGAGATGTATTCGTAGATCTCAAGTCCGTAGCCTAGATTTACTTTTTCTTTCTTGTAGGCAATGGTCTTCATGGCAGATACGCTTGTTTCAAACTTATCCTCATTAGATCCATCCCAAAACGAGACCATGACATCTGGGCTGCCGGATGCAGTCAGATACTTATTGATCACAATGCTGCTTCGCATAATACCATACTCGTCTGCGTACGCCTGAATCAATGGCTCAAACAACTCGCCTACAGAAAGGCCATCCTCCAGTGCAAGTGAAGCTGTCGGTCGATTGTAAGTGTCGTTAATCGTTACCCGTTTTCTTTCGATATGAAAGGCGTGAGCTAAAAGCTCTTCAGACGGCACACTGATAATGCAGCTGATGCGATATGAAAAATCTATCACGCGATAATCTCCTCCTTTGTGGTATGTAAAAAGCAAGAGGGGCATTACGCCCCAATTACTTTGATGAAAATAAAGCTACTGATATCTTCGACGCCAAACTGATAATTGGCTTCGATTGTAACAGCACCGGCCACTTCATTAAGACCTGAAATGGTCACTTGCGCCTGTCCACTTACATTTGTAGTAAGTGTCTGATTTTGCACAATTCCTTTTGAATCTTTAATCATGACTTGCAGTGATTGATTGCCAGCAACAACCCAGTTCTCATCCCGCAGTGTAATCGTTACTGTTGCCGAGTCATTCTTGCCCTCCAGCACAGATGCCTTGTTTGTCTTCATGTCGACAAAGAATCGATTGGCCACATCGGATTTGTAGAAATTGAGCAAGGCCATATGTGTTAAGTCATCACACATTGCCTGGTACTTGGTCATGAGACTTGTTCCTGGCTGCGGCTGATCATAGAAGTAAACCTCTCCTGCTCGATTCGTGATCAACTCTGTTACCTGAACGCCATCTCGGAAGATGATGACATCCTTGTTTTGCAGAGGATTACCATACCGATCGATAACCTTTGTAGTTACGAGCACCTTGCTGCTGCCATTGGCTGGTAGCGTCTTCGGTGAAATATGAAGCTCCACCCCTTTGACCGTTTCATCCAGCTTGTTTGTAAGATACAAGAAGCCACGATGATTGTGATTCAGGATTGGATTAAAGCTCACTTCATCGGCCCGATAGAAAGGTGTCTCGAGAGCCCCTTCATAGATGATCTCCATATCCGTCATCCGCTCAGGATCGTAGTTGCTGTGCAGTACGACATGAGCCACATCGCTTACTACATCATGATTCATATCGATGTAGTAGCTGTACATTGGGATGTATCGGAATATGATTTCGTCTGTGATCCCAATTGCGCTCAAGAAGGAAACACTGGATGATTCGGGATCAAGAAGATACTTATCTGTCGATATTGTAACACCATTCAAAATGACTGACAATGTGTTAGGATCAACATCACGATAGGCTAAATAGTATTTGGCAAATCCATTTCCATTCATCTGATCGGTGTAATAGAGTGTTGGCTGAACAGATACTAAATCACCATCTTCACTAAAGACTTCTTCATAGAAGCTAGTCTTTCGCAAGTTGTTTCCTTCATTGTCTCGAACGATGATTGCGGCTCCCTGTTGCGGACGCGGCTGAATCAAGATCTGATGGTCAACCGGTGTTTTTACATGCCGAACCTTGCCTGCATAAAGTGCATACTCCTTCTCTTCGAAGTAATAGTATCCATTGTGAATCATGGGATGCCATGGCAGTGGTGTCTGTTCTCGCACACGCGCATTCACTTGATACCCTAGATACGGGGTCAGGTTTCGGCTTGGAATCAGCTGCCGGCTGCCGGCTGGCTCCTGCCATTCCAGCTTGATATGTGCAGACCCGCTTCTCTCGTAATAGGCAGCGTATATGTCGTACCATTTACCACCCTGCAGATCTATTGATCCTGTAAAGGTGCTTCCATTACTATCGCGCCATTCTTCGATGACATCCTGCCCATTGATCTTGAGCCTAAAGCCATCATCGCTTGTTGCAAAGAATTTATAGGAGCCAGTTGTCGGCGCAAAGATGTGCCCTTTCCATGTTGCTGAGAAGCCGTCATTTGGATTGTCGTCTCCTGTAATCTCCAGTTCAGGAAGATACGGCTCTGGCTTGTCAGGCGTATAGATGTCCGTTGGCATATCAGGATCAAAGTAATCCTGATTTATTTCTCGATAATCCATCCAGTCGGGACGATCCGGAGCAGTGAGTGGCTTGATCGTAACGCCCGCATACACTTTGGCATCCTTGTTTGTTGTCGACGTTTTGCGACCTTTATCGTTTCGCCAAGTGGCCACCTTCATCATTAAGTTGATCCAGATCTTCATCTCATTATCTGAGAGGTGCTGAACGAAATTTCCAGCGCAAGTAATGGTGGAGTGCCCCGCTTCCGAAAAGAAGACATTGCCCACTCCCTTCAACCAAGCAAATGTTGGAGTGGCACTGAACATATAGTATTGTACTCCTCCAGACACATGGCCTGTGTGCGAAGGCGTTATGGTCATTTCTTGACTCATGTCGTACGGGTACATCATCCATGATTCGACCTGCTTGGGCTTGATTACAGATGTGACTCCATTGGATGCTGCAGTGGATACTGTAAATCCAAACTCGGTGAGCAGTCCACGAATAATCGGCTTCGCTGTGCTGCTGCCCATATCGTGCGTGAAGATGATAACCTTCCCTCGGCGCTTGAACTCGCGTACAAACTCGGCCATTGCGGCATCAGTGAAATCCGCCTGAACATTGCAATCCACTGCCGTAAACGTAAGAACATCGTAATCATTAACATCGTGAGCTGTGTAGTTGGCGTACAAGTCCAAGGTGACTTCAATATGCTCATACGGACTAAAGTTGCCGAACCGCTCAACTGCTTGCTGAATGGAAGTCTTCCCGTCAGGACTTAGCGTGACCAGTCCTGGTGGCTGCAGTTCAAGCACACGAACGGTGTGGTCGTTACTGAAGTACGTCTTATGATCACTGTTGTCGCTGGTGATCTTATAGTTTACTGTCAGATCGGATTTGCTGATTTGCGGATGAGCTGTCAAGAAGTCGTTTAATTCCGATTCAAACTCTTGATCCATCGTCCTATCATGCGTCTTGACTTCCGATAATTTAATTCCGTCACCTGTCGGTCGCTGCACGCTGGTTGTGATGGCGTGTCTGTATCTGCTGTCCTGAACAAATGTAGCGAGCTTCATTTTGGATGCTTCGAAGTCCCAGAAGAAAGTCTTTGGCTGTGAATGCGTCAGCGGTCCCCATGCACCTCGCAAGATCGCATCTGGCGACTCGTCACTGAAGTCGAACTTCAGATTATTGTTCACATACACTCTGATGTTGCGTCCGACCAGCTTCACTCGAATTTCATTTATTTCTCTTGCTGCAAACGTCCACCCCTCTGGCAGATGTGCGAGCCGAATCTTACTGTAGTTTAGTCTCGCCACGCCATACTGCGAAGGATTTGTGCATATGTTTCGGTAGATAGCCATACCGTTAACGCCAGTTCCACCCGTGCCGCCTCGAGACACGTAGGCATCCATTTCAAAGGAATAGTAGTTTAGCGTGACCCGATCAAACCGGAATAGCGCACCATACATGTCGTCGTCTCCAGAGTCGATCTCCTGCACTTTAAAGGAGAAGCCGTAGTTGTCTAAGTTTAAATGGTCTGGGTTGTACCAGCCAGATCGATAGCTTGTGTTGTACAGGTTGGTTACTTTCGGATATCCAGGTTCAGGTGGACCGTGCCAGTCACCTACATCTGTTCCGATATTCTCATCGAATTTTGACCAGGTGCCTGTAAAGTTGCTGACATCAATCGGCTGACTGTCGGGATAGGAAATCTCCATGTCCAGATTATAGATAAAGCTTACGTTATCACTGATCGCTTCCATGGCCTGGAATGCTTCGGCAGCCGGAGCCTGTGGATCTGTAAACGGCGAGTAGTAAGACCAGTTAAAGTTAATCTGTGGATCAATGCGAGAAAAAGCAAATTGTCCAAGATAGTTTGCCTTGTCGGAATCGAACTCTCCAACAACCTCATAAGACTGTATGTGAATCCAATCTTTAGATCGAAGCAGTGATCGCTCTAGTGTAATCTGGTCTCCGCTGATCACGTATTTGGTGTCGTCTAGCTTTACTCCGTTTAGATACACGGATGCTCCTTGCTTGACTGGATTCTTGAGCGTATATTCTGCATCCAGCTGCCCCGTGCTGTATCGCACATAATAGGTTCCAGGTGTCAGATAGGATCCGTGAAGCTTAAAGCTTTTTCCTTCGAGCGTGTATCCGTTGATGCTGCTCATCGGAATGTCTGTGTTATTCTTGCGAACGGATACGACTGTAAAAGGTGGATCATCCTGCATTTCAAATTCACTCTGCATAGGAAGATCAACTATCTTTTGACCACCCGCAGTCCCGCTAACCTCCACATAATCACTAGTCCGCGTCGCATCTATTAGTGTAACGATTTTTCCCGACACCGTGTAATGCGTTCCGCTAACTACAAGAGCTCCGTTAACTTTCACTGCTATACTCCATGGATCTGGCGCGTAGGAGAGCTCTACGCTCTGCTGTGGGGTCACACTCATGTTTGTTGTAACCACGTAGTCTGCTGAAACAATGCCTTGATTATAGATAAGGATTTTCCAATTTCCTTCTCTTGGATTATCAAAGATCATGTGTTCAATCGAAACATCTCCACTGTAGCGATATCGATCAGCCGATGTGATATTCGTTCCGTCAGCAAAAGTGATTGTGTCAATGGGCTCTGCTGACCAAGTGCCATTATTGTATTGGATGCCAAAGGACTCGTTATTTGGAGCAACAATCATCATGTCTGGATACTGATTTCCCGCCTCTATCATGAACGAGGCAGCCACGGATAGATTCGGCGTATTTGCTGGAACATACACTGTGTGTACAGTGCTAAATTGCAGCGGATCGATCATGCCTCTTATCGGTGCAATCCCAAGGAAGAATCCTTCTTTAAACGGATCTCCATCTTCCTGCGTGCCGACGACCTCCTGCTCCACTAGAAATACCTGCTCTTTCATTCGGTAGTCTCCAGTGACAATGAATCCTTCGCGCTGGACGGCAGTCTCCTGTGGGTACTGATAGTATTCGCCGAGCAAACCTGACTCTGCCCCCTGCTCATCTTCAACCCACGCCGACACAAACGGATTGTCCGTGATAACTTCAACCTTCATAGAATCCATCATAACGGAATCATCGTAATCAGCTTGCCTCATTGGATCAATCGTTACTGTATCAGGAATGACTGTTGTGCCTGCCATATCAGCATGAAACCCGCGAGTATCCTGAACCCAGTCTGTGCTCCAGTCTGTGAACCAAATGTAGGCATCTTTAAATTCTGATGAGAAGTTTGCTGTCTTCTTGAACGCATCATAGTAGAAGTCGACCCTGTTGTCATTCACCTCAATAACTGGCGGCTGGATGTTCACGAGATTGTCCGGTATAAATACAACATCGACTGGCACTCCGATTAGCGCGGCCTTACCTGCACCCTCTCCAAAGAATGGGCGCTGCCCATTTACTTTTCCGTGTCCAATGTATTTTCCACTTGTCCATGGCACGTATCTAGGATCAATATCGCAGACAACAGCTGCACGATCATTCTGGCGATTCGTCTTGATGATCGGCTCTTGATTAATGACGTTAATGGCTGCTCCTTGATCGACAGCATTTCTTGTCGTCACATTCGGCTCACCTTCCCAGTACATCCAAGTAAAGCTCTGCTTGCCAACTGGGAATTTATGCAGCAGATAATTAACGTCATCAAATATCGCCGGCATTGGCTCTCCTGTATAAGGCTCCACATAGTGTTCATGATTAGGTGGGATGTCGACATAGACAATAGTATCACTCGTAACTGTGCCTTCCGCTATGATGTCGGCAGGGAACGTGCCCCTATACCATTCGGTCGTCTTAATTAGAAGCACATCGTTTGTCTTCGTGTGTTCATTTACAACACCAGAGAGTTGCCACTTCCATGCATCGTACTTCTCGTTGATTGTGCCAACATTATCCGTGAATGTAATGGTGTATGTGGCCCAGTTACCACCGGTGAAACCCTTGAGATCCGCCGCTGCGATCCAGCCTTCATAGGCATGAACCTTTGTCTCAAAGTCCTTTTCTGTATGAATGGTTGTTGGCTCCGACTTCCACATGATTAGCTTGGTGCCATCATATTTGCTCTCTCCACCATCGGCTGGCGCAACCAAAGTATATGTCGGCTCCACGCTGGCAAGCGATGGGTTATCCGACTTGAATTTTGTAATCTCTTCCTTGAAGAAGTCTTTGATGTTGTTAAACACTACACCTGCTGATGCTTCACTAATGTGATCAGGCGTTACCGAGAATGCTCCACCTTTAAGGAAGGTAGTCTTAACAAACTGTCCGGCATTGGCGGGATTGTAGTTTGTAACAATAATCTTTGCGTCTCTGCTCGCTTCAATCTTTCCGGCAGAACTATCTTTAACAATGCCACTGACTGTATTAATGATATATTTGCGACTTGGTATATCTAATTTTGCTTTTACGCTGGCATCCACATAGGCGCTTCCCTTAGCGGAAATTTCCTTTGATCCGACCCCGTTAAAAGCACTCCAGCCTGTTTCAGGAACGCGGCCCTCAAGCTCCTCCCACTTCCTTACACGGACCGCATGAAACTCAACGGCTTGCGATATGGTCGCCATCCCAAAGCTTCCTGAACTCCATTCGGTTTCGAAAACGAAGATAGGATACCATTTTGCAGATGGTTCATAGATTTCATCTGGATGCTTAATGGCGATCTCAGTGTGCTTGCCCATGGATCGGACTCGCACAGAGTGCATGCCATCGAGTGCCCATCCATTACCTCCGGCCAGTTCATTTACGTTGACGCGTGTCATTTTACCATTCGTCACCTTGTAGATGCGGCGATGTTGTTTTTTCCATCCTGTACCGGTTTCATATAAATTCCACATGGAGTCACTTGCCGTATAAGTTGGACTTGATTTAACAACACGCGTATCCCACATCGTTGTACTGGAGATATCAAAACCCTCTAGATTGTCGCCAGCTCGGTAAGAGTTTTTGATTCGTTCATTACTCTCCCACAACATCACGTAGAAATCCTTAGGACTCTTTGCTTTGAAAATCAGACCTACGATATCATCATCCGCACCATTATCGACAACCCACTTACCATTAATAAAGCGAAGCATTCCTGCATCATTAGAGGCATGAATGGGCTTGAAGTCAAACTCTGCTTCATAGTGCGTCCAGTCTTTATATTTGTTGGCCATAACACCGCTGAACAAGCTACGGTTTGCTGTCTCATAAACATACCCATTAGCATTCAGCTTCCATACATCTTGGGATCCTGCTCCAATGTAAGTTCCTGCGCTGGATGTAAAGAGGTCTTTTGCATCCCCGAAATCCTCCTTCTCGACACTTGCATTCCAATCAACAGCATATTCGAGATTCTTCTGTGGGACTTCGCCCTCGATAACCATCTTCATTTCAAATGATCGCGTCTCTGGAACCTTCACCACTTCTTCAATCTTATATTTGAATGCCTTAGCTGGATAGGCATCGATGCCGACCTTGAATCGGGACTCATTATAGGTAAGATACAGGTCACCTCGAACCTGAATGCTGTACTGAAATTTAATCTCTGGATAGATCATAATCGAATGCCGCTTCTTTCCGCGCATGCGAGCTGCATACTTAAACGGAAGAACCATATTCTCAGCATCAGGTTTCTTCACCATGAGGTCATCTTGATCTCCGATACCAGAATGGAAGGCTGGTATTTCCTCAGGGCCACCACTTACCTTTGGATACAGTAGCGTAGAGAATCCTTTTCCGTCCACGTAGTTGTTTTCATATTTTGAATCCTGCCACTGCTCTCCTGTATCTTCGTGAACCCATCCAGCGTCAACATTAGCAGACATCGGCACGAAGCTCGTAATCATTGTCTCATTGACTTCGACCGCAGCCTGCTGTGTAAGCTCCCCGTCTTGTGCGGATATGCTTACCGAGCCGTTCACAATACCCTCGATTTGAATATAGGAATCGCTTTGCTTAATGACCTTAACTATTCCGTTATCTGGCACACCCCAAGTCACCCGTGGCGAGTCTCCATTCAAGACCTGTGCGTAGATTGTCTTCACATCACCTGGTGCAATAGACACTGACTCAGGAATAAGCCGAAGCACACGTTCAGCTTCTCCAGACACCTCGATGACTGTATCGCAATAGTCACCATAAGCTTCGGCCCGAAGAACGACACGACCTTTTTTGGCAGCCCACACCTGAATGCTTTTCCCAGAATATGAATCTACCTCGGCTAGTTCTGATCCTTCAATGATGCTCCACTTGATATCATCGTCGCTGTGACCCATGTCTTTATAAAGTGGCTGATAGAAAACCTGTACGGATGCTTTATCATTGGCCAGCAGGGATATCTTCTCTGGCACTGTATGGAAGCGGGTCAGTTGTTTCTTCCAAGTCGCTATCTTTACAGTTGTATCTATCTCATCATGCTCACCGTCTACGAATAGAGATAGCTCCAGTACCTCATGAGCCTCCGGTGTGATGCGATAACTTAGCTCATTAATCTTCTCTATGACCGCTGCACCCGACACGATCTCCAGGCTTGTGGCATTTATTTCGAATCGCTCATCATTTTCATAAGACGCTTCAATATGAATGACAGCAGGATCCCCGACAAAGAATCGTTCCTTTTCCCGCACAATTTCGATTCGGCCCTTTGGACGATCGACCGTGACTGTAACCAGATCGAGATTTCGCCCATTGTAAGTGATTTGCATAGCAGCTTCGCCCTCTGCAATGCCGGTAATCAGAATTTTGTTATCTGATTCAAGCGATGCCGTAGCAATACTCTCATCCAGTGTCCAATGAATGAGATCCGGCTGAACGCCAGATGGCAGAGACGATTCAATTTGAAGAGACAACAATCCTGTCATGCCTCGGACAACGTGAATGCTTCCGCTGCTTGCTGATGCCTCACGAATAACTTCTTGCACCCCTTGAATAGCGTATACATAAATACGCTCCTCGAGCTCAGCGACAATCCTGGCGTCACTGAAAACAACATGAACGGAAGTGATCATGCATTCTTGTGGCAGTGGAATGGTTGCATTGCGAATCAGGATGTCATCAATCATTCCTTCATAAAGCGGAATGCGTGAACTGCTGTCTTTGACTAGTTCATCATTTAGTTGCGGGCCGCGAATCCAATCGGTTTCCACTTCGATCTCCGGACGCATCAGGCTGCTGCTCCACGCAATCGGAGATGAGCTGCCGTCTGCCATAAGACACATCATCTGCACCTGCGGATCTCTGGATCTCAAAACGTATCCATGAAGGATGGCTTCTGGATGAAATGCAAGGAGATTTTCGTACTCTGCTCGGCATAACTCCAGCACAGATTCATCCGTCAGTACGCGGTGGCTTTCTACGCTGCCTGTTGTTGTGTCAACCCAACCTAATCCTTCATAAGCCAATTCATTTTTTCGACCCGCACCATACTCGACATCCATGTAGATCTCGTATTCGAAATTTAGAGTGATGATTGGCACGATGCCGGCTTTGATTTTATAATCGTAATTTAGGATCCCCATACGCTTTCACTCCTCCGCATGTCTAATTTCAACTTATAGTTCTTCCATGTCGAGATGTCAGAGTCCCAAATGTTTGGCAGGTAGCCGAGACCGGTAAGGCTCTTGTCGATCGTATCCCAGAATCCCTCATCCCAGTTTACGTCTCCCCACATAACTGGAGCCACTTGATTGATGTAGTTCACCCACTCCATTAACTTCGGGCTGGCTTGTCCATCTTCTTCAAACATCATGCTATGTAATGTTTGATCTTCTTTATTATGGAGTTCATATTTCTGAATGCCTTTGATGACTGTGACCGTGTGCGTTGTCTTTTGATTTAGTGGCTGAATCAATAGGTGTCCATACTCGTCGACCGACATCACGTTTGGCGGAATCGAAGTGCCATCTACGCGAACTGTCCGTGGATCGAGATAGGCTCCACGAAGGCAAAGCATTTTAGTATCGTCCAGCCAGGTAACGCGCTTGATAAGATTCAGCTCTCTGCCAATGGCATAAGTTAATCCGATATCACCTGAGTTAGAAACGTACCTAAACACATCTTTAATACGTTCCCTATAGTTGTCATTCTTCTCTAGATAGAGGCGAGGTGTGCCGCAAAGTGATCCGAACTCGTCAAAGGCATTCCATAAGTGATGTGGTCGCCCCTCACTTCGAAACTGCTGCCGATTCCCGTATGTCGTTACATTGACATCTATAGGGCCAAACTGCTTTAAGGCATATAGCCTGCGCCTCTCATAGTCGATGATGCCGGATGCCCCTGCGTGATTATAGAAGAACTCTCGAAGTGTTGTAACGATTGTCAGCGGACCGTCTGTGTTTGTAATCTCCAGTGTGTCACTGGAATCGATGCTTGGCAGATCGTACACATAGATCCAGTCGAGTATTCTTTCATCCACTTCATCAATGAACTTCTGATCCCTGATGTCGTCAAGCATGCCTTTCGCTTCATCCAGTGACATGCCAAAGTGATTCAAGAACTGCTGACCAGTACTATCTCTGCTTTGTCTGATCGCTGTCCATGTCGGAAACTCATCAGCCATGCTCTGCGTGTAGGATGAGTACCAGTAATGATTCATGAAGATGCCGATTATGCTAGATCCACTGGTTATCATGGTGGAGCTCAAGGTTCTTTTCTCTTCATCAAAATGCGTATCCAGCTGTCGCCAAAGACTAACTCCATCGTAGATGCAAATGACAGCGTGCCTAACTTCAACAGCTGTCATGAAGTTTGTGAATCGAAAAACCACATCCGTGCTTCCTGAGCCATCGAGGTCTACGACATACTGCATCGCTGTTGGATGATAGTGGGCATAGCTACTATCTTCTAAGAAGACGGGCTTGTCTTGGATGTCTGCCCTAATGCTGCGCGACGACGTAACTGGCCTTTCGCTGGAAAGATACAGCTCGCCAAGATCGGTTATGTAGCTCAAAACAATCCGCTCCTTTACCTATTTGTTATTGCAAGGCGTTACAAACTATTATATCAGAAGGCGGACATAAATAAAGAGCATTTCAACCTGATGGGCTGAAATGCTCTTTGGTGGTTCATATTACAGCGTGTTGTCGATTGCTGTGACAGAGTAGCTGTATTCTGATCCATTTGCGACAGTTGCATCATCGTACAAGTTAACACCTGCAGCGACTTGACCAAGGAAGGTGTGTGCGCCACCATCGGAAGTCAGCTTGCGGTATACGCGGTAGCCAGCAAGGTTTTCGTTCTTCTTCGGAGTTCCGCCGTCAGTAACAGCATCCCACGAAATACGGATGTTTCCATCGCCAGAAGTTGCTGCCACATTTCCAGGTACAGAAGGAATTGTTTTTGCAGAAAGGTTAGCAGACAGTGCGCCTTCATTTGGCGTAGTTTCATCGTCGATTGCAGATACAGCGTAGATGTAGCTTGCACCATCTAGCATCGTTGTATCTTCATGCGTTGTAACCTGCGAGCCTGTTGTTGCTGCAACTGTTGCGATTACTGCGAATGAATCACCAAGCACTGCTTTGCGGTATACACGGTAACCAGCCAAGTCGTTTAGTACTTCATCATTGGCGTCTTTTGATACCGGATCCCAAGTCAGGATTACTTTGCCCTGTTGAACTGTGTAGGCAAGGTTCAGGACTTGTGCTGGTGCAAGAAGATCACTTGCAGTTGCGATGATTGGAAGAGACTGATTGGATTCCAAAAACATTGAACTTCACTCCCATTAGAATATTTGGTAAAGCTTATTGCTACTGGCAAAGTCGGCAGGTGTTACATCGCCCGGATCCCGCTCTGCCAGTAGATCTATGTCGATGTGGTTGTAGGCAGCATCGACAATTTCAGAACAAACCATTAGACTTGTCCGATTGCCTCTTTCTTTCGCTCAATATGCTCCTTGCGATTTTCTAGAAACTCGCTAGATTTCACATAGGCATACCCAAGGTAATCAAACAACCACTCTTCTTTTGGCTTTTCGCCATTCGTGATTTCATGAAGACCCAAGATCGAATCCAGCATAGACTCGATCTCCATATCTTCAGCAGTCACGCTCATGCCATTCATCCTCTTCTTCGTGATTCTCATGAAGGCAAACAAGATGAACTCAATTGCAGATATGCCCTGATTCGGCTCTATTTTTTCAGACGCTATTTTGAACAGAATTTCATTAACGATAATCTTATCTTCCGGATCAAGTGCCGCAAAAATCTCTGGTGTCATTTCACCTGAAGCGATTTGCGCTCGAATAATGGTTTCGCGCTGCACCTCGTCTGAAACTAAGCTAACTCGCTCTCTTGCCATAGCGAATCGCCTCCTTATAGTTGAGTAATATGATTGAGTTACAATACCAATTTGTCACATTTTGTAATGCCTTGCTTTATTATAATACTATACGTCATATAGTTCAATAGGACTATAAAATTAAGTCCAAGTGAGTCCGTAGCTTAATTGCTTTACGCTAGGTGGCAGTACAGCCTTTAGGACAATCTTTTTTTCAACTGGTGACTTTGCTGTAAAATAAAACAAGGTTTCAGGAGTTATCTTCTCAAAGGTGACTCCTCCATCACGAGATATATAATACTCCTCTTCCACATCTCCTACGTCCGATGCTTCGTAAAGCTCTAATTCGTTCACCTGACTGGATAAACTATTATTTGAATCTGAGACATCAAGCATATAATACTGATACGATCCAGGGGTTTGTACGTCATACTCCCGCTTTTGATCGACGATCCATCCTGTCTGATTGGATCGGATGTCAACAGCAACCCAAGTTGCTTTATCATTCGAGCCTTTAAGCTCCCATGTTTTGGGCGCTTTTGCTGTATTATTTACGCTTACCGCATATTTGAAGACTGTTTTTTTATTCCCCGCACCCAAATCGATGCCAGGAGTCATGTACTTTTGGGCCGATTGGTAGCTGCTGGCGGGGGACTTATCAAAAATCATCCACGGAAAGGTGCTGCTTGCACCATTTGAACCCAATGTACTATAAGGGGCCGGGGTGGTGCCAGATGTCATTTTAGGAACAATATCCTGAAAGCCAGTGATCACTTCTTTTTCAACAACAAGGACGGCCTTTTCAACTATCGCATCTGCTACTTCTTGTGTCGTAACAATTGTATAGCTGCCTGATCCACTTGCCTTAACCAATCCATTGATTGTATCAAGTGTGTATCCGCTGCTCTTGGCGGCATCAATCCCACTAGCATCCAAGAAGTCCTCGAACACCATGTTCTGATGCCTGTATCGCATTGTCTTTGCTACGACATTCAGCTTAGCATTAGCTTTCATGATATTGATGGCATCATTCACTATAAGCTTATTGGCCTTGGCTACCACCCTATCCAGCGATGCATCTAGATCATCAATGCGCTCTCTGACGCTGGAGGCTGACCCCTCAACGCCAGCCCCCAGCACATTTGTTCTAGTCTGCTTTTCACTTTTTGCTGCTTGATTTGCAGCTCCATAGCTTATTACATCCATATCGATTCCTCCTATATCCAAGAGTATGATAGTCCGTGAAGCTCTTGACCATCTCTTAATACTGCTTTCACTCGCAGACTCCGGCCGTCTGGTAGGGTATCTAGCTTTGCCAACTGATCCGGCTTTACTTCCATCCATGTAACCCCATCATCACGAGAGACAGAGTACTGCGGAGTAGCTGGTGCAAGTAAATTATACAAGACCGATAGGCTTTCAATACTCGGTGTCATCGTATACGTCATTTCATTTACCGTAAGCTTGTCTACGGTGACAATATCTGTGGATTTGTCTTGCTCCAGATAGAAGGCGAAGCGAACTTTGCCTGCTGTCAGAATAGACTCCCAATCGATCTTGGTCAGTGCGTTTATTTGTGCTGGCGAGAATCCCTTCTCCTTGACTTGAGGTAGATTCGCTACATCCACCGAAGTCATGTCTTGTCCTTTCCATGTCACTCCGCTATCTCCGCTTACAAGGACTTTGATATCTGATGATGGCATTTCATACATCTCTAATTCCCCAACGTCCAAATTATTAGCTCCGTTATTCTCAGATACGTTTAATCGATAGTATCGATAACTCGTTGCATTATAGAAAGAGAATGATCTTACACCTGTGCTTGCATTCCAACCTTGTCCAGTCTGCGTGTCCAAAATAGTCCAGTTCGTGTTATCGCTACTTCCTTCAAAAGTCCACGACTTAGGCGTACCACTACTTCCACCTGGCACACGATCTTTAATCACATAGCGATTGATAATCTTAGGGGATCCAAAATCCAATTTTAGCCAACCGGTTTTAGTGCCAGATGCTGTAGTCCAATAGGTTGTACTATTATCTGCAATGCCATCAAACGCTTTCCATGCAGCATAAGTGCTGCTCGATTCATTGGATGCAGAGACTACAAAAGGAACTGGCACATTACTTGCAGTCATACGCTGAACAGCATTTAGAATCCCTTGCCTTGTGGTATCCAATTTTATGCTGTCGACTGCCCCTACTGTTAAGTCCCCTACTGGAAGAACAAGTTTATTGTTAGGAATAGCAATAGTGTTCATGGTGCGGGATGGAGAAGTCTCCGATTGCAGCTCCATAAACTCCACTTCACTTAGTCCACTAGCTTGTGTATCCGTCGCATGATAGTTATCTAATAGATTTAAGCGGTAATAGCGATAGGCCACTGCATTTGCAAACGTATATTCTTGCTTATTAAGATTGCTCGCTTGTGTCCCAGATGTAATTTTGGTCCAACTAGCGTCGTCATTAGAACCATATAGTTCCCAATTCTTTGCATGATACCACGTTGACTCCGCGCTTCTTATCATCATTTTTCGCACTTTTCTCGCATTACCTGATCCAAAGTCAAACTTGATCCAGTGACCGCCAGCAGGTCGTGCAGCAAATGTAGCCCAATAGTAAGTAGTTGAAGTAGAGTCGCCGTCAAAGACTCTCCATGGATCGTTGCCCGCTCCCGCAAAAGCATCGGCTGTGACAACATAAGGAGATGGCGTATTGGATCCTGTCATGATTGGTGTAATGTCACTCGTGTAAGTGGTCGTTACAACTTCATCTGTCCAACACAATAACTCTGGTGATTCAGAGATTAATGCTTGAAAAGCTGCATTGTCCATAGTAGGCAGATCGGTCATGCCGTGCGCATCAAACATGTCCTTAGTTACAGGCGCTTGTCCAACGATAATCCAAGGCTCATTTTTTTGAAACAACTTTAACTCGCCAATGGTTGTGCTTCTTGCACCAGAGTAATAGACGGCTGCTACATTTATTCTATAATAACGGAAGGACTGTGGATTAGAGATTTCAAACTCTCTGAACCCAACTAGAGCTTGGTCTATTCTAGTGTCGAGAATGACTTGCTCTCCTGTGAAGTTTCCTGTATTCGAACCCTCAAATGTCCAATTCTTTGGCGCTTCTTGTGCAGGGGTAGTTCCTGGAGCTCTTGGTTGCAACTCATATTTCTCCACTATCTTTTGCTCACCGAAATCGACTTTCAACCAACCAAAGAATCCATCAGACGCTGACCCCCAATACCCCTTAACTACATCAAGTGATATTCCGTCAAAGGCGTGGAAGGCCTGAATCCCGCCACCCAAGCTTAATGCGGATACCTCAATAATACCTGACTTATTACTTGTCATCGGAGGAATAAGGCTGGTATATCCAGCAGCATATTTCTTTATATCGTTTCCATCTTGGAAGAGATACTTGTTTATAACAGGAATATCAATTTTGAATTTCATTTCATGGAGAAAAGAGCTGCTGCTGGTCGAACCACTTAATCCTGTCATTTTGTAATAACGATATTTATTCGTATTCCCATTCAAGGCAGTGATTGGACTCGGAGAAGCATCTGGTCCGCTACGAAGCGTAAATGATGAACCTATATTTTGAAAAACCACCCCGTCATTGCTTCCTGACCATTGCCATATGCCATGAGCTGCACTGCTGCTGCTCGAGAAGATAGCTTCATCAACCAAACGTGGAATCTTAAAATCAAATAACAGGTATTGACTTCCATTTAGGCTGCTACCTCCAAAATAAACGTCAGTCTTGTTTTGTCCATCTAATAATTGATTTAGGTTTCCAGTAAACATATTACTTGGACTACCTGTGGCAGTTACTGTTCCTGTTCGATTGCCGGACCCTCCTGGATTTTCATAACTTGTCGCCATCTTATTTCACCTCTACTTTCTCAATAGACTTGAATATTTTTTTATTGATTGATTTTCTGAATAACATTCCGTCTTCAGCAAAACTAGGATCAGCTACCATTTGGTCCGAATAACTTGTCTTTAGTTTTAGGCTTCCATTAAATACAATCTGATTATCAGACTGAAACTTAGTTGACTCGTCAGATGTAAAGTCATGCAGTGTCTTCTCTTTTATTTCTCCGCCAGCCACCATATCTGTCTTGATCTTGATGTATCGCCCTTGCGGAGAAGCAATCGCACCATCTGCATTAAGTGGTGCATACGGTGAAAATGTAATGCCATCCATAGAGGTCGAAGTAGAGGTGACGATCGTTGGTAATGATTCTTCAATTGGCTCCAACAATTCAAACTCCGAGATTGCAAGCCAAGAACTATCACCATTATTGCCTGATATGTTAATTCGGTAGCTACTATATGCTGTTTTGTTGATGATCTCATATTCTTTCTTCACATCATCTAGCCAGCCCGTTTGGTTGGTTTGTGTATCTAAAACTGTCCAGTTGGCACCATCAATAGACCCTTCAAATGTCCAGTTTTTTGGTGCTCTTCTTTGTTTTCCAAGATATCCGCCAAGTGCATATTTCCCTATTACTTTTGGCGCTGTAAAGTCGTAGGAAAGCCATGCGTTAACTACTGCTGCTTGCCAAATTGTCGTTGACTCTTGATCAAACGCTCTGAATGATTCAAATGATGCACTATAAAAACTGCTGGCACTAGCAATACCTGAAGGTGCTGTATTGCTAGTCATAACTGGCGTTGCCAGCTTATATTCCGTAATCGGTATGGAAGACACTTGATCAAGTTTCACAAAGGACTTATAATTACTCCCCAAATCTAATATAGGTGACTCATATGAACCTGTTGGGGAATATAGATTTTGAGAAAGAGACTCCATCATTTCTACTTGGCCAAGCGCTATGCGAGTTCCTCCATCAACGGTAGTAACATTGATTCGATATTTTGAATATAAGGTAGAGTTGGTAAAGACATATTCCCTGACCACTCCAACACTCCATCCTGTTTCATCGTTTCTTTGATCCAAAATAATCCATGAAGATAGAGATTCGCTCCATCCTTCAAACGTCCAATTCTTTGGTGCACCTCCAACGATCCCACTGTATGGTCGAAAAGTATATTTTTCAATTTTTTTAGGAGATACAAATTGATAGGAGAGCCACGCTGTCGTTATGAAGTTCACTGATGTCCAACCGATGTCAGGACTGCCGGCATCAAATGATTTCCACCCAAGATCCTGAGCGGAACTATATTCTACAAGTCCACTTGGTGCCGTATTGCTTGTCATAGCTGGAACCACATTAGTCGTATATCCCGCTCCTTGCACCCCCACCACTTCCAACTGAATCTTTCCTGCAACCACTTCTGCATCTACTAGTGTGCCGGCAGCAAAGTCAACAACTCTCGTGTCTTCTGTTTTTGAATTGGTGGCCTGAGACAGAGCAACCAAGGTAGGGTCAGTATCTAATGCTTCTGCTGTGGTGACAATTTCAGCCTGTGATTGCCCAGAAGCAATCTTCACTTTTTTCCCTGCTGCATCAAATACATACCCAGATGATTTAATTGAATCGATTCCAGAGGCATCTCCAAAGTCGTCAATGACCATATCAGTAAGCTTATAATTGTTTTTATTAAGAATGCTACTTACACGGAGGTTATGCTTACTGATGTTGATCGCTGTGTTTGCTTCCAATTCAGACACTCGATTATGCAGCTCCACACTCGGGTCTTTTTTCTCGATATCTTCCAGTCGTGTCTTTACGTTCGCATGAACGTCTTGTACTCCAGCACCTAAGCGATCATTTAATGATTTGATTGCCTTCTTTGCTTTATTAGCTTTTGATAACGATATAATTTCCATTGCTTTCACCTCGCAGATGAAGTAAGGATAAGGTGGCAGAAGCCACCTAGATCCATGTGTATGCTATTGCAGTTACCTTCTTTGTACTATCAGCTAAATTGATTCGAACCTTCAAATCAACACCAGCTACACTGCTCAGATCAATAAGAGTGTTTGTGGTAGATGCTATCCATGCCCCTCCGCCATTCAAGGAGATATCAAATGTCGCTCCTGTATGATCGGCAACCAACATGATTCTCTTTCTTGTGATTGGTAGAATGTCGGACATTACAACAATACCAGACCCTTTGTATTCTTTATTTATTGTATCATAGACTGCTGTTGTTTCGGCAACAACTACGCCACTCGTATCCTCGAACGTATCGACAACAAGATCATGCAAGCTGTATTTAGCTGACAAAAGAAGAGCGTTGCTCTTGAAATTCAGCTTTGCAATATTGATGGCATTAATCAGCTCAAGATCCTTGAGTCTGCCTTCGATCGTCAACTCATCATAAGTTACCTTTATTGAATCCAAGGATGGCGTTTGTGTCGCAACGGATTTTGGTGTGAAGCTGATCAGGTCAACATTAACCGTATCTGTGGAGGCTGCTTGCTCTAAATAGTAAGCGAAGCGAATCTTGCCTCTTCGTCCTATCAAGGCGTCCCACTCCACACCTGTGAGTCCATTAAACACTTCTACTGTCATTCCACTTGCCTTTACGGCAGCTAGATCGGATGCATTCACAGTAGACCATGCCGATCCACTCCATGTGCTCCATGATAATCCACTGTCAACACTAGCAATGATTATCACACTAGTCGCCGTTACTGTCAGATCCTCTATGCCTTGTCCTGGAATAATAATATCTCCTGCAGGCATGATGAGTTGGTCTTTTGGAGTAGCGGTAGTATTGGCGGTAGCAGTTGCCCTATCCGCGTAACTCGTATACATCAGAAACTTTGGTGATTGGCTGAGTAAATCAAATGGATCATAGGGATCACAATCCAAAACAAGCTTGGACTTCTCTGCTTCCGTTGCATATTGCAAGACGCTTGCGTTGTCCTGCAAGGCATTCCATGCACTAGCCGGCAAGCTATCTAGGGATGCCATACCATTGGATAGAAACAATTCCTCCGTGGCTGGATTTGCACCGACAGTCACCCAAGCCGATCCATCGTACTTTTTCAAGTTGGATCCTTCTTCGATTAGGAAGAGATTTGGGGTAGAGGTCACAAGTGATTCAGCTGCTAGGACTGGACGGAATCCTATAGAATTTTGAATTTGTGTTGTTCCAGCCACCTTCCATTCTGAAGCTGCTCCACGACCCCTTATCGCTCTTTGAGTATTATTAGCAGAGATGGCCGTAGAAGAAAGTGACCATAATTCACTCCAATTCCAAGTAGCGTCATCACTACCTGCAGCCCCATTCACTATATACTTATCCCATTCAGAATTAGCCTTTAATGCATCAGACACTCCCCCTGTCAGCAGGCGTATATTAGTTTTCCATAGGGCAGGATCAAGACCTAATGTTTTAATTTCCACACCTGATATGGTTGCTATCCCTGCAGTGTTAAGAGCATCCCAACCAATAGAATGCTGAATGTTTCGCTCGGCAATCAACAACATGCGTCCTTTGAAATCATTTCCTACATAGATAAAATAAAATGCTATATCTGGAAGGGTTGAAGGAGTGGTAAATACCTTTGTCGCTTTTCCTAGATTTGATAATTCTCCGTACACTCCTGCCCCATTTTTCCCATAATAGTCTGCACTTATTTTATCCCCTATTACCATATCTTCTAATCTAGTTTTAATGGCCATTATGGAGTCACCTCATCATATTGGAATACTGGCCTGAATCCTACTTTTACAAATGATTGCGAAGATGTTCCGAAAGTGATAGCCCTCTGACCACCCATCTGTTTTGCTGGGTCGTATAAGCCTCTTACCATTCTTCCAGTATTGGTGGCTGCGGAGCCCATACTAGCAAGTCCATTTATGGGCGTTTCTTGACACCACATTGTTATGTTATTCAAATGCCATACATCATCTCGACCCGCACCGGTTCCATAATCTTTGCTCATGATATACTGATCGTATTCATTATCGACAGGCCATGCGCCTAATTCTGTTTCAGCCGCAGAGGAGGTTCCTGTAGAACTTGCATAGGAGTTGCCTCCACCAAGAGAGCGTAAAAATCCATTTATTCCATCTAATATATTTGGCTTACCTTGAATCCATTCTAAGCTATTAAGCGTGTCCCAAGAAGTAAGGTAGGTTACACGATCTGCAATTAACAGACCTTTATCAACCTTGATCATATACCAAAATTTATTAGACATATCGTACTGACCAACTACAGATGACTCCGAATTTCCATTTCCTTGTCCAAAATTTATAGTTGATTGCCCAAATAAATAATGACAAGCAATATAATCCCCTACCTGCATGTCAGCAATGGAGGTCTTTAAAGACCCCCCAGTATTCGGAACCGGCATTATTCAACACTCCCTTTCGTTATTGTAATGCCTTTCTTTTGAATAGTCGATCTACTCATAGTCCCGCTACCCAGTGGAATTGATCCTGTGAAAGGAACTTCAAGAATAGTCTCCTCTCCAAATAATCCATTTAGGTTATCCATTCCCTCAGTTAGAAACAATTCTTCGGTTGCTGGAGCAGGACCAAGTGAAATCCATCGCCCCGCTGTGTTTACCGACTCAAACATTTTTAATTCATTGACATCGGTATAATAGAAATATCCATTGTTAGCAGTCCAATTTAGACGATACATATTATATGCGGTTTTGTTTGGGATCTCATACTCTTTGTCTGTGTTGGTCGTCGTCCAAGTCTGATTAACTTGTGTATCGAGCACAGTCCATAGAAATCCATCCATACTACCCTCGAAAGTCCAATTCTTCGGCAAATTTGATAAGTGACTGGATTCAGACATACTTCGCACTGCATATTTACCAATAACAATTGCGGTAGGAAACTCATACCCAAGGTGTCCAACGCCGCCACTTCCGTTGGCTGAGGCAAACCCTTCATTATTGTCAATCTGATCAAAAGCACACCATGCATCATAGGTCGCATTGTATCTCGAAGAGGAAAAAGCCCTGCCGCTTGGCGCACTATTTGATGTCATTTTTGGAATAGCACCATTTACACTAATCGGTGATTTAGGTTTAATAAATTTCTTTATCTCTCCATTATCTTCAAAGAGATACTTGATTGTTTCAGGAGCTTCCAATTTATCGATTAGGAGGACAGGTCGGAAACCTCTTGTCGCCGCCACTAAATTTGTTGCAGTGCTTCCATGATAGCCTATATTGTTATATCCTCTTAGTGCTTTATTGGCAGTTGTTGTACCTAATGATGTACTGGTAATAGAATATATTGCACTACTCCAATTCCAAACACTATCATCCCCTGCCGAAATAGCTCCATTAAGGGCAGAGTTAACAATGTACCTATCCCACTCGTTATCTTTGTCTGAGGATGATATGCCACCCGTTAGAAGGCGAGTTGTGAAGGCTAAACTTAATGCGTTAAGCTCCATCATCTGCACATCATACACAACCCATGCATTACTTGTACCATCTGGACTATCGTTTGCTAAAATCCTCCAATATCTACTTGATTGTGTTTCTATAAGTTCAATTATCTGCAAGAAGCCATTAGGTAAAATAGAAACAACTTGAACATCTATCCAATTACTTCCGTCTTTTGACCGTTGAACTATACCACTTGTTATGCCATTAGTCGCATTTTGCTGTAATATCCCTATCGCTCGAATATGTTTATCTACGCCAAAGTCGTATCCTATCCAACCAGTATTTTTCACACTAGCACCTATTTGAGATGAATACCATGTTGTTGGCTTACCATCAAATGCGTTTGATTTTGGCGTGGTAGGATTGTCTCCACCACTTAATGGTTCTCCATTTATACAGAGGTTATCTGTGAGATTAAAATTGACAATTTTAGATCCACTGCCACTTGCAACCCCGGCACTATTCAAAGTATCCCAGCTAATACTATGCTGAATATTTCTATCAGCAATCAGTCGTTTTTGCCCATTCCAATCTTCTACCATGATAAAGTAAAAGTCACCATTAGGCGTAGCAGATGATACTACAGGTATGGGGTCTTTTGTTTCTTTGCCAAGTCCACTAAACACGCCTACTGTGTTACTGGCTGCTTGATAATTACATCTTATGCGCTTGCCTACAGCTAAATCTTTTACGTCATTCACTTCGTCCACATGAAACAGGCGACCTGCAGAGTCGATGTCTATAGCATCTAAGTGCAGCTTGGCATCTGATTCGAATTTAACTTCAAGAGAATGCTTTTTATTTAATAATCCAGTTGCTTCAAATGCTAACATTTGCAATGTGTTCAACGAACCATAGCTTTCAGTATAAACGCCGCTATCAATTCCATCTATAAACACTCGACCATTTCCATACCCTGCATTCGCTCTAGCAATAATGCGAATCCTAGTTCCAGTAAAATTCACT
Source organism: Paenibacillus sp. J22P15 (assembly GCF_056269345.1). Lineage (NCBI taxonomy): Bacteria > Bacillati > Bacillota > Bacilli > Caryophanales > Paenibacillaceae > Paenibacillus > Paenibacillus sp. J22P15. Next base: position 204,382 of record NZ_JBWDNT010000008.1, read on the forward strand.
TTGAACCATGTTGCACCTGCGGTCTGTACAATTGATTCAGTATATGATCCATTATATGATCCAGACGATGTAGCTATGGTCTTAGTAGCTGCATATGCTATGATTCCTGTTGAATCATCATACCTTTTCCATCCTTCTTCTGGGGCTGTTAGCTGAGCGCCAATAGGTATTACTAGATAACCGGTATCGTTAATGTCAATGCAGTCAAACGCATAAGCTTCACCATTTTTCACTTTAATCTCAATGGTATGATCCGAATCAGATAGATTCGTTTTCTCATAAAAAAGTGTTTGGTGTTGCGCGCCTCCTCTTTGTGAAAAAACCTCTGTAACACCATCTAAAGTAAAAGAAACTTCAGTGTTTTGGTTGGTCTCCCTGACGGACATATATCTAATTTTTGTACCTTTAAAGGAAAATTTAACACTTGCGTTAGAAGGATTACCACTATAATGAACATTATTGTTTAACGACCCGCCAAATGACGAGTTGGCTAATCCACTATAAACAAACCCTGTATGATTATTATCATACCTTTTCCAACCAGTCTCAGGTTCTGTGAGAGGGTTGCCCACATCGACTGGAATATTATATGGTTTTAATATCCCTGAACTGTCTATGTCTATCGCATCTAAGGATGTAGCAGAACCTCCAGAAGTTATAACCACAAAATGATCCGTGTTTTCTAAATCTGTTTTTTCAAAAGCCAATCCTTGCCTTATAGCCACAGACGAGTATTCAGAAAAAATATATGGTACGCCATCTATAGTGATTGTAATATTTGATGTCCTTCCTGAAGACATTAAACCAATAATCCTAATGCGTGTACCAGAAAAGTTAAATTGTGCTTTTAACGCTACATCATTATGGTGCGATCCATTATAAGAGCCTGCATCGGCAGCAACTGAATTTCCAGCAGCATACGTAATATTGCTATCTGAATCATCAAACCTCTTCCACCCTGCTTCTGGTTCGATTAAAGCTTGTCCTACTGTAGCCATCTATATTACCTCCTGTTATTCTTGGTATTCTAGGACTGGTCGAAATGCATAGTACACGCTTGCTGTAGTGCTGGCTGTCACAGCCCTATCTTTTAACCCTTTTCTCCCACGCATTGCTCTGCTACTACTTGGTGACATGGCTAGTATTGGAGTGTCCTGAATGAAAGTCCCTACATCATTCCAATGAAATATGTCATCAATCGTTCTCCCTGATATTATTTTATCGGCAGGAAAATTCACAACATACTTATCCCATTCATTATTAGTAGGCCATGCACCAAATCCATGATCTGTAGTCGAACTATTCCCATTGGCATCTGCATAAGCCACTCCACCTGTTAGGGATCGGATTGCACCTGCGACTTCAAGCAACTTGATTTCAGCTATCTCGATGTATGCTGGGTCTCCATTTACCGCAGAAGTTGTGATTCTGTAGAAGGAATATTGATTTTTGTTTGAGAAGTTGAATGTTTTCGTCATTCCGTCAACCCAATTTGCAATTCCGATTTGGGTATCTAATACCACCCAATCAACACCGTTATTCGAACCGTGAAGAACGAAATCCCTGGGCGCTCTTTTTGCCCCATTGCCATTATCCCCAACAACAGCCGTAAGACTATAAGAAGTAACTAATGCTGGCGCCGCAAGTTGATACTGAATCCATGCCCCCGGAGTGAATGCAGCAAGCCACCTGTCCGAATACCCAGTGGCTGTACCATTAAACGCAATCCACGGCTGATACGGATCGAATACAGCACTGGCACTCGCAACCCCACTTGGAGAAGTATTGCTTGTCATAATGGGAATGATGCTTCCTGAATCCCAAGGAAGACCTTGAATCGCCCGACCAGCATTTAGGGAATCCCAGCTAATACTATTGATGGCAACCCTATCAGAGACAAGGAGTCCTTTTGCAACCTTAATGAGATAAAGAACTCCGTTATTGGTTGTGCTGTTTGATCCACCACTTAGGGGTATTTCACTTAATCCATCGGTCTTAAAATCTACAATAAGACCGCCAGTAGTCTGTTGAAAGTGAGTCTTTATATAGTCTCCTATTTCCATATCACTTATCTTTGTTCGGAGTTGGCCGGTAGTTGCTGGTTCTGCCATTTATCTCACTTCCTTACTATTCTTGATATTCTAGGACTGGTCTGAATCCATTTAATGCAGACACAGTGCTACTAACTATTGAAAGAAATCTATTGACTATATTAGCGCCATTAGTTCCTCTAACCACCCTGTATGTGCTAGCATTAATTGATGTCACAGGAGTCTCCTGAGTCCAACATGTATTCGATTTCCAATGAAATACATCGTCTACTGTCTTTCCAGATTGAATCATATCAGTTGGGAAATTCACAATATACTTATCCCATTCATTATTGGTAGGAAATGCGCCATATCCATGATCTGTAGTCGAACTATTCCCATTGGCATCTGCATAAGACACTCCACCTGTGAGGGATCGGATTGCACCTGCTGTATCCATCATTATAAACTCTTGAATAGATATAAAATTACCACCATTATTTAGTGTGACATTTATTTTGTACCTCGAAAAATTTGCTGGCTTATCTAAAACAAAACCTGCAATGTGCGTAGCGTGATCTGTTATGTTAATCCTACTATCCAGCACCACCCATGTTAAACCGCCATCATTACTACCTTCAAAAGTCCAGTTCCTCGGAGAATATTGTAAATAGCTGGTAAGTTGAATTTTCATCGAGTATTTGCTGACAAGCTGTTTTCTTCCGAAGTCATATTGCAACTCGCCCGTCTTTATCCCATCCTCGGTTGCCCATCCATTTGCATCCACAACTAGATTATCAAAAGCTTCATATGCTTGCCTTGTACTTCTTTCACTACTCGCACTCGCCTCCCCACTAGGAGAAGTATTACTTGTCATGGTGGGAATGATGTTTCCAGAGTCCCATGGAATACCCTGAATCACCTTAGACGTGTTTAATACATCCCAAGAATAACTATGAACAGCAACCCTATCGCTTACTAGTAAGCCTTTAGCCACTTTAACAAAGTATGCTGTTTTTCCTGTTCCATCAGATGGTGGTATACCTGTTAATGGCATCTCTTTATCTGTAGATGCTCCAAGCTCAGATACCTTAAGTGAATTGCCTGCGAATCTGTAAATAATATAATCCCCTATTTCCATGTCACTTACTTTTGTTCTCAGGACTCCCGTTGTAGCTGGCACTGGCATCTTAATTCACCTCTACCTTCTCTATTGCCTTGAAGGCTGACTTGTCGATTACGCTACTGAAAACCTTGCCGGCACCAACTGAACCCTCGTCCGTCATTACACTAGAGTAGCTTGTCTTCAATTTTAACTGCCCAGCTGCTTCTGCATAGGATCCCAATGTAAAGGTATTCTGTGCATCAGATTGATTGAAGTCAAGATTCGTTGGTGTGGATGCTTCGGGTGTTGCCGACAAGGATGCTTTGATTTTAATGTATCTTGCATCTGGTGGATTAGCAGGATCGAGAGCAGCATAGCCTGTAAATGTAGCGCCATCAGGCGATGTGGCCATTTGAATATCTGCAGCTGTTCCAGTCGGAGCTTCCATCATTTCAATTTCTCTAATTTGAAATCCATTGCCGGCAGTGTCATTGGTAGCTGTGATATTGATACGATACTTAGAGAAAGCGGCAGTATTCGTAAACGAAAAATCATTTTTCGAAGATACAGACCAATTGTTGTATCCCGTTACGCTGTGCAAGGTGACCCAAGCCGTGCCATTCCATCCATCAAATGTCCAGATTTTCGGTGATCGTAAAGGATACGAAGGGTTGATCTCGATCGTATACCTCTCTATTTTCTTAGTAGCAGCTCCGAAGTCATAGGCCAAAAATCCGGTGGACTGATTAATCATTGAATACACAGATGACGTGCTCTTATCAAATGCATAGTAGGCTGGTGTTCCAGATGGACTCGTTGTGGAAGATACAGCCCCGCTTGGTGTCGTATCTCCTGTCATTTTTGGAATGGCGTTAGTGACGTTTGCACCTGTGGCTTGTTTTACGATATCCATCAGCTTCGTATCCAGCCATCCTTCTCCTAAATCGATAATAGGAGACTCCCATGTGCCCGAAGTGGCGTACTGTACAGGAGGCGCGAACCGCTCATAGATAAAACCTTCAGGTGTAACTTTTCCAACAACGTAATCATTCATGCCTCCATACAATGATTCAACAAAAACGTCTTTCAGTGTCTCGTAAACTCTATGATGTACGGCTTCGGTAAATAAATTTGACGCGCTTGTTCTTGAAAACTTCCTCATGGTTCTGTCGGTTTCAGTATTACTTATCCTATGAAACGTTCCGACCAGGCTAGTAATATTTCCATATGAAGTGCCACTTCCTACGTAGCCGCTTTCTGCCGTATATGAATAGCTAGTAAAGAATGGACCACTCATATTTGCATTGGATTCACCGTTAAATGAAATCCTTTCACTTCCCCACTGAGAGCTTGTTGTATATTTATCGAATCGGTATTGTTTCGAACTAACATTTAAAAGCTTTATTTTGCCGCCAACTTCTTCTGTATTCGTGAAGGTACCTTTAGAAAGATCCAATTTATTGCTGCCTATGACTTTAATCTTACTCGCTTGACCCTCTAGCCAATCCAACCGTGCATCGACGGTTGGAAAATGACCTTCGGCAAGAGGTGCAACAATGTTCTGGTCCAGCTGATTAATCTTATTCAGAGCTGATCCAGCCTTACCCAAAGATAATGCATCCATATTGACTCACCGTCCTTTAAGGCGTGATTGGTGTTTTGGTTGTCACCGTAGCAACACCTGTAATGTTGCCAGTAGATCCGTCATACGTGTACGTCTTTTTAATCTTGACTGTATTGCCATCCTTTGCGTAAATCTTCTCTGAGTAGTTCAAGGTTCCGTTTGCTGCATCCGCATATACGTAAGTGACAACATAAGCCTGGCTTCCCGTCACGGTTTGCTTGGTTACATTTCCGAAAGCATCGTAAGCATAGACCTCATTGAAGTTTCCTTCTTCACTCAGCATCCCGAGACCTGATTTTAGGTTTGCGATTTCTATCTCTGCAGCATCCACTTCTTCCTGCACGGCTTCAATGTCACCGATAGTATCAGTAACGCTTTTCTCAATTTCTGTGAGGCGAGCAGGAAGATCCGCAGACTTCCCTTTTGAATCTTCAACCTGCTTGATAATCGATCGCAAATCTACATCGAGATCTTCTCTAAGAATTTTTGTTGTAGCCATGATGAACCCTCCTTAAAATATTTCTATATATGCTGGAACAATCATTTCATCTTCGAGAATGTCATGATTGGTTAGAAGTGTTGGCTGACCGTTCAGCATGAAAGATTGAATGGTTAGGTCAGCAATCTTTTCGCTTACATTTTTGATTTCCTGAATGAAGTCGTAAAAAACAAAACCTTGACCTCTCTTGAAGCTGCCAAAGTATTGATACAGCTTTGTCTTTGTGTCAGCACGAATGGATGCCCGCTCACTATTGGATGCCGATTCGTGAAACACCAGTTGTAGCCTCACATCAAGCTTGATCTGAACCGGAAACAATATGCCAGGTTTGACACCAAAAGACTTTGCATCTTGAAGTGCGGACTCTACGCCTGCTTTAATGGAAGAGTTCGTAAATCCGAATGCAGGAACCACAATAATGCTGAAGCTTCCTGTACCATACGCATACTCTTTTCCGATCACGTCGGCAACTCCAGGGACTGCAAGACACCGCAATCGCACAGATTCATAGTTTGCATTGGCTGCAGTAAGCACTCGATTACTAATCTCATACCGATAGGTTTTGTCATCTAGCTTCTCGGTTGTTTCTACACCTGTCTTCGGATTGATGACTGTTACATCACGCCGAGGATACGAAAAGAGTGCACCGATCAAGTCGAGATACTCGCCTTTCGCCTTTGTGATCCATCCTCCATAGAGAATTTCCTCGCCGTAGTCATATAGCTTAGGGATTTCAGGCGACATAGCCTCCGCCAATGCCCGACCAATAGCGCCTGCATTCATATTGGTAATCGGTGTATTTTCTCGCAGCCGAGTCATTGCATCCTTCATGACCTCATTAACTGTCCGTTTAATTAGAGCCATACGCTCACCTGCCTTACAAGTTTAATGGCTGCACTTGAACCTCTGGCAACTCTTCACCAGTATCAAGCATGATATAGAAGTCGATCTGTTCAAGCTCAACAGGCACTGGACGAATATTCAGATCCTGCTGCCGGAATCGCCCATCGTAAGTCAGAGTCTCAAACATTTGGTTGAGTCCGACTGTAGCCGTCTGTCTTGTATTAGGCTCACCCTCAAGCAATTCAAGGTCGCCTCCAATTTTAGGGTGACTTCTCCAATCACTTGTCTGTGTGCGAACCCTGTTCGTAATATCCTGCCTTGCAGATTCAAAACCTTTGGTCATCTTGAGATCAACCAGCCCATTTTCGTCGGGAACTCCTAGAACAAGATCGCCTACGATGTCTTCCCCATAAAATGAGAGATCCTTTTCATTGTATCGTTTCATGCACTGCCGCCTCCTATCAGATCCAGAATCTCTTGATAGCTCTTATTAATAGGGTCGAATTTACCAGGATTCTCTCCGTCATGAACCTTGAACTCATTACAGAACAACTGGATTCGCGGCGCGTACAGCGATAGGCTCATGTGACTGGGGTCGAAACGAAAACCTAGATTGTAATGCGCAAACCCTTCAAGCATGCCATCCTCTCGTGCAAGAATGCCTGCACCTGACTTGGAATTAATCATTCCAATGTCGTCAGTCTTAGCTAATGAGTTTTTCTGAGCCATCTGGTCGATATTCTTTTCCTCTGAGAACATGAGATCGTTGAGTCCATCCATCCATGTTTTCATTTGAATACTCCTCCCAGAAAATCAGATATGCGGTACTGCAGATTGTTGAAAAATAATTCGAGACTACCAGGCTCTCGGTAATACCCTGTGATTATTGGCTGCTTCTGGTCACCGTTGATAAACTGAACCCAGACGCGATCGTTAACCTCTAGCCCTTTATCGATCACACCCTGCCCGTATACGAAGCATGGTACTCGGTAGTAGTTAACTGACTTGCCGCCGGTTGGAACTTCAATATCCACCGTGTGCCGCTCTTCTTTTGGGAAGGCTGGATCATTGCCATAGTATTTTACAACATAGCCAATGAGTCCAGGAGAGCTCATATCGAGCGCTCCCTGTGACCCCTGCTTACTAATACTTTCTGATATTGCCCCCATAAGTCCTCCCCCTTATACCGGATACGATAAATGCAAGTGATTGAAGTGATCGTCCATCTGCATAAACATTCGATTTGGATATTTAGCTTTCATTTCTGCAATGACATCTACATCACCATGAATGATACCGCTGAATCCCGCTTCTACTGCACAATCAATCAGAATCCGCAGGTCACTCTTTGCCTTGCTGCCTTTGACGAATCGAACCTTACCACTAATTCGCCCAGCATCCGGCGTGTCGATGTCGACGGCATAGCCAGTGCCATGCCAGTTTGGATCACCGATGCGTACGGCACTAGTGATGTTTACCGTCTGCCCTGTTCGCTCTCTATACAGACGACCCATGATTTCAACTCGTTCATAGGTAGTCTTTCTAATGAAAACGGAGGACGTTACAAGTGTGAGTTTAACATTCTGGAGTGACTGATCCTTTAAGTTAATGCACACCTGTGCAGCTTGTGCAGCTGAAGCGAGGCGATACTTCACTCTTCCCTCAGAGCCAACAACCGCTGGTAGATCCCCACCACGACCTGACGATGCCGGCATTTCACTCAGATTAGCCATGTTCGGATCTTTGGATGCGATCTTTGCCATGATGCTGGAGATGCCCTCAGCCCAAGAACTATCTGTAGCATATTTCACGTTCATGCCTTGAAGAGTAGCTCCATTAAAATAAGCTCCGCCACTCGTCAAGTAGTCTCGCTTTATTTTATGTGCAGCATAGTTAATGCAGTGTTGCGGGCTATCAAAGGTCCAGGCAAGTGTGTATGGATCTCTGTCATATGCGCCATAGCCAAACAAATTGTTCTTGTCCTGATAGATGCGAGACTTGCCATATCCTGTCTCCCATGCAGCGTGAGCCGCTAGATATAACCCATTGATCACACTCGACGTATTTTGATAAGAAGTGTTCTCGCCTTTTGGAGAATCAGCAAGTGGGATGCCTTTCTCGAGCTGTACGAAGTGTTTGCCTAATCCTGCAAGAGGCGTTCCGGAAAATGCGGATTCAATGGCCTCGACAGAGATACCGCTCGGCTGATTGAGATCCATGGATGCGTAGCTTGTGCCATCTGCTGAATAATTTCCACCACTCGTGCTGCCTAATATATCTTCTTTGGTGATCAGATCACTTGTCTCTTCTGCGTAATCCGCCTCACGACTTTGTTCTTTTTCTCTTTCCTTGAGATGACCGTCCATCTCTTCCATGGCCAGCTTCTTTTCATTCTCATAGTTGCTGATCATTTCATCGTCGACATATACTGGCTTTCGATGCGCCTGAATGAATCGACTCACAACAAGGTGCATGTCTTCTGCTGGGTCTTCATATGGATCTTCGTCAGCCATCATCTTTAAGTCTGGATATAGGTCGTCGGCTGCTGATGGATCCATCGCTCGATACTTAGCCGTGTCTGCGCCAAGCATGGCCATGAAGAATCCTCCAATGCCTCCTGTCAGCGCTGTTTGCCAAGCGTCTGGCGAGTCGCCAACAACCGATCCAAGGTGTCCATTAATACCTGCCGCGAACTCGACACCCTCTTTTCGAAGCGGGGCGATAAGGCAAGCTTTACGTGTAAACAAGAAGCGCTCTATCATTTCACCTATGCAGGCTGTTGCAATCTCAACGATAATCGTTTCAATGGCAAACGCGATCCAGCCTATTGGACCAGCCATGATGAGTCCAGCCCCTAGCATGGCTCTTATTCCTCTGCCCGCCCACTTTGCACCGCCAACAACAGCTCCGGTTCCTTTAATGCCTCGAACCATAAACGTGGACATGGCTGGCTTCATTTTCTCGATTTTACCTATATCAATTTTATGATACCCGAGAAACTTGCGATTGTATAAAGCTGCATCGATGTGATCAAAGAGGTTTTCGGCATCTTTTAATGTGAAATCAGCCGAATTATTTAGCAGTTCCTTCAATAGATCGGACTTCTTCCATCTAGCTCTTGTTTCTGTAGAGAGCGGACCGTATTCCCTAACCTCACCGGTTGAGGGATCAATTTCAAAGTAGCTTGCCGATGGTTTTTTGACACCATTGTTGACTGCCCAGTCACTAATCTTGTCTCCCATCTGCGCTTTCCATTTACCGACCATATTGCTAATCTTGCCGCCCATCCAGCTGCTTTGGAATCGACTCGTCATCTTCCCAGTAACACGCTTTGTGCTTGACCAAAGTGCATTAATGATTGGGAAGTTGCCTTGATACTTCATCTTATTTCTCAAAATAGCCTGCAAAACATAGGTGACATATATGCTGGCAGCTGCGTGTCCAGCCATAACCCAGAAGTTCGTAGTCCTCTTATCACTGTTTACGACGCAAGCATCAGGCTTAATCATGGTAATGTAGCCGACATCAAAGTTCATGATGTGATGCACTTCCCGCACTTCTGCTGGTCCGTTCATATCAAGCTTCGTATCATTGATCATGATTTGATCATAAGGCTTCACAGATGGATCACCCACTACGGCTAAGTAGCCATCGTACATCTCTTTCACGAAGTCGCGGAGTCCGGCTGCTGCAATGCGAATAGCTGTCATTTCATCGAAGTACCACTTGAACGGCTTGTTTAATAAGTGGCCGACGAGTGGAACGTTTTCGATTAAGCGAACACCCTGCGCATTTACCTGTGTATCAATCTGCACCGTCTTTTGCTTCTCTGGCCAAATATTCGTATCTACATAAATGGGTGGAGTTGTTGCCATCTTCCCCTCGTCATAGTAGACGCCAAGAGCCACATTATACATGTTCTCCTCTGTTGTCTTAATCGAGTTGTCTATGATACTCGTCCATGAATCATACATGTGGATTTGCCTGAAAGGTTTGCGAAGCATGAATAAACCTTCTTCACGAGCCCACTGCATCTTGAATCTGTTATAGTTTCCCTCTGCAAGCTTTTCGTCTTCGACGACGTATTCGTAGGCGATCGGGAAGTATGGCTTGCCCATAAAGATAGTGTTCCTAAAATCAAATGGGTGCGTGGCCAATACAAAATCCTCACCCATTGCTGCGCAGACCGTAAGTACATCCCAGAATGTCTTATCATAGA
>NZ_JBWDNT010000037.1:0-22123 GCF_056269345.1 Paenibacillus sp. J22P15
ACCGGTATTGCGACGTTTCTGCAGAAATAGATCTAAATTATAGACCTATTTTCAGCAAACCAGCCCTTTTGGTGAAAATAGATCTAGATAGTAGACTTATCGCTTCCCCCAACCCACCACATGACCGGTATTGCGACGTTTCTGAAGAAATAGATCTAAATTATAGACCTATTTTCAGCAAACCAGCCCTTTTGGAGAAAATAGGTCTAGATATTAGACTTATCGCTTCCCCCGAATCCTCCATACTGAATTTCTCCGACTCATTCAAGCTTGCCTTACAGCCGCTTAATAACAACAAGATCATATTCTCAGCCAGAACTGCGATGAGCATCGTTTTTTACATTCGAGATATTAACACTTTCTATTAGAAATCAAGGAATAAAGCTCTCCCGCTGCCGTCATTTCTGATTACTAAAACACGCTTGGTAAATAAACAAAAAACGAGTATTGAGCACTGCAACCACGGTAAAATGGTTTGCAGACGCTTCAACACTCGTTGCCTAGTCGCTTAAAATAATATTCGGAGAGTGTCACAGGTAGGTATGACGGCTCCATCATAATGCTTTAACTTCGTATATATAAATTTTGGTCCGATATACATCGCGGCATATAATGACCTGCTTCGCTTCCCAGTCGGGCAGAGCAAAGCATACGCTTATTACATACGCCCCTGGCTTTAGTTGGTCGCGAAAAATCAAACTTAAACGCCGCATCGCTCCCGGATAGAGGTAACACACAACCATATCCACATCTCGGTACGAATATGTGTACAAGTCCCCTCTTTTGAACGATACATTCGCAAGGTTTGCGAGTTTCGCAGCCAAAAAAGATATCCACATGGGGATAACTGAATTTTCGATACCGATTATTCGCCAGCCCCTGCTATTTCTTCCCACCTGAAGCGCGAGTGTGCCCCAGCCAGATCCTGAATCCACCATCAAGCCGCCGCTCTTAGGCAGCCGTTTGATCACATCGACAACCGCCCGGCGAACGGGTGAAGAAGAAGGCATAGGGGAAATTCCGTTGCGCCAGCTTACATATACGATGGATAACATCGCAATCAGCACAACAGCCGCTGCAACCATCATAACGATCTGATAGACGATGCTTTCCATGGTAATCTCCTAAGCTGATTCTAGGTTAACGTCAGGTACAACTGCTCTTTCCCCGATCTACATTCCCGTTAGCTTTGCGACTTAAGATTTATTTCCTCTACGAACCTTCAATTGCTTGCCCTTGACCGTCGTATTTCTCATCACTTCCAGCACAAGCGAGCCTTTACCGTTCAAAATCTCTACATCGGTAACATTGTCCAAAATCGTAATAATACCGATATCATCCGCGGAGACGCCTTCTATTTTGGCAATCGTTCCTACAAAATCGACCGCTCTCAGCTTCTTCTTCTTGCCGCCGTTAAAGTTAAGCTTCATAATCTGCTTGTTCAGCTGCTCACGCTTATCTTTTTTGAGAACTGGACCAATATTGAGCTTTTGTTCAAAATCTTCTCGACGAAGGTCAACCGCCTCTTCCGAAGGTGCCTTCGATTTATTAATGCTAAACCCGATATAGCCCTCAATTTCCGCTAGACGTCTTGCGTCCTTTGGTGCTGCGAATGTAATCGCTTTGCCGGTCTTGCCTGCTCGTCCCGTTCTGCCCGTGCGATGAACATAGCTTTCCTTCTCAAGCGGAATATCGAAATTGATGACATGTGTAATATTCGTAATATCGATGCCTCTTGCCGCTACATCCGTCGCGACCAAGTAACGGAATTGACCTCTGCGGAACGCATTCATCACTTCAAAACGCTCGTCCTGCTCCATTCCGCCATGAATGCGGTCGCATGGATACTCAAGCTCAGCCATTTGTCTGAACACCTGATCCACGTTTTCCTGCGTCCGGCAAAAAATAATGCAGCTGTCCGGGTTTTCGACGATCATCACATCTTGAAGCAAAGCAAACTTATCCGCTTCCTTCACCTCAATGACCGAATGCTCAATTGTAGCTGTTGTAAGTCCCTCTGCTTTGATCTCAACCTGAACGGGAGTGTTCATATAGCGATGGGATAACTTAGCGACATCCTCTGGGAACGTAGCGGAGAACAGCATTGTCACTCTGTCCGTCGGCAGCTGTTGAATAATAGCCTGTACCTGCTCGATAAAGCCCATATTCAGCATCTCATCCGCTTCATCGATAACGAGATATTTGATACGCTCCATAGGAAGTGTTCCACGCTCGATATGATCGTGTACACGACCCGGCGTGCCTACTACCATATGTGTTCTTTGCTTTAGCTCTGCCTTCTGAACATGGAAAGGCGCTTTGCCGTATACAGCCATCGATTTGATCCGCTTGAAGCGGCCAATATTCGTAATATCCTCATTAACTTGAAGAGCAAGCTCCCGCGTCGGCGTCAGAACCAGTACCTGCGGCTTGTTTTCATTCCAATCCACTAGCTCGCATAATGGAATACCATAGGCTGCTGTTTTGCCGCTGCCCGTTTGTGATTTAACGACAAGGTCCTTCTGCGCAAGCGCAACCGGAATAACCTCGCGCTGTACCTCTGTTGGCGTCTCGTAGGACAGGCTCTCCAACGCACGTACAATTTCTTGACTTAACGCATAATCCGCAAACTTTACTTCACTCATCTATAAACCTCTTCCGCACTTTAGTAGTTAATTCTTTCGTAACCTTAAGAATAGCATAATAACTAACCTTTTGATCCATAAACCTTAGTACTATCGGCTATTAGGGCAGTTTTCCCACGTATTTACCCCAAAAAACATCACCATCCACTCAGCAGCAGCCCCTAACCGCTACCAAACCTCCTTACTTTCCAATCAACAATATCCACCATTTACACATTCTAATCCGCTTCATCGAACACTCGCCCCTCAATCAGCGTTTAACCCTCACACCTACCACTCCACAACATCTACTATTCACCCACCACTTGCTCATTAAGAACTACCGCTGCTCTTTCTACAGTAGAATTTCCTCTGTGCTAACACTGTTTCAGCTACGTTGCACTTTGTGCAATAGAATGACTCGATTTCTCTCGTTTTCCACTCTACCGTGCTGATTCTATTGCATTTCTGCAGCGTAGACCCTCGGTTAGCCGCCCATGTCAGGTTTCTATTGTACTTTCTACAACGCAGCGTTCTGCTTTAGGCCGAGTGAAGAGGATCTAAACTGGCCCATTTTCTTGATACACTACGCGAGCTCCCTAAATCGATTTAACCAACTATAGAGTTATCCGCCAAAATAATGCTGAACGGGGCCCTATTATTCACTACCATACGTTTGCTACTAGCATAACCAAAAAAACACTCCTGACAATCAATCGTGAGGAGTGTCCAGCTATGTTTTGCCCCTTGGCTGATAAAAGCCAGGTTCGTCGTTGAGTCTGTAATTACGCCGGAGGAGGAACTTATGTTATTCATGAGACCTCCATAACCGGCAGTTACTTCATTGAGCGGCAAAACCTTGCCATGCTCACCTGCTCGTGCAGCCTCGTTGACTGCATTTAGAGATAGCAAATTTGTTTGCTTCGCAATATCCCGGATGGTTGAACTGACCTTACTTGTTTCCGATAAAGGTCAAATTAGTCGAAACGGGTTATATCATAGGAAAGCCGTTTATCCCAATGGGAGGCAGTACTATAAAAAGTGAGTACTAGTTCGACCCCGAATAGGTCATTATAATAAAAGACAAATCAACTAGAAAGGTATGTGAGTACAATGCATCGATTAACGGTTACACGTGTCGGATTCCTAATGGGAATATCTCTGCTGCTTGCTGCCATCATCTACTTCTTTGCTGCCAATTGGGGCGGTCTTGAACGTGCCGATAAAATTCTCGCCTCTGCAGGAATTATGGTGTTATTTTATGGCGCAGCATTCATCTTCTCCAAAATAAAAATTATGCTGGGGCATCATTCCTTCTTATCTGCCGCTTTCCTAGTCGGCGGCTGCATATCCTTTGGCGCGGCGGTTGCTCTGCTCAACCAAATCTACAATTCACATGCCGACACCTACGAGCTATTTCTCGTTTGGTCCATTCCAGCCCTGCTGCTTGCCTTTATTACACGGTTTAGCCCGTTCTATGTACTCGCTTATACACTCGTGCATTTAACCTTGTGGCAATACTTTTTCCCTAGTTCCGTTCATATCGTGTATAGCGATTTTGAAATATTGCTGATCGGCTGCTTATTCGCTTTGATCAATCTCATCCTATTTATACTCATCGAAACCACTCGTTTCACATCAGCACCGCTCAAATTTATGAGCTTTATCGTTTTTCATACTTCCTTGCTCGTCTTGACTGGCTTCGATCCGTACGGAGCATGGATGAATATCGCTTGCGTAGCAGCAATCGCGTTTGGCTTCTACTATTTCACCCAAGTGCGTCTGGACAAAGTGATGCTGACCCTGAACGCGCTGGCCGCATCTGCATTTGCTGTCTTCAAATATGTAGAGCTTATGCTGGAGCATGCTTCTACCGCATTTTTTATACTCGGACTGCTCTTTGTTGCATTATTGCTGACAGCAAACGTCTTTTTCTTCCGTTATATGAACAGGCTTGGACATCGTTCACAGGATAACGAAGCACTGGCAGTTGAACCCGAAGCAGAGACTCATAAGAGTGCCCTGGTCGGCAAAATCGTCTCCACTATCGTTACCGTTATCGGTGTTATAATTGGCAGCGTCTCCTTGATCGGATTGGTTCTACTCACAGCCGATAACATTCCGTTCGAGACCGTTCTGTTTGTCATCTCCTTGCTATTTATTATTCCTGTTTTATTCCTGCCTCGCTTAAATGCCAGCGTTCGTTATACGGTGCTAACGATCGGATATGCAGCAGGAATGATTGCTATTGTAGAGATTGACGAGGCGGGCATATCGTTACTTTTCTTAGTCCTGACGATTGCGGGCTGGTTCAAGCTGCAGGGAAGAATGCAGCATCTCTTCACCTATACCTTGATTAATATCAATATCGCAATCGTTCTCTTTCAAATGTTTGAGTCCGTACATCACTCGGCTACCTTTATCGTGTTCATTATGACAGCGCTGAACGCCGTTATCTATGCCAGCCACCATCTGCTGAGAGATGCTGCCCTTAAGCAGTATGTGCGGGAATGCGGATTGTTCTTCTCGCTGCTGCTGCTTTTCTGGCTTACCTTTATGGAGGATATCTTCCCTTATTCGTATGAGCTGTTTAATATATTAAACTTCGTTACGGTGACGATCACTGCCTTCTTGTTTGTGCGCCGCGGCCAAATCCTTGAAGCGACAGTGAGCTTGGTATTCTGGTTCATATTCCTAGCATACAAATATTACGACCTATTCTGGACGTTATTACACAAGTCGTTTACATTAGCTCTGTTAGGCCTTATTACGCTTACCATTACTTATATATATGCTTATAGGACGCGCGCTGCCGTAACCGAAGGTACTGACTCGTACAGCAAATTGCTACGCAGAAGCCCTATTCTAATCGCCATCGTTGTTGTGTTGCAGCTAGGTTATGTCAGCTACCATGCTGCTGTGAGTGAATTTTTGCTCTCAAGCGGCACCTCTATTAAGCTGGCGATTGAGCCGCTTGATCCGAGGTCTCTCCTGCAGGGCGACTATGTAAGACTGCAATACAGCATTACTACACCGCCAGAGTTCATTGCCAAGGAATTAGAGTCGCGTCGAAACAACAGCAGGATCAAAGTTGTACTTCGACAAGGCAGCGACGGGGTTTCCACATTTGAGCGATTATATCGAAAAGGCGAGCCGCTTGGGGACAAGGAGATCGTGATAAACGGCTCCTTCAGCGGCTGGAGAGAGATATACTACGGCATTGAAACTTACTTTGTACCCGAAGGTACCGGCATTGAAACGGAACAAAACGCTCGTTTTGCCTACGTGAAGGTTGGAACAAACGGCGACGCGCTGCTTGAGAAATTAGCCAAAGAATAATCAACGCTATGCCTCCTCAGCAAAAAAAATAGCAGAACCTATACAGCTTATGAGGCTGCCCTAGGTTCTGCTATTTTTAATTACGCATTCATTAACTTATTGAGCTCCGGGAATCCCTCTAAGTAACCATTTCGCTCCAGCTCCATCAATGCTTTACGAATGCTGTGCTCATCCTCGCCGGATTGATCTGAGAGCATGATGAGGTCAGATAACGTAATGTTTTTGTGCTCCTTGCAGTACGTCAACAATCCTTTAGCTGCCCATGATAGGCGATCATCTTGGAATTCCCCGATCATCTTGCGGAACAATTTATGTGGGATTAGTTGTTCATCAACTAATAATTGCATCGCTTTAATCGCAAGTTTGGTCGTCATACGGCCTTTCTTCGCTACCTCGTCTAAGGTGAGCGATGCTGAATCCGCAGTACTTGAGCTAAGTACGATATAAATCATTTGTGAATGAATATCCAAGCTCGGGTTATAAAAAATTTCTGTGGAAATCGTAAAGTTTCGCACGTTGCCAGGTGTAAGTTCAGTTGTCATTTTTTTCTCTCCCCTTTCGATTGGTCTATACCATAATAAAGGTTCGTATGCGGGGTTTCAAATGGGGCTTAATTAGAAAATGTTAATACTAGCCAAGTTTCATCGCACTGTTACATTTTCCGAAGAGTATCCGTCTTCCTTACATGTGAATAATACGCCATTCCTACAGGTAAGAGAGGATAACCGAACACTTCAAATCGGTTAGCTTTCTTCATCACTTCCAGCATGATAACGGTATTTTTCCAAATCGACCCGCCCATCCTCACTCGTCGAAACGCCCTCTTCGTTTAAATAATGTATCTGCATATAACGAGCTTCCTCATCACGAATGGATATTTCTCCTTTTGCATTAACAACCCTGTGCCAGGGAAGATTATGAATGCCGCTTAACGAATGTAAAATTCGGACTACCTGTCTGGCGCTTCTGCGACTGCCAGCCTCTGCTGCAATTTGACCATAGGTCATTACGCTGCCTTCTGGAATCGCTTTGATAATGGAGACGACTCTTTGCGTATAGGGCTGCATGATCGTTAGCTCCTTCAATTCATGATTTTATACCCTCTTCTTATTATCATCCTTGCAATATAACGTGTAAACACACACCTTAAAGATGATATGTGAAGATGATTTGAAAACTTTTTATCGAAAGCAATAAATTTCTTTTTAACTTTTGGTGAAAACGATGTAGAATAGAGACAAAGGGTTTAATCCAGTTACGTCATACTCGCTATCCCATCATTCTGCCTCGTGCAGAACCTGAAAGAAGACGATTACATGCTCACATTCATTTTTTGAAAAACTATGTGAAAAGTGTAACAATCTCATTGGGACGCATCCTTATCTTAGCGGCTGACACGATTGAGACTACAACTTACTTTCAATTTCACGTAAAGGAGGACATTCTATTATGTCACAACCATCTGCTGGACAAGAGGTTGCAGTTAGCCTCGCGGAAGAAAAACAATCGTTGGATGTACTTGATCAATTGATGAAGCCGGAGGTTCAAGAGTCTCTAACTGTACTCGTGGACAACCTGCCAAAATTGGCTGAAATGGTTACTCTAATGACCAAAGCTTATGATTTTGCACAAAACATCGCTACAGACAAAGTGTTAATCAACGATTTCGCTCAAGGTATCGGTGAATTTGTCAAACCGGTTCAAGAGAAAGCAAAAGGTATCGCAGCAGCAGCAATTGAAGCTGGTGAGCGCACGCAAGAAACTGCTAACTCTTCAGTTGGCCTTTTCGCTATGTTGAAAATGCTAAAAGATCCGGAAGTTCAAAAAACACTGCGCTTTGCACAAGCTTTCCTTAGCGTATTGTCAGAACGCAAAAACGATAAAGTATAATACACCGAATACGTATAGAACGAACGGAGGATGAACATGTCGAAGCAAATACTAATTCTTGGTGGCGGTTATGGCGGTCTTCTTACTGCTCTAACAGCACGCAAACATTTGTCAGCAGCAGAAGCTAGCATTACAATCGTTAACCGTTTTCCAACTCACCAAATCATTACTGAGCTGCATAGACTTGCTGGGGACTCAATTGCTGAGCAAGCCGTTGCGCTTCCGCTTAGCAAGCTTCTAGGCGACAAACAAGTCAATATCATCGTTGATTCGGTGAAAGAAATTAAACCAAACGAGAAGAAAGTTGTTCTTGAAAGCGGACAAGTGCAAAAGTATGATACGCTTGTCGTTGCACTTGGAAGTGAAACGAACTACTTCGGTATTCCAGGGCTTGAAGAGAACAGCCTCGTGCTTAAATCGGTTAATGATGCAAATCGTATCCGTAAGCATGTTGAAGATCGTCTTGACGCTTACAAAAAATCAGGCAACAAAGCTGATGCAACAATCGTTGTTGGCGGCGGCGGCTTGACTGGCGTTGAGCTTGTTGGCGAATTCGCTGACAAACTTCCTGAAACTTGCCGCAGCAAAGGCATCGATTTCAATGACATTTCGTTATATTGCGTAGAAGCTGGCCCTGCCGTTCTGCCAATCTTCCCGAAAGTATTGATCGATCGTGCTGTATCAAGCCTTGAAAAACGCGGCGTACACTTTATTACGAGCGTAGCGATTACTGAAGCTACAAAAAGCTCCGTATCGCTTAAAGACGGACGTACGATTGAATCCAGCACAATCATTTGGACTGGCGGCGTTAAAGGTAATCCAGTTGTCGGCACTAGCGGCCTTGCAGAAGACCGCGGTCGTTCACTTGTTACACCAACGCTTCAATCGACTTCACACGCTGATGTATTCCTAGCGGGCGACTGCGCAGTTGTATTCCCAGAAGGCAGCGAACGTCCTTACCCTCCAACAGCTCAACTTGCTTGGCAAATGGGCGAAACGGTAGGCTACAACCTAGCGGTTCAAATCAAAGGCGGCGTTATGGATAAGTTTGTACCTGTATTCTCTGGAACACTGGGCAGCCTTGGACGCAAAGATGGCGTTGGTACAATCGGCGGCAATGCAACACAGCTTAAAGGCTTGCCTGCATCGCTTATGAAAGAAGCAAGTAACATTCGTTACTTGTCACACATTCATGGCCTGTTCGCACTAGCACACTAATATACACAAAAGGGCTACTTGCTGAGAAGGTTAACTCCTTCCCGCATGCAGCCCTTTATTTTATTGGATTACAGTTTAACCCCAAGTAACACAAAACACCACCAGGTATGATAAAACATTCCTTAGTGGTGTTTTGTGTTACTTGGTATTACTTAGAATTACTAAGTGTTATTCACTATGAAAATAAGGCATTGCTTTAACATGCGGATCGTCTTAGCTCCATGCTTCAATATCTTCATCATCTATTTCTTCTTCTACTGCTACTGGTACTGCTACTGGTACTGGTATACGAACAGGGACCGGAGCCTCCGAAGCCGCACTTGCTTCAACTTCCGCTGCCTTCACTTGTTCCGCACCTGTCATATGCAGATGAGTTTCACTCGCTTGCTGCTCAGACGGAGAGCCCTGCAGTCGATTCCGCTCCATCGGAATAAACGCTTGTAAATTCCGAACGCCATTTATTGCGATCTCATTCTCGACCAAATACCGAAGGGAATCCATTAAATTCGATTGTGTGTTCAACCATGACATGATTAATGGGTCTTCTGTTTTTTTCGTTTTTAAGCTGATATTCTCACCGGGCAGCTTTGTTTTTTTCATACTACTCACCTACCAGAATCCGTTATATTATCCCATAGCTTGCCTAATTAATATTATGCAGGCTGAACTGCTTTATTTTTTAGCGCCTCATAAATTTTACCTCTCACAAAAGCATCAAGCCCCATCGCATTGAGCAGCACAGCATATTCCGCAGGAATATACAGCAGTTGCATTTCACGCTCTGCACAAAGCTCTTTCAGTTGATCATAAAGAACCGTACGCATAAGAATACTTCCGCCGCCGTATACGCAAATTAGATCAATCTCATTACGTGTCTTGGTAAGCTGTTTTTTGACGTGCTGAACGATTTGTCTTACTTGACTCTCAAGCGGTCTTCTCAGAGTTTTAAGTGCCCTTGCATGGTACTTATGGTTAGGGTTCTTAATAACATCACTGAAAAACTGACGCGGGCTATCCGCCAAATGAATGAGTCGATTAAACTCCTGCAGCGCTTCTTCTATCGCATAGCCAGCACCGTGATGGCTGCCATGAACGAATTGGCGCAAAAATTTATTGCCCTCCGTAATCGGATATTCTGTAGAGCCGTCTCCGATATCGACATGAAGAATACGTTTATCTTTAAAATAACTGCCATTGAACTTCGCATCCAGTTCATAGGATTGAAGGAAATCATCAAAGATCTCTCCCTCTCTCCAGCCGCCTGCATTATCCTTCTGCAATGTGAAAATAACCGGTGTTGCTTCCGGAACGACCTTCGCAAACGGGAATACGATTTTGACAGCTACGCGTTGAATACCCAAGTGCACCGTTACATGATGCGGGCCAGTTGTAAAACGTTTCTCGAACTTAGCGGAAGTCTCATCCGTATGCTGTGTTACAGGAAGCGCCGTTGCCATATCTACCTCGACATCCACTTGCGCAGGTATCTTCTTCTCATCCTCATAGGCTTTCTGAACAGCCATTGCTGCAATTTGAGCGAGCGTATTAATGACTGGCAAATCCATATCGCTTTTCAGGTCAATTCCGATTTGGAGGTTGTCCAAGATCTCGCCGCTCTCTAGTGCAAACTTCCCGACATAGTACATGCCCGGTCTAGCCGCAGGTGAATCAATCGTTACAACCAGCTGATCCTGCAGGTTTTTGATAAAGCTTTCCGGTGATTGCTCTTCGCTCCACGGAAGCTCGTCCACCGTACAATTTACATTAGGCTGTTGAATCAGTTTGCCATCGATGATCAAATCATGTTCACTATTGCCGTTATCGTTACCTACAAAGAAATGATAATTCATAATCAAGTTCCTCCTAGAAAAGGTTTTTGGGGGATAGATTTAGCTTCCAAAGGGGCTATTTATTTATAATAAATGGTATGGTATTACTTTGCCATACAAAGTGTTAGTATACATCAATCTATAGTCCCAAAGCCCGTTAATCTTTTCTCATCTATTTCTGTCGTAATATGTTTGTATCGATCATTTATTATATGATGCTGTCGGTTATACCTATTTTCGCCAAAAAAAGCTAACCCGCTTGAGGCGAGTTAGCCTTGATGAAAAAACTTATAATTAGTTCGCTCTGATTTCGAGCAGCTCATATTTAATAACGCCCATTGGTGCATTTACGCTAACGATGCTTCCTACCTTCTTGCCCAAAAGCTCTTTGCCGAGCGGGCTCTCATAGGAGATTTTATTCTCAGCAACATCCGCTTCTTCTGTACCTACAATTTTATATTCGATCTTCTCCGAAAACTCGATATCATTTAAAATGACGGTTAAACCAATGTTCACCTTTGACAGATCAAGCGTCTCTGCTTCGATGACACGAGCCTTCTTCAGCATTTTATCTAAAATAATAATTCTTGTTTCCATAAAGGACTGATCGTTTTTGGCAGAATGATATTCGCTGTTTTCCTTCAGATCGCCATAACTGATCGCTAATTTGATCCGTGCGGCCAATTCTTTGCGCTTCACATATTTAAGATCATCCAACTCCGCTTGCAGCTGCTCTAAGCCTTCTTGGGTCAAAATCACTTCATCTTTCTCTTTCGACATGTAAACAACTCCTATCTGCATTCTAGCTTTAATCTTACTCTATATCCTAGAAATAAGCGAAATTCTGTTGTTATCTTTTTTTGTCTCGGCAGAATAGTTTATTTTGAAATATCGATAAAACCTTCGCCAAACACATCCCGTACATCATGGATCGTTATAAAAGCATTTTTATCGATCGCTTTCACAATTTTTTTCAGCTGGCTCAGCTCCTGCTTGCCAATCACGATATACAGAATCTCCTGTGGAGTTTTTGTGTAGTATCCGCGCCCATAAATAACCGTAACCCCTCGGTCCATAACCACATTGACCTGCTCGGCAATTTTAGTTTGCTCCTTGGAAATAATCGTGACCGCTTTTTTCGGGTTAACCCCCTCAATGATGAAGTCCATCACCTTTGTAGCGATATACAGCATCACGATCGTGAGCATTAGCGCTTCAGCACCAATAATGAAATAAGAGGAGAACGCAACAATTAAGTCAAAGAACAACAGCGCATAACTAATGTTCCAATCCAAATATTTATTCGCAATTCGCGCCAAAATCGTCGTGCCTGCAGTCGTGCCGCCAACTCTGATAATGAGCCCGATCCCCACACCGCCGAATAAACCGCCAAACACCGCATTTATAGTCATTTCATCCGATTGTATGCTCCAGTCCGCTGTTAAATGTAGAAATAAGGAGTTAAATAATACCGCTGCAATCGTATAAATGACCGTCTGCTTATCCAGAAAACGGTATCCCACAATGAGTAGAAATGTGTTGAAAATTAAGCTCATCAACCATGGTGCCCATCCGAATAAATAATATAAAATAATCGTTATCCCAGTAACTCCGCCTTCACCAAACTCGTTTGGAATAACAAATAAATTGATTGCGAGTGCAAAAATAAACGCTCCCAGCATAATAATGAACAAATCTAAGGCTCTCTTTTTCATATGCATACACCTTTCTGGACTGGGAATGTATTTGTGTAGTATGTCCAACTAATCAGAATTTGTAAATATCACGTTACCTATGATGTTATAAAACCACAAAAAGAACACCTCATTTAGAAGGTGTTCTCATTATGGTGGACAAGATTATCTTATAAACGCATCGGCTGCATAGATATGATACGCTTCAAATGGGACTAGACTGCCGAGCTTTCTTGTCCCAACTTCTGCTCTTTGGTTTTTTGGATCTGTTTGCTCCGCAGCTGCCCGCATGCGGCATCAATATCTGTACCATGCTCTAGACGAACGCTGCAGCTAATCCCTTGTTTCTTCAACGTATCATAGAACGCTCGAATCGTGTCGCGATCTGTACGCTGGTATTGGCTATGCTCATCCACTGGATTGTACGGAATGAGATTCACGTTAGCCAGATTTCCGCGATGACCAATAAGCTGAGCAAGCTCTAACGCATGCTCTTTCTGGTCATTAACATCCTTCAGCAATATATATTCAAGCGTAATTCTACGATTGGTCTTCTCCAAATAATAATCGATGGACTCCATCAATTTCTCGATCGGAATCGCACGGTTAATTTTCATAATTCGTGTTCTCAACTCATTGTTCGGCGCATGCAAGGAAACTGCAAGGTTAACCTGCAAATCAGAGTCGGCAAACTCTACAATTTTGCCTGCTAAACCGCTCGTCGAAACGGTAATGTGTCTAGCTGCGATCGCGAGCCCTTTTTGGCTTTTGATCACGCCTATAAAATCAGTCAGGTTCTCGAAATTATCGAACGGCTCTCCAATTCCCATCACGACAATGTGGCTTACATGCTCATTCTGCTGTGCTTGATCCAGATGCAGCTGTACCTTCATAACCTGCTCCACAATCTCACCACTCGTCAGATCACGGCTCTTAGCCAGTAGTCCGCTAGCACAGAAGCTGCAGCCAATATTACAGCCTACTTGGGTTGTAACACATACCGACAAACCAAATTTATGTCTCATCAATACGGTCTCGATTAAATTGCCATCCTGCAGCTTAAACAAAAACTTATTCGTTCCGTCCGCTGACTCCTGCCTTGTGTGCTCACTAAGCGTTTGCATGACAAAATTCTCGGACAGTAATTTAATGATTTCTTCTTTCACATCCGTCATTTCTGCGAAAGACGTTACCCGCTTACGGTAAAGCCACTCCCATACCTGCGATGCCCGAAACTTCGTATAATCACGCTCTTTCAGCCATTCCGTCAGCTGATCAAACGTTAATCCATATATATTTACTTTATTCATAACTGATCCTCTTTTCAAAACTGCTGCAAGCAGTCCTATTCTAGCTAGTAGGCCGAAAATAAACAATCTGCTTATTATTGTCCCAAAATTACCTCATTAAAACAAGGGGAGAAAGCGACCATTTATTTGGTTCATGCCGCCAACTGCGCCCCGATGTAACATTTTCTGTATAAACACCGTCTTCTATAGGAATGGCTGATCTTTGCAGAGCCGCTATCTAATCAATCCTGGAGGTGCACCATTGCCCTTTACATTTGCTCATCCCTTATATATATCACCTTTAAAGGTGATAAAGCCAGCCTATTTTAGTTTGACGGGGCTTATCCTCGGGAGCATGTCGCCCGACTTTGAGTATTTCATTGCGCTTGAGCCCTATCAGACGATTGGTCATTCCTTTGAAGGCCTGTTATTTCAAGCGATTCCGATGAGCATTATGCTCGCTTATCTGTTTCATTCCATTGTAAAAATACCTTTATCCAAAAACCTGCCTGCTATCGGCAACCTGGATCATAAAGTAAATAGTCTCGCTCAAGATTGGAAACTAAACACGGTACGGAGCTGGATCGTCTTTCTCATGTCCATCATTATCGGCTTCTATTCGCACATTTTACTAGATGCCTGCACGCATTATTCAGGCATGTTCGTGACTAAGTTCGCTTTTTTTCGTGAAACGCTAGCCGGTATCCCTCTATACAAATGGTTTCAGCGCTCATTATCGATTATCGGGCTAATCATTGAGGCAGTGATATTCTACTTCCTAATTAATAAAGTTCCGGTCAGCTCAACTTATACTAGCGTTGCCAAAAAGTACAAATATCGCTACTGGATGCTCGTCTTCTTTTGCACATTCATCACCTTAGCCTTAAAGCTCCTCTTCACATCCAGCACCAACTATCTTGGCATAACCGTTGTAGCTCCTATATCAGGGTTTATGCTCGGCATATTAATCTCCAGTATTTTTTATCGCGTTTATGCAAAATAATCGAAATAAGCATGAGCCCTCCTAGTTGAGGGCTTTTTTTTGCCATATTGGCGTAACATTCGAGCTTTATGCTTGTTCATATTGAACGAACCAATTGGCGGGAGGAACAAACATTGAAAAATAAAACGATTGTCGTTACCGGAGGAACAGGGTCCTGGGGACATGCGCTCGTCCGAAAATTACTGGAGAGAAAACCGAAGGAAATTCGTATTTTCTCCCGAAATGAAGCCCTTCAAGTGGAAATGAAGCAGGCCTTTCAACATCATCCGAAGTTAACTTTTATCATTGGAGATATACGCGATAAATATGAGATTATGCAGGCCTGCCAGCAGGCGGACTATCTCTATCATTTAGCTGCCTTAAAGCATGTACCCATCTGCGAAGAGCAGCCGGACAGCGCAATGAAAACGAATGTGATCGGCACTCAAAATGTCATTCAGGCGGCTATCAGGAATGGCGTACAGAAAGTCATTTATGTATCAACCGATAAAGCCTCCCATCCATCGAGCACCTACGGTATGACCAAAGCCATCGCAGAAAAGTTGATTGTTCATGCCAATCTACGAGAAGGCGAGACGAAATTTGTATGTGTAAGAAGCGGCAATGTGCTCGGATCAACAGGCAGCGTGGTGCCTATTTTCAAGCAACAAATCGAGCAAGGATTGCCGGTCAGCCTTACGGATCATCGAATGACGCGATTTTTCTTAGCTCTGGAAGAAGCTATAACTTTGCTGCTTAAAGTGACGGATGAGAGCATAGGCGGTGAAGTTTATGTGATGAGAATGCAAGGATGCCGTATTAAGGACCTCGCAGAAGTGTTAATTGAGGATAGCGCAGTGGCAGAAATTCAAATTCATGAAACAGGTGCTCGTTCCGGTGAAAGTCTATATGAATCGCTTATTTCCGAAATGGAAAGTTCGAACGCCGTTCATTGGAATGAAGACTATTATGTCCTATTACCTCCTTTCTATATTGAAGGCTTGCAAGATTCCTATGCAGACAGCACGCCCGTACAGTTCCGGCATTACCATTCGGATCATCAATTGATGAGCAAGCCGGAAATTAGACAAATGCTGCAAAAAGGCGGGTGCCTGACATGAGAAAAACAATCGTAATGACTGGCGGCGGCTCTGCGGGCCATGTTGCAGGCAATCTTGTACTGATCCCACAATGTACGGAAGACGGCTGGGACATCCATTACATCGGGTCAGAGCAAGGGATCGAGAGAAGGCTAATCTCCGAATGTAAAGAGGTGACCTACCATCCGATTTCTACCGGTAAGCTTCGACGATATGTTTCTTGGGAAAATGTAATAGACGTATTTAGAGTCATACGAGGAATATTCCAATCCTACAGGCTCATTAGGAAGTTGAAGCCACATGTT
Source organism: Paenibacillus sp. J22P15 (assembly GCF_056269345.1). Taxonomy (NCBI): domain Bacteria; kingdom Bacillati; phylum Bacillota; class Bacilli; order Caryophanales; family Paenibacillaceae; genus Paenibacillus; species Paenibacillus sp. J22P15. The sequence goes on from NZ_JBWDNT010000037.1 coordinate 16,271, forward strand.
ATTTTTTCAAAAGGCGGCTTCGTTGCCGTCCCGGTAGTGCTTGGTGCGAGGCTTAACAAGGTACCGATCGTTATTTTTGAACCGGATCTGAACATGGGACTGGCAAATAAAATATCATATCCCTTCGCTGCAACGATGTGTACGACATTCCGCGAGACCGGAGCAAATTATACTAACTCGAAAGCGATCTATACAGGCCCTATCTTGAAGCCCCATTTGAAACCAGATAACATTCAGCGTGCGTTAAACAGCTGCGGCTTTACTTCCGATAAGCCTGTGCTGCTTATTATGGGCGGCAGTCAGGGGGCGCACAGCATTAACCAAATGGTAAGAACAACAAGGCATGAACTGCTAAACACCTTTCAAATCGTTCATATCTGCGGGAAAGGCAAGGTCGAGCACACGCTCTCCATGCAAGGCTACAGGCCATTCGAATTTGTCAGCAGGGAGCTGGAGGATCTGCTTGCGATGGCGGATGTCGTCGTCTCTCGTGCAGGTTCAAACTCCATTATGGAGCTGCTTGCCTTGCAGAAGCCGATGCTGCTCATTCCGCATACGAACGGCGGGAGCCGCTCTGGACAGCTTATGAATGCGCAATATTTTGAGCAGGCTGGTTACGCTGAAATGCTGCATCAAGATCAAATGACCGCCCAAAGCTTTGTGCAGGCCATTATGCAGCTGTATGAGAATCGAGCAATATACACAGAGAATATGAATCACTACGAAAATGGCGAAGGTGCTCCTAAGATCATGGAGCTGATTAAAGAGGCAGCTAATCTAGAACTCCCCTTGCACAAGGCAGATTTATAATGCGATGAAAATTCCTGCTGTTCTAGTCGTCTTATTTTTTATCGTTGTCGTGGTCGTGTTTAGCTATGGTTTCCTTACATCGACATGACCAAGCTGCCGCTAGTATGAATCGAAAACAAAATGTGCATTTTATTCTCATATGGATGATCCTTTTGGGGTAATCTTCCACGCTCACTTTTGTTGAAAGGAGCCTTATGAATATATTAATTGCGGATGACGAGCCGTTTATGCTCAAGATTTTGAACGCTTATTTTGAAAAAGAGGCCTTTCACACCTTCCTAGCGCAGGACGGAGAAGAAGCGCTGCATATTTTCTATCACCATCACATTCACTTAGCTGTACTCGACTGGATGATGCCTAAGCGAAATGGCATAGAAGTATGCAGAGAGATTAAGAAACAAAGCAAAACGAAGGTGCTGCTGCTAACGGCAAAAGGAGAAGATGAGGATGAGTTCATTGCCTTGCAGTCTGGTGCAGATGAGTATGTCAGCAAGCCGTTTGACCCGCGTATCCTAATTCTAAGAGTGAAAAAATTGCTGCACATGGATCATCACATTTTGATAGGAAGCTTAAAAATAGATATGGAAGCTCAAAAAATTTATAGAGATGATATGGACTTGCAAGCTACAAATAAAGAGTTTCATTTAATGAAATATTTTATCGAGAATAAAGGCATCATCATCTCCAGAAAGGCGCTATTGGATCAGATTTGGGGATTCGACTATTTCGGAGAGGAACGAACGGTGGATACGCATATCCGTAGATTAAGGGCAAAAATCGGCGATCATTTGATCAAAACACATCGTGGCATGGGCTACAGCTTGGAAGAAGACAATGAATAAGCTGAATAAAAAGTTGATCCTGCGCATTTTATTGGTGTTTGGTGCGGTCGTTATTTTCTCTTTTGCCATGAATTCATTTTTCTTGCCCAAATATTTGTTGTATCAGAAAAAACAGACGCTGGCAGCTCTAACTGAGCGGCTTGAAACGATGGATATGCAGCAGTTATTAAGACAGATAGACGACCTTGAGAACGAGCATGGGGTCACCATCGTAAATACACCCATAACAGAGGATATAAATAGCCTCAACGACACCATTATTGATCGTCTGAACAAAAAAGGCATTACGCTGAACAAGTTTTGGATCACTGATGAAAGCCTAGCTAAGCTCAACGAAAATAAAATGGTTCGAAAAATATATAATCAAAACAAGCTCAAATCGAGCTTTCTAGTTACGTTTATGAAAAAAGATCAAATGATCTTTGTCGTCGGAGAATCGATATCCCATTCGACAGAAACACTCAAAATCGTCAATCAGTTTAACCTATATATTTATGCGGGAGAGCTGCTGCTGCTGATCCTGCTGTCCGCACTGTTTACGAGAAGCATTGTTCGGCCTTTAGCCAAAATACAAGAAGCAGCAGAAGGTATTTCGAAGCTGTCGTTTACAAAGGCTTATGTGCAAACCGGAGATGAAATTGAATCGTTAGCAAAAAGCATCAATCAAATGAGTGATAAATTAGAGCAGGCCCATCATAAGCTGGAGGCTAGAAACGAGAACCTGCGACAGTTCATTGCAAATATATCTCATGAGCTGAAAACCCCTCTCTCCTTGATTAAAGCTTACTCTTCTGGCATCAAAGACGGCATGGACGACGGTACGTATATCGATGTTATTCAACAGCAAACCGATGATATAACGCTGCTCGTCAACAAATTACTCGAGCTCTCCAAACTGCAAACCGATCAGAATCAGATGAGCGCCTTTGATTTCAAGCTGCTATTGGACCGAATCTTACAAAAATATCGCATTTCAATTAGACAGGATCATATTTCACTTTCAGTAGATGATCAGCTGCTGATCCATTCTTGGGTATTAGCAGACGAGCACAAGATAGAGATGGTACTCAACAATTTCATTTCGAATGCGGTGAAATATACAACCAATCGACTGATCCGCATCGCCATCGAAAATAAGGAAGATCACTTGTATTTCTCGATCGCCAATGGCATTGAGAATAACGAACATTCACAAGCGCAATGGGATAACCTCTGGGAGCCTTTTTTCGTTATGGAGAGCTCACGCAATAAGCAGCTTAGCGGAACGGGCCTCGGCTTATCGATTGCGAGAACTATTTTGCAAAAACACGAATCTCCGCATGGCTTTCATGTTCATGACGAAGAAATCGTGTTTTATTTCTCACTACCTGTATGTCAGGAATCGATGTAGAGGCTAATAAAATCGGGGGTATTATGCAACCATCTTCAGCACCTATGAGTAGACGGACTTTTTTGAAGAAGAGCATGAAATTGACTTTGGGACTAATGGGAGCCGCCAGCTTATCTGGTGTGTACTCCCGCTTCATAGAGCCCTATTGGATGGAGGTTAATCATGTAGAGGTGAAGCTCTCGACACTGCCTCCCTCCTTCCACTCTCTGCGAGTGGTTCACTTTAGTGATCTTCACCTAGGCTTCCATTCCAATTCTGAGCTATTGTCGGAGCTGACCCAACAGGTTCGGCAGGTAAAACCAGATCTTATTTGCTTCACAGGTGATTTACTCGATCGTTCCACCGCATACATGTCAGAAGCTATAGCCTTACTATCCAAGCTGCGGGCACCCTTGGGGCAATTTGCTGTTCTCGGGAACCACGACGCTTTCGGCAATCGGCGAGCGGTTACGAAGGGGTTAGCCCAAGCAGGCTTTCAAATCCTCGATAACAAGCATGCAGCATTAAGAAAGGGATCGGAGCAGTTATATATCGCTGGGGTGGATGATCCTATGGTGGGTAAACCTGATATCGATCAAGCTTTAACGGGCATACCAGACGGGAGTTGTACTGTACTTCTCGCTCATGAGCCGGATTTTGCAGATGAATACAGCCGCTATCCCGTCGATTTGCAGCTGTCGGGGCATAGCCATGGCGGGCAGGTTCGGATTCCATTTATCGGGGCGCTGTACACACCTCCTTATGGAAATAAATATTCAAACGGATTATATCAGATTCCAAACCAAGCTCTGCAAGTGTACACCACGCGAGGATTAGGGATGACTCGGATTCCAGTTCGGTTTAATTGCCGACCTGAACTCACCGTTCTCACGTTAAAGCGTAAATAATGGCTCGTTCCATACTCGCACCTTTTTGTCATAGCAATAATACGATGAATGATGCAGCAAGACATTAGCCTAGGAAGGTGTGACGGTTATGAATGGAAATATCAAAAACTTCTACGTGAACGGCAATACAGCTCGCGGCCTTACCAGCCTGTTCGATTCGTCTTTGCAACAACTGGAGCGCTTATTTATTTTGCAAGAAGGACCCGCTGCAGAAAGATCCGATTTAATTCAGACGATTGCCGACGATATGGTGCGAGAAGGCTATGACATTTGGCTGCTTCATTGCCCTTTTGACAATGGCTTGCTGGATGGATTAATCGTTCCTGCCCTTAAGCTTGGAGTCGTTGATGGAACACCGCCTAGAGTCATTGGGCCATCCTTGTCTGGAGCAGTGATCCAAACCATTAATTTTGGGGAAGCTGCCGATGCTGACCAACTGGAATCACTTAAAGTAGAAATAGAACGTTTAAATGATCAGATTACTCAAGCTTATGATCAAGCCTATGCCGGCTTTGCTGAGGCGCTGCGGATTCATGACGATTGGGAAGCGGTCTATATCCAAAACATGAATTTCCAAGCCGCTAATGAGCTGACTGAGGCGTTTATCAATACATGCTATGGTGATAACAGGCTGGAGAGATCATGTCGTGCTGATCATCGTTTCTTGGGCGCATCCACTCCGAAGGGCTCGGTTGATTTTGTTCCGAATCTGACAGCTGGACTCAAACGGTATTTGATCAAAGGCAGAGCTGGCTCTGGTAAATCGACTATGCTCAAAAAAATAGCTGCGGCAGGAATCGAACGGGGCTTCGACGTTGAGATTTATCATTGCGGCTTCGATCCGAACAGCTTGGATATGGTCATCGTCCGCGAGCTTGGCTTCGCTATATTTGACAGCACCGCACCGCATGAATATTTCCCTGATCTCGTGGACGACGAGATTATCGATATGTACACAAGCTGCATCGCGCCTGGAACGGATGAAGCCAATTTCGATACCATAACTGAGATCAAGAACCGCTATGCCGCGCAAATAAAACCTTCGGTTCAACAGATCGCGCTTGCGAAGTCACTGCAAGACAAGCGGGAGCAAATTTATACGCAGGCCATTGATTTCAACGAGATCGAACGATTAAAAAATGAGACCATACAAGCAATCGGCGATTTTTTAGCTAAAACTCATTAAGCATGGGCATCGTATCCCATTGGAAAAAAGCCTGCAAAACCTCACCGAATGGCGGGTTTTGCAGGCTTTTACTTTGAGATAACACTAATCGACAGGATTAGATTTTGTTTAACAGGCCAAGGATGAGTGCGACTGCTTCAGCTCTCGTCGCTACCTGTAGAGGAGCGAAGCGATTTTGACAAACGCCGCAAATGATACCGCTCCCTATACACAGCTCAAACAAATTTAGATCTACATTCTAGACCTATTTTCATCAAATCAGCCTTTTGAGCAGAAATAGATCTATATTGTAGACTTAAGTCTGCTCATTACCCGCCAAATGGCTCTCTATCCTCCACTCAAACAAATTTAGATCTACATTCTAGACCTATTTTCATCAAATTAGCCTTTGGAGCAGAAATAGGTCTAGAATGTAGACTTAAGTCTGCTCATTACCCGCCACACGCCCACTCCTGCTGTAAGAACATATACGCGCTTACAGCTCCATCTCTACCTTACTCATACCACTTTCCTGCTCAATAAGCACATATATGTGCTTACAGACAACTAACTAAGGCTACTTTCCAGCTGTAAGATCATATAGGTGCTTACAGCTTCATTCCTACCTCACCCATACCACTTTCCTAATCAATAAGCACATATATGTGCTTACAGACAACTAACTAAGGCTACTTTCCAGCTGTAAGATCATATAGGTGCTTACAGCTTCATTCCTACCTCACCCATACCACTTTCCTA
>NZ_JBWDNT010000036.1:0-24249 GCF_056269345.1 Paenibacillus sp. J22P15
AGCCGTTCATGTCAGACAGAACATTGATACCCGTACAGATATTAACGGGGCTGATGTTAAATCACCTGAGTTGATCGTGAATACGAAAGGTAGCACTTCTAATCACACGGTAGACCAAAATGCAGCTGTTCATATCAGACAGAACAAGTATACTCGCACAGATATTAACGGGGCCGATGTTAAAGTGCCGGAGTTCATCTTTAAATCGAAAGATAGTTCCGTTACTCACACGATTGACCAACATGCAGCTGTTCATGCCAGACAGAACATTGATACTCAGACAGATACGAAGGGTGCTGATGTTAAGGCATCGGAGCTGATCGTGAATACGAAAGGTAGCTCTTCTAATCACACGGTAGACCAAAATGCAGCCGTTCATGTCAGACAGAACATTGATACCCGTACTGATACAACAGGTAACGGTGTTAAAGCACCTGAACTGATCGTGAAAGCTAAGGATAGTTCTTCTAATCACTTGGTTGATCAAAACGCTTCTGTACATGTCAAACAGAACATTGATACCCGTACTGATACAACAGGTAATGGTGTTAAAGCACCTGAACTGATCGTGAAAGCTAAGGATAGCTCTTCTAATCACGCGGTAGACCAAAACGCTTCTGTTCATGTGAAACAGAAAATCGATACCCGTACTGATACAACAGGTACTGGTGTTAAAGCACCTGAACTGATCGTAAAAGCTAAAGCTAGCTCTTCTAATCACACCGTAGACCAAAACGCTTCAGTACATGTCAAACAGAACATTGATACCCGTACTGATACAAAAAGTACTGGTGGTAAGGCTCCAGAACTGATCGTGAAAGCTAAGGATAGCTCTTCTAATCACTCGGTTGATCAAAACGCAGCCGTTCATGTCAGACAGAACATTGATACCCGTACTGATATTAACGGGGTTGATGTTAAATCACCTGAGTTGATAGTGAAAGCTAAGGATAGCTCTTCTAATCACTCGGTTGACCAAAATACTTCTGTACATGTCAGACAAAACATTGATACCCGTACTGATACAACAGTTAACGGTGTTAAAGCACCTGAACTGATCGTGAAAGCTAAGGATAGCTCTTCTAATCACACAGTTAACCAAACTGCAGCAGTAAATGTGCGACAGAACATTGATACCCGTACTGATACAACAGTTAACGGTGTTAAAGCACCTGAACTGATCGTGAAAGCTAAGGATAGCTCTTCTAATCACACGGTTAACCAAACTGCAGCAATAAATGTGCGACAGAACATTGATAACCGCACTGACACAAAAGGTACAGGGGTAAACGCACCAGAGCTCATCGTGAAAGCTCAAGATAGCTCTTCTAATCACACGATAGATCAACATGCGACGATCAATATAAGGCAATCTGTTGACACTAAAGCCGTAATTAAGAGCGTCAAAATTAATAATTCTGATCTCAAAGAGAAAATGGGAGCAGCAAAAGAGCAATTAAATAAATCCACTAATCTTGATGACGTGTCCGTTAACATTGATACTCACGCCCAACAGAAAGTCATTTTGGATATGAAAGAAAAAATCACAAGTGAAGTTTCAGGCGGACTGCAAGATGAGCTTAACCATTTGAAGACGATGCAACGGTCACGTAGAGTCGCCAACGTTACTGAATCTACAGATAACGTGATTAAAAACGTAAAGAACAAAGCTACATCAGCACGACAGAAACCACATCAGAGAGATCGACACAATTAAAAAGAGTAGGGAGGTGAAATGTCGCTGTCGCAAAATGCAGGTCACTTAGAACAAGTAAAAGAACTAATCAAGAACAAATTGAAAGAAAAGCTCAAAGATGAGGTTAAGAAAAAGGCCTTAAGTTCAGCTGCAACGCTCCTTGGCAATCCAATTGTATGGATTGCCATAGGCGTTATCCTTCTAGTCTTTTTAATTTTTTATATTATTGCAGTCATGGTAACTACCGCTGAATCGATAGATAGCGAGAATATTTTTACTGAAAAGATATTGCCACCTCAAATCTATATTACGGACCTAGAAGAATCCATTTCGAGCGATTTTGGACCTAGAATTCATCCTGTTACAGGTGAAATGTCTTATCATTCTGGTATAGATATTCCCGCTCCTATAGGTACCCCTGTTGCCAGTTCATTTGATGGGGTAATACAAACGGTTAATTATATGAATAGTTCAGATTCTGCTTCTATTCAGTCTATGGGTACCTATATCGTTGTTCAGAGTACAGACGCAGAGATGGCTATGACAAGCAAATATCTTCATTTGAGTGATGCTTTTGTAACGCCTGGTCAACTTGTTAAAAAAGGTGAAATAATTGGATTATCCGGAAATACAGGCAGATCGACCGGAGCTCATTTGCATTTTGAAATGGGAGCAGAGGGGGAGGGCGCGATTGATCCCAAACCGTATATCATGATGATGTCAAAAATTACAGATTTTGCAAGTCAAGAGGCACGGCGAGTATTGAAAAAAATTAATTGGAAAAGCACAGACACACTAGCCTCAGACAAACCTACCTACAATTCAAAGCAAATGCTATATATCAGTAACGTTTATTTAGAAACTGCAGCACCCGTATTCAACGAAAAAGGTACCATTCATTTGGGTAAACTCGTTAAGGGCGGGATTGTTGATCTAGGAACGGCGTCAGGTACTGATGAAGGTCCTTCACCCCCACAGCTACCAGACGAAGCTATTACTGTTCCTGATAATATCGGGAATCTGACTCATCCTTTTTTTATTCAATATGCGAGTGCCGCACAAGCTGAAGAACGTAGAAGCGGGATACCAGCAAGTATTACGTTGGCACAGGCTGCATTAGAATCAGCTTATGGACAAGCAGCCATTTGTAACAACATGTTCGGTATAAAGGCGAATAAGACCTATAAGGGACCCTATTGTACAACAATCACACATGAGGAGGTTGGTGGTAACCTCATACCAATTGAAGCGAAGTTTCGCAGTTACAATAGCATTGCAGAATCATTTGAAGACCACTCTAGTTTCTTACTCAAGAATAGTATCTATAAGAATGCTCTATCTAAGATCAATCCCTATGAATTTGCGAATGAATTGCAGCGAGCGGGCTATGCCACAGATAGTCAGTACGCTAATAAACTGAAATCTATCATTCGGAGACAAAATTTAACGTCAGTAGATCTTAATCAAGGCATCGATCCAGCCACAGGCCAATTATTTAATGATGTACACTTTATGGGAGGATCAGGGAGTGGAAGCGGGACGGGCAATTCAATTACAATCACATTCGGTATTCGCCAGCTCTATGGGCATCCAGCACTTTTTGCAAATCTAGGAATCCTTCCTAATGGTCAAACCTATTACACTTATACGAAGCTTCCTGAGCCGATGTCAGAAAAACCCATAATTAATTTGGTTAATTACGATCGTGTGTTAAGCCATTATATAGCATTTAAAACTCTACCACCTGAGATAAATATCAAAGATGTACCCGATGCAATCAGTGTTACTATTCAAGCCGGTAACGAAAACGAATTCTATATCTCAAACGTAAATTACATAAAGGGGACATATTAGATGAAAACAGAAATGATCGATCGATTATTCAGCGATTCCTTTACTATGATGAACTTTGAAATTACTTTTGAAGGTGTTAAAGCATGGTTTGCTATGAGTGGTAATGTAACTGATGATCCATCTCTTTTCTTAACCCTGCTTAATCCTGAGCATTTAAACCAAGAGGAGCGGTCCAAAGTGCTCCAAATGATTATTTATCGGTATGAGGATGTATTTTTTCAAACTCACCGAAGCGGGATCATGGAAGATGTAGGCGATTGCTATTCCGATATTTATGAACCTGTTCATCAACTGTTACTGCGAATGATGAATAGACGGATGCTTCATGGTGAACAAGAGATGCTCCTCGATCTCTACCTCATATTGCAGCATGACCGACAATTGAATGTTCCAGTATACCCATTACTCCATAACCTATTTACTCGAAAATGGGACGAGAATACCTCTGCTTCAATGTAAAAAGCGTGAATAGTTCTGCCTGCAGGTGGTGGTCCGAAACGGATTTGATTATCCGTTGTTTTACAGAGTCTATCGTAAAGTCTCTGACGATGAGGGTGGTTTAACCAAGTTTAATCTAGTCAGACAAATGCTGCTCATGCTGCGTGAGTCGGTCACTTGCCGTCTCTGGGTAGCGATGGACCGATGGTATTTATGCAGAGACTTTTTCGTTTTCTAGCAAGAGCATTCCTTTGACTGGGTAACCAAAGCTAAGCGCAATACCGCACTGTGCCGAAAGATTACGGCCCACGGGGTGATCGGTATGTGCCTGTTACCCCGCGACAGCTTATTCAGGATGCATACAAGTGTTTAACCGCATCGGGAAAGGGTCTATCTGCCGTAGCTATTTCCGATTTTTACATGAAATAGCCTTACCCTGCCGAAGGACGGAAGGGACAGCCTGTAACGAAACAACGATTCGTTCTCATCGTTGCCGTTGTCGCTATGCGACTTAAAGAAGACGAGGAATTATGTGAAGTAAGAGGAAAGATTATCTGGATGGTGGATTATCTAAATACCAGATTATCGATAAATACAAGATTGCTAGTACAACGCAGCTATCCAATTGGATTAAGAAGTATAATAGTCATAGCAGCTTAAAAGCCTATAAAGGGGAAGCAAAAGCTATTACAAAGGGTCGCTCTACGACATATCAAGAACGGATCGATATTGTTCAATATTGCCTGGCACATCAACAGGATTATCAGCAGACAGCAGGGCACTTTCAGGTCTCCTACCAACAAGTGTATCAGTGGGTAAAAAATTCGAAACTGGCGGTCATGAAGCATTAAAGGATGGCCGAGGACGTAAGAAAGCGTCAGAAGAATTAACGGAGGAGAACAACAGAAACTCGAGATGAAGAAGATGGAGTACGAGATGGAGCGGCTTCGAGCGGAATATGCATTTCTAAAAAAGCTACGGGAATTTCAAAGGAGGCGAAGTTAAGCCAATATCGCCAAGAGAACGTTTATCTTGCCATTCAAGCGCTTCGGGAAGAAGCGTTGTTCAGTGTTCAGCTTCTGTGTGAAATTGAAGGTATAGCACGCTCAAGCTACTACAAGTGGCTAAATCGCAAACCCAGTTCGCGTGAACAGGAGAACGCAGAGTTGACGCAAGTCATGATGACCATTTATGAGAAAGTAGAACATATCTTTGGATATCATCAATTAACGCTGCACATGCGCAGCCAAACGAAAAAAACGATTAATCACAATCGCGTATACCGGCTGATGAAGGTAAAGGGAATCCAGTCGGTCATCCGCAGGAAGAAAAAGAAATATGGGTATTCCACTCCGCAGCAAGTGGCCGAGAACATGTTAAATCACAAGTTCCAAGCTACAGCACCAAATGAGAAGTGGGTAACTGATGTGACGGAATTCAAATACGGCCATGGTCAGAAAGCGTATTTAAGCGCTATTCTCGATCTTCATGATAAATCCATCGTCTCCTATGTAATGGGGTATTCCAATAACAATCCACTTGTATTCCAGACGTTGAAACTAGCCTTACAAGCTGCACCAGGAAGCAAGCCTATGCTTCATAGCGACAGGGGATTTCAATACACCTCACTCGACTTCAAAGAGCTCTTGGACGAAAACCAACTGTCTCAGAGTATGTCCCGAATTGGCAGTGCATTGATAACGGCCCAATGGAATCTTTCTGGGGAACCCTAAAATGTGAGAAGTATTTTTTACACTCGTACCATACCTTTGAGGAGCTCGCGCGAGACATTGAGGCCTATATCCACTTTTACAATAACGAACGGTTACAAGCAAAACTAAACGGCCTCAGTCCGATGGAATACAGGACTAAGGCCGCTTAATTGACTTTTATTTATTGTTCTGTCTACTTGACGGGGTGCAGTTCAGTCGGCAGTTGCTCCATTTTTCATTACACTAACGGGCAGTAGAGCGTGGCAGTAGCCAGCCGCAACTAAATGTCCATATAGACGTATAGACTGACTAACTAACCAAAGTAAATTCGTGAGGTAAAGTTATGAAGAAAATTAGTGGCAGTATTTTGCTTGTGACAGCCATTATCATCACGACCGTATTACTTTATGATTTCTTCACAGTATCAAAAGTGGAATCAAGGCAAATCTTGAAAGATATATCGCTAGTCAATCGTTTAAATGGAACGTTGAAGGGATAAGCAGGGAAAGGGATTTTTGGGTTGTATACTTATCTCCAGTAGATGCTGTTAAGGAAATTACATGGCTCTACATTGATAGACGTTCGGGGGAAATACAAAAAATCACAGAGACCGAGTAACAAATTATGCCCAATATTGATAAATTCATTGAACCAACGGGTACTATAGTTGAACAAACAAGGAGGAGTTTGCTGCGGCAACTGCTCCCTTTATTTGTTAAGCTAACGGGAGGATAGTGCAACATAACTTCTCATTGATCGTCTGTAAATGCAAAGGAGGTTTACATATGAACTTAATGAGACCAGTTTTTATTGGTACTGCACTGTTGATTTTATTCCTATCAGGCTGTGGTAATTTTCAAAAGGATAAGGAAAATAATATACAGGTATCGAAATCAGTTGAGACAGAGGAACCAGTTTCGATACCGATCAGTTCCTCTATTCCCTTTGAAGATCGAATACCTAGTGATGATAGTGTATTAAGAAAAATTGCTTGGGAACAAGTAAGTGACAACGCGAAAGAAACTGTTATCGGCGACTGGAAGGAAGCCCCCATAGATAAATCGAGTTTTGAACAAGTGCCAATTAAGAAGGACTCTATAAAGACATCAAATAACATTTATAAGGTTACCTTTAAGACAAATCAAGACGATTTAATTGGGGCAATAGGGATTTACATCGATGCTGTATCAAACCAGGTTGTAGGAAAAGACGCTCGTAAATAAAACATGGTTATTAGGGTAGTTGGATTAGTGGGGCGGTAAATGCCGTAGCCTTTGTTAAACTAACGGGGAACGTTAGTTCAACAAAATAGCCGCTAGCCCGAACTTAATTTCAGGTTTGGGCTAGCGGCTAATGCAGCTTAATGATTCAATCGAGAGGCAGTTGGCAGTTGTTAATTCATCAGATTCTCTATCCGATCTGCACGGATCCAGCACATTTCCTTGATATCTATGGTCGCTTTGAAGTCGTCAATCAAGGTAAAACGATCTTGAAGACTGACCAACGACTCAATACGGAACATATCTCGCAGTCTATCAAGTCCACCCGAATCGATGTTGAATAACGCAAAAGCATCCACGTCAAGACTCATAATAAGTTTCTTTACTTTTTCTTCCTTACTATGTTCCATATAGAATTCCTCAAGTATTTTAACCCTAAAAGCGTCTGAATCAGGGTTCACATAGAGTAATTCAATAGCTTCTTCTTCAGGAAACCGTTCTTGTACATAATTCTGTAATTCAATTTCATCTTCCTCATACGAATAATCGAATGCAGATACAACTCTGCTTTGATGAAGGATGGTGAAACCCCAGCCGTGGTCTTCGAAATTATAAAAGTATAATACAGGTACGCCAGCAGTCATTTTTATAATATCCTCAGGATAGGTGTCACTAACTTCTGTACCTTCCGTAAAAAACACGCTCCATTTGTCATTAAGCGGTTTTATAAAAATGGGATTGAAGTCTTCGATAGCTTTCCTATGTTTATTCAATACAAGACTGCCTGAAGTAAATTCACTCATTTGTTTACCCCCGTAATGTCATATCATCAATTAAGATTAATATTTCGCTGGATACCAGCTAATCACCTTCATTTTCCAAGAGTATTGCTATCGGTTTGTTAAGCTAACGGGCAGTTAGTTTCAACGCCATTGGGCAGAAACTGCTCTTTTTGTCGTTAATCAATACCTTGCATTATAGAGTAGTATGTATTATAAATAGATTACAAATGATTACAATTGCTGTGGGATATGGAGGTGAGATTTTGGAAGTTAATAAAGAGGTATTAAAAGGTCATATAGACACAATAATACTCTCCCTGTTGTACAACAAAGAAATGTACGGTTACGAACTTGCCAAATCAGTACGAGAAAATAGCAGAGGACAATTCGAATTGAAAGAAGGCACGCTTTACTTGTCACTGAAGCGACTGGAAAAGAATCAGTGGATTACTTCTTACTGGAGTGACGAGCAAGGACCAGGCGGAAGAAGGAAATATTATAGAATCACGCCCTTGGGTGAAGAGACATTCACAGAAAAACGCTTGGAATGGCGGTTCATCAAAGGAATAATTGATTCATTTTTGGAGGGAGGAGATAGGAAATGAAGCAAATCGAAGTATTTGTCGATTCTGTTTATCAAAACGCTAGCGGAAACAAAAAAGAAATAAAAGAATTAAAAGGTGAAATGAGAAGCCACCTTCTAGAAGCAGTTCACGAATTGAAGAAAGAAGGGAAATCGGAACAGGAAGCAGTTCAACTCGCAATGGAACGTTTTGGTGGAGAACAGGAATTGCGTTCCGAGATTTCTCAGCTTTATCACAAACAAAAGATATTTGCAAAAGGGGTGTTGCTTGCAGCTTTTACGGTACTTATCGTCTCTATATTTTCGTTTCAATTTCTCTACCAGCGAGATTATTTGATAAGTCATGATTTTCCTCACCGATTTAACGAAAAGATAATTGACAGTCTAAAAGACCACGAATCAATTACAGAAGAAGTAAAAAAAGAAGTTGAATCCATCATACAAAGCAATAAGAGAGTTCACAATGTAGAAATTTATTATACCGAGGGTTTGGATGGAAATCCTTTAGAGGGGGAGGAATTATTTAATTACTTGGATAATGCTAAGCCTGTTTATTCCTACTCTGAAGAAGTCGATTCGCCAAAATGGCTATGGGCAGGATACAATCGCGGCGGTAACGGCATGGGGAAATGGTTTGTTTACACGTCAGCATTCGGTTACTATGTAATATCCATTTTAATTCTGGTTTTGGGAATCGCTCTTTATTGGGCTTTATTCACAATTTGGGCAATTATCTTTGCGTTCCATACGACAAGGAAGGCAAGTGTCTTATGGACGTTGATTTTCTTGTTTTTTAACATTATCGGTTTCGCGGTCTTCCTTTTGATAAATAAAAATCGAATAAATGTTTCGTGATTAAGCTAACGGGAAACGATAGTTGAAAAACACACATGATGAGCAGGCGCTGCGGTGGCCTGCTCATTTTATTGAGCTAACGCGCAGTATAGCTTAATATTTAACTGTATAAAAAAGGAACTTTTTATTAACGATGTGCGTCTATACTTACGGGTATGATGAATTCCAGGAGTATCAGACATGGAGATCCTTCCGCCGATTAACAACCCTCTTGGAAAGGAGTGCTAGAACAAAAAAATGTTGGGGCAAATAGCTTCCACATTTAATTTTGATAAAAGGAGCTATTAGAATGAAAAAGGTTTTATCGGGAGTACTCTTTGCATTGATTCTAATCATTACATCGTCAACTACTTATGCAGCAGACACAGACATTCAAATAAAAGTTGATGGTTTTGCTATTGCATCCGATGTGAAAGCCGAAATTAAGAATAATCGTACAATGGTTCCTTTACGTGTTATCAGTGAAAATTTGGGGGCTAAGGTCCATTGGTCGAATTCTGAAATTACTCTCACTAAAAGCAATATGCAAGTAACATTAAAACCAAACAGCAGTACAGCAATCATAAACGGTAAAACGGTACTGCTTGATGTAAAACCATATATAAAAAATAATCGCACAATCGTTCCACTTCGCTTTATTTCAGAAGCATTTGGCTGCACAGTCAATTATAAAAACTCCATCGTAACCGTTGATACCGAGCCATTAATCATAGACGGTATAAAAGTGAAAGCATTGCAGCAGGAATACCACATGACTATGGGTGGCGTAGTACAGCAAATTAATGTGAATGCTTATTACAAAGAAATTTATAATATTTTTGTAGAAAACAAAGGCAGCAAGGTCGAAGCTCCAGCTGATTACTCGTGGCAGATTCATCTCGTCCAAGCTGGGGCATATTATAAAAATGCGCAATATGATTTTTTAGATCAAATAGGGAACAGCATAAAACGCTTTGATATTTACTCATTAATGGAATCTTTTCCACCTGAACCTTTGTCAAGCTCCCCAAAGGTTTTGATGTATGACGATGCGGAAAAACAATGGTACTTGTTTAGTGATACCGCAAGTCAATCCATTAATCAGTTAATTGATAACGCGTTAATGAACGGTTTTCTAACGATTATCAGTAATACAGTTGCATAGCCAGATAAAATTCTTTTCTTGTTGTACTAACGGGAAACGTTAGCTCCATAAACATTAAAACGAGGCTGCCGAAACAAAACGGCAGCCTCGTTGAGCTAACGGGCAGTTTAACGTGGTAGCGGTTGGTGCCAGTTAATCCTTGTAATAATTGATTTTATAGGCAGTAATTGTTATTATGAGAGGTAATTTAGAACTTATATGTGACTGGCGAAGCATGGAGATCCATGAGGGAGCATATAAGTTGGAGCCGTACGCCTGGGCAGAGGTAAGGGGAAATTCCCCTTACCTCTTTATGTTTACTCGAGAGGAGCAAGTGCAAATGAAAACAATTCAACACGATTTGTTTAAAAATCCATATCCGGGAAGAACGCTCATCGTAGGTATGACTCCTTCCGGGTCGCATTATGTACAGGTGTATTGGATTATGGGGAGAAGTGCAAACAGCCGCAACCGCGTATTTGGAACTGGATGGATGGAGTGTAAAGAACAAAGCATTTGATCCCGCCCAGATGGAAGATCCTTCACTCATTATTTATTATCCTATCCGGCATTGGGATGACGTGCATATTGTCTCAAATGGTGATCAAACTGATACTATTTATGATGGGTTGCAGCATAACCGGACTTTTGAACAATCTTTAATGCTTCGAGAGTTTGAACCTGATGCTCCGCACTTTACTCCGAGAATTTCAGCCGTGATTAATACAGAGCGTAAACAGTATAGTTTGTCGATTCTAAAAACACATGACAACGACCCTTCAGTTTGCTTACGTAATAGTTATCAATACAGCAGATTTAAGAGGGGCATTGGTCATTGCATTCACACGTACAAATCGGAGCAGAATGGTGTACTAAAGCCATTTGAAGGTGATCCTTTCGAATTGCCACTATTCAATTCAATTAATGAAATAGCAGACTTTTATTAGGAGCGTATCAATGCTGAAAACAAAATCGCATTGTTAGTAAAGTTTGTTAATGTTTTAAATAAAGATATTCAATTCCAAATTCGAAATAAGCATTCAACTAAACATTCCTGTTGAGGCTAAGAAATAGCCTTTGTCAAAAAAAAGAGCGCCTCGGTATGATGGGTTTGTCCAATACACCATCAAGGAGGCGCTATTACTATGAACTTTAAGCAATCAGACGTACAAAATCAACGGATTGAACGAATTACCACCTCGCATCTTGTCGTAGGGATCGACATGGCCAAAGAAACGCATGTCGCACAAGCTACGAATATCCGAGGGATCGTGGTTTCCAAACGACATCTCTCATTTTCAAATAGCATTGAAGGCTTTGAAAAATTGAGTCGCTGGATGACGGAGTTACAGCAGAAACACCGACTAAAGAAGCTCATCATCGGCATGGAGCCAACCGGACATTACTGGTTTAACCTGGCCAACTGGTTAGCAGATAAGGAATTACACGTGGTTATGGTTAACCCTGCTACGACGAAGCGCAATAAAGAAAATCGAGATAATAGTCTATCAAAGAACGACCCCAAAGATGCACTTATCATCGCAGATTCAGTAAGTCGGGGCTTCTACTATGAGTACACGAGTCAATCGCTTGTGTTTCAACGCTTACGGACCATAATGAGTGATCGCGAATTCTGGGTGTCGAACAGTGTAGCTTAATAGGAACCGACGCAACTTCAGAATTTCCTTAGGCTGATTAGCTTGTTGGCTGATCGAACCGGATCAACGGATTGAACGAATTACCACCTCGCATCTCGTCGTAGGCATCGACATGGCTAAAGAAACGCATGTCGCGCAAGCTACGAATTTCCGAGGGATCGTGGTTTCCAAACGACATCTCTCATTCTCAAATAGCATGGAAGGCTTTGAAAAATTGAACCGCTGGATGACGGAGTTACTGCAGAAACACCGATTAAAGAAGCTCATCATCGGCATGGAGCCAACCGGACATTACTGGTTTAACCTGGCCAACTGGTTAGCAGATAAGGGATTACACGTGGTTATGGTTAACCCTGCTACGACCAAGAGAAACAAAGAAAACCGGGATAACAGTCCATCAAAAAATGATCCCAAAGATGCTCTTGTCATCGCAGACTCTGTCAGTCGGGGCTTCTACTACGAGTACACGCGTCAATCGGTTGTGTTTCAACGATTACGGACGATGATGAGTGATCGCGAATTCTGGGCGTCGAACAGTGTACGCCTGCAGAATCGAATCATTTAGCTGGCACAGGAGATTTAAGGCAGTATGCGCATGGACGTCAGGTATTGCGGAAGGGGTCGGCCTGAATTTGGCCGAAAGTACATCTGGAAAGCGTAAAGGACGCATTGTTCTTTCGAAGCGAGGAGACTCTGGTTTGCGAAAATATCTCTATCTTGCAACCGTTTAGCTCGTTTGGAATAATCCTGTTTTCCGCCATTTGCATGAGCACAATTTGCAAGAAAAGAAGATGAAAAAGCAGCAATCCATATTTAAGTTAATAGGAAAGCTGTCACGAATTCTAGTTGGTATTGTTCAACGCGGAGAAACGTTCATGCCAGAGAAAAGCGTTCTGACTTGGACAGTAGCAGCTTAAGTTAAGAAGTATCACGTATATTGACTCATCTCGGGATTTCACAAAGAAAGCACGGAGGACCGAGTTCGTGTCCCATAAGGGCTCAGACCCATCCGCTAAACGCTATCGGTCTCCACACCTTGGACAGGTATAACGAAGGAATGTAAGGGCATTGACCCGTTGAGTTGTGGGAGGGTGAACCTCCAGGGATCATGTGGAGTATGCGTGCAGTAGAGACATCCTGGGGAATATTTTCTAGTATTCCTCTATTTCCGCATGCCCAGCCCACCACCTCAACAGGCAGCAACTGCGTTGCTTCCTGAGATGGACTTGATCCAAGGTGACGAAATCTTGCGAATGAGTGAGTATATGTGAGATAAACCCTTAAAAACGAGGGACGGGATAAAGAAGCAACTGCGCAGTTGTAGCTAGCTGCAACTAAATGCTTGAAATAACCGTTTAAACCGACTATTCAAAATAAATGGAGGCGTTACGAGGCTTGGTTACCCGGATAATTGACTAGTTTCCTAATAGATGTCGAAGTCGAGTGGAATCACATATAATGTCTAGAAAAAATTAGACTATAGAAAGGGAGATTGCATGTCTGATGATATTATCATTGCCGCGGTTGGAGATCTCTTGATGAAGCCGATGCTTATTCGATCAATGCGTACCAGCGATAAACTAGGTGACAACGGGCCTTATGCTTTCGAGCAGGTGTTTGAACCAGTTTCCCAATATCTGAAGGATGCGCATCTGACGATAGGCAATCTCGAGACAACCTTTGCCGGTGGATCGGAAGACGGATACACGAAGACGATTCGGAATCCGAGGAATGGAAATCCGGTTTTCAAATGTCCGGATAACTTCGCCTCGGCTTTGAAGACCATTGGTTTCAATGTGCTCGCTACGGCAAATAACCATTGCATGGATTATGGCGTTCGCGGGCTCAAACGGACGCTCGAAGTACTTGATAAGAAAGGGATTGCCCATGTCGGAACGTACCGGAACAGGAATGAGTCTCGAAAGCTCTGTGTTCATGTTGCCGGAGGGATTCGTATCGGCATACTCTCGTATACGAGGGACACGAACGGCAATACCGTTCCTAAGGGGCAGCCTGCCGGCGTTAAGAAGATTGTTCGCATGAGCATGAAACAGGATTTGAAACGGTTGCGGAGGATATCGGATTTCATTATAGTCTGCATGCATACCGGATTTGAATATCACCGAAGTCCATCTGCCCACCAAAAGGAGCTGGTCCGATTCTTGTTTCGTCAGGGAGCTGATGTGGTTCTTGGCGCGCATCCGCATGTTCTTCAGCCAGCGGTGTACCGTACTGTGAAAGATATAGACGGACGGACGAGAAAACGGTTCGCGATCTACTCACTGGGTAACTTTATTTCCACGCGGCTACACGGCAAGGATGCCGCTTTATCTGGTATTATTGTTCGTATCCGAATTCGGAAAACATCCGATGGCTACGTCCGGATTGCAGGAATTGAATACATTCCGACTTGGGTATGTATCTCGGAGGATGACAAGCAACGAAGCTGTCGGGTTGTGCCGATTCATGAGGCACTTCAAAAGCCTGAGAGCTATTTCGCTGGGCAGATGGGCCGGATGAAACGCACCTATCGTAGAACGCTTCGCATGTATAAAGTGGGCAACCCACTGCTGGGCAAGTCGTCCTAAATCCCGCTTTGGAAATTCGGTCTCTCTATTTGAGTTCTAAGATGATTTCCCTGTTGTTACCTGGCAGGCCCATATTCAAGCAGGAGCCCCCTTGCAACATTTATTGGAGGGCAATTTCACCGAATAACGAGTTACTATAGCTTAATAAACACATAGAGACGGCAGCCGATCTAATTGGCTGTCGTTTCTCGCCGAACGGGAAAACAGCCCATTCCACTAACGGAGAACTATAGCTTAACAATCACCAGAACGAGGCTGCCGGTAAGAAACGGCAGCCTCGTTCTGCTAACGGGCAGTTATATTTAATAATTTGGGCAAGTAGTATTCCGGACTTTTTCTACATATACATTTTCAAAAGTTGTGTTGGAAGGGTGAAAGAATGAAGTCGATATATTCTGCCGCTGCTTTAATAAGTCTTATTGTATTAATCGCTTGCGGTAATACAACATCCGGGGAATTAAATGCAATTCAACTTACTTCAACGAAGATTTCTGAGTTAAACGACCCTCACTTAAATGTGGATTTTCCCAAAGGTGTCGGAACTAAGAAAATCAAGGTTCCAATAGGAGGAATGATGGGAAGAACTGCAAATATGGAATTAACGACAAAGGTTACTGAAATTGATAAAAATACTTACGTGGTTACACTAATAAAAGATTGGAATTCTAAAGTTAACGATATAATTGTTTATAGCCATTGGAAATTTAAAGTTAAACAAGGTAACGTTACTCTTATAGAAAAAAATGACAAAGATGATTATATGGCGATAATTGGATAAGCTTTTTGAACTAACGGGTAACGATGAATAACACATGGATGAGCAGGCGCAGCGGATGCCTGCTCATTTCATTAACCTAACTGGCAGATTAGTTGAAGATCAATCGCGGTGAACCGTACCACAAGTAACGGCAAGTTTTTGGGGAAAACGCGCATTGGGTTCGGAAAAGAGGCTTTGCCGCACATGGGTTGGGGATGGTCTACGATGAAAAATGAGATCGATGCCTAGACCCATAAACATATTCTCCTCATATATTAGTCTAGCCATATGAGAAGGATGTGATCGCACTGATCCTGAAGGGAATATTGGACGTAAATGTACTCCGTAATGGCAACAATACCGTGACACTGTTAACCGATTGCGGCGGCTCTCCGCTCCCATCATTAGCTTCTATTACATCCGGACCCATAACATTGAAGAGAAGAAATACGGCTGTCAATGTCAATCTGGAGTCAACAATGGGTGGGGAATGTATTGAGCAAACACTTAGCGTCGGACGCGATGTTGCACTGAGGCTAATGCTGAGGGACCTTCGGCGATATAGTGTATTGTTCGATACGAAGACCAGAGTAATGCGATTGATTAGAAAACCCGTTACAAGAGTGAGACTTTTTTTGGGGGTCGGCACACAAGTCGTTGAGGATAGAGACGCGCCAAATCCTAAAATCATTACAATCCGGGACGGCCAGATCTATATATCCGCCATCGGTCAAGTTGCTCTCGGGATCATCAGTGATCGGATTCTGATAAAGCACGGCTTAGACAGCAAAAGCCTCCGAATCTTACGCGGGCAAGACATATTCATTGATCCGTTCATCCAGGTTACCCCGCAAACTGCAAAACAGTTGGGCCTTACAGAAGGCAATATTCTCATGGAATTCAATCAGAACACATCCATACTGCGGATCAATCCGGGGAAGTAAGCGAACAGCCGAAGATAATTCGTAACCTTTTCTAGGAATAAAAGATCAACCTAATTCAAAGAAAGGGGCCCCTCAAAGGGACTGTTGACACAGTGGGCTAAGGAATTAAAATTCCCTAGCCCACTTTGTTTTTTCTCCTTTTTTTAGTGTAATAATTCCAATGGTTTACTACACGCTATCTTCCTGCTTTTATGTTTGGAGCCATGGCTGCTCCCTTTCTTTATTAAGCTAACGGGCAGATTAGCATAGTAAGGAAAATTATTTGCCACCGGCATTTGACAAGTTAGAACTAAACCTAGAACTTTTCTTTTAAACGCTCATATAGGTTAACAAACAATAAATCATATTCCATTAACTAATGGTTATGTGAGAAATTTCTTTTACTAGTCCAATGAAAGTATTGCGAAAGTTGTGGCTTACGTCAAAATTGATATAGTTATCTATATAAAAGACGGTTTCAACGAGGTGAAAACTCGAGAAAGTGCGAAAATTCTCTAAAGGCGTGACTATAAAGTCATACACTAAAACTACAAAGGGAAAATTTAAACCGGAAACGGATTGTACATTACATACTTACTTTATCCGAAAATTTAGAACGTAGAGTAGTTGTCGGCTACGAGGTTTTAGATAATAGCAGTCAGGAGATCTGGGGCATTGACATCCATGAAGGTGCCAAATTGTGTAGGGCTAAAAAGATCTTGAATACAAAAGTAAAAAGCCGTAAAGTTGGTCTGGAACGACAATACTATTAGTGCATGTAACGGATGATGCCCTGTATTATTCTGATGAATACGCTAAAGCGGCCCTAGAGCGAGGAAGACTGACAATCCGGAAATATACGCCCGAATTGGCTGACGTTATCAAGAGCGCATACGATTCAGGATACAAAAACAATAGTAAATTACCTAAACTAGGATAATGACCCGCGATTTTCGTGGGTTTTTAATTTATCGACTTACTTCCCCAGGTTTCTTCAAAGCGATCGAGTTCAAGAAGCGCCATTTCCTCCGTTGATAGCGGGTTTTTGGGCAAACCACCTGGGCGCTAGCGCGGGTATAAATAAAGGTGGTGCAGGTAAAGATACACGCAGGCGATTGTGTCGTCACAAATTGGTAGGAGGAATCCAAGCCCATGAAAGAGTTGCGCAACAGTCCCTGGACCCGGAAGCACGACGATCCGCGATTCAACCACATTCCCCACGCACCGAAGATCGTCTTCCCCGAATCGCTCGAAGAATTGATCGATCTCTGCCGGAACCGTCCTCCCGGCCAGGGTTTCAAGGCGGCCGGAAGTCACTGGGCCCTCTCGCGAGCAGCCATCAGCGACCACACTTTCATCGAAACCCACGACCCGCGAAACATTCATCGCGCAATGGGAAAGACGCTCACCAATGTCATACCCAGGTGCCTAAACATCGACTACGTCCAGCACATGGTCGAGACAGAGCAGAAGTCGTACCTGGTCCATGTCGAAGCGGGCAAGCGCATCTACCAGCTCTACGCCGAGCTGGACCAGCTCGTCGATGTCGGCGATACGTCCACGCTGGCAGGGTTCATCAACGAACATTTCGACAATTCCAGCTATGGCGGGCCGTGGGCGTTTGCCACGCTCGGCGGCGCCGGCGGGCAGACCGTCGTCGGCGCCCTCAACACCGGTACTCATGGAGGAGATTTCGACCGACCTCCCATCGCCGACGCGGTGCTGGCGATGCATCTCGTAACCGATGGCGGAAAACACTACTGGATCGAAGCGGTCAGCAATGATCGTCCCCAACTCACCGACGATTTCATGATGAGCATCGAGTTCGGAACCACCGAACTCGGCGGCATCGGGAATTTCGAGGTTATTCGCGACAACAATATATTCAACGCGGTGCTCGTCTCCGCTGGCCGGTTCGGGGTGATCTATTCGGTCGTGCTCAAGGCGGTACCCCAGTATTCCATGTACGAGCGACGACGCCTGCATATCTGGCAGGACCTCAAGCACCAGATCAAGGACCGTAACAGTCCCCTCTACAAAGATGTCGCGATCCTACCGCAATCGGTCTTCAAGCCGTCTACCGACGTGGTGGGGGAACAACGATTCCTCCAAATCGCGATTTGCCTTACCCCACACCTGAACTTCCAGCGAAACCTCGCGGGCGTCACCAAGCGCTGGGAACTCGTGCTCCCCGCAGACCCCCAGGGCAGGAAGGAGCGGGTGGGGGACATCCTCGAAGCGTTCAACGAGCGCATTCAGGGACCGCTCTTCGCGAAGGCCGGCGCCAACCACGGGTACACGCCCGATCCTGATAATCCCCACAAGGCCGGGGAGCCTTCGTTGCTGACTCGCGCCTGTGCCGACGCTAGTTTCCTCAAGGGCGTGATCGAAGCGGTCTTTAAGGAGATCGAGGACTTCGTCAACAGCAACGGCGCCGTCGTTGGCGCCGGAATTGGCGCGATCGCGGTTGCAGGAGGCATAGGTCTGCTGGCGCTGATCCCCGTGTTGCTGCTGATCCTGCTCATTCTTCGCGAGCTCCTGGAGCACTTCGATGACGATACCCGCCTCGGCGAGCACATGGAGAACATCAAGAACGAGCTTCTCGCCCCGGATAACCCCGATCCGCTCCGGCGCGCCGCCGGTCTCTTCACCTGGCAACTGATCGCCTACAAGGCGTTCGAGTCCGAGCAGGACGATCTCGACTTCGAAGCAATCAGCTATGCCATGATGGATCGCAAGGACTATCTCAACATCAGCTGCGAGGTGAACGCAGATTCGGTCGAGGTCTTCTTCGATGCCGTGGACGACCGCTTGATCGCATTCGTCGATGCCCTGATCGCCTACGAAGTCATGCAAGAGTTCCAGGGCAAGGCCTTTGTCGGTTACGCCTCGCTTCGGTTCATGGGCCGGTCACGCGCCCTGATCGGGATGCAGAAATTTGACACTACCTGTGCCGTTGAGGTCGCCTGTCTCAGGGACGTAAGCGGCAGCCAGGACTTGATCAACTATGCGGTTACGTTGGCGCGGAATCCGAACATCAATGGCCTGCTGCATTGGGGCCAGCGCAACGACTGGACGATGGCCGAGGTTGAACGCATTTATGGTGACAGCGTGCTCAATCCGGGCGGGAACCTGGGATTCTGGCGGCAGGCGCTGGGTCAAGTCACCAAAAACGGCCGGTTGGATGGCTTCAGTAGTGACTTTACCCGGCGTACCGGTCTCGAGGTTGTTGCCCCCATTATTGAGACGTTCAGCATCGACCGGACAACGGCCCAAAAAGGCGAAAATGTAGCAATCATTTGGGATTGCACGAACAATCCGCTAGACACGCAAATCCGGATTCTGCTCGAGCAACCGAGCGGTGGAACCATTGTAACCAATCAGCTTCCCTTGGCGGGCAAGCATGTGTTAGAAGTCACCGAAAGCGGAATGTATACGGTCAGCTTTTTTGCGATCAAGACAACGAATGGTGTCGATCGGCAGGATAGTCGCAAGGCAATCGTCAACGTAGTGTGAGGAGGGATACTGAACAAATGGCAGAAACATTCTTCGGACCGTGGAACATCGTTCTTGGTTATGTCTATTCCCATGTCCTTCCACACTTAATCATCTCCGGATCTGAGAATTCCGATGGTCGTTTTCAAGTGTCCTTTGGAGATACACTTGCTGTCCAAGGAGAGGAATGGAAAATTCAAATAGAGTGGTTAGAATCCGGTCAAGATCACTATTTACCCTGTAATGTTCATCGTTTAACGAATTTCGTTGCAGGTAAGGGGTTAATTGTGGAACTGGGTGCAAGTATTTCTGATTTCTTTATCCTCACTTTGACTTGTATTTCTACAGATCCGGAGATGAACCCAATACCGTCGGATAATCCCTACGACTTCACTATCCCCGAACTCTGATATCGTCGATCAGCGACGTAGCGTTCGAGGGCTGTAGCTGTTTTGGAGTGCGCTGGATGCGTCTGGCTTCTCGTTGCATCAGCGCCTCTTTCCCAGAACTTCGGCGCGCCCAACAAGGCACTCCAGTCGGCGGCCCCTACGTCCATTTTGTTGCGTAAACGTTCGCGAAACATTGATTGCAAAGTAAGCGTCAAACAGCCCCACCATGCGGTCATGATGAGGGCTGTCGTATACTGTAGCTATTGTTGTTTAAATACTCGGCAAGCGAGCGGTAGCGTCGACGACCACGGAAGCAGCTTGTCCAGTGCTTCAGGATCGCTTGGATCTGTCAACTGAGGCAATTGCTCGAAGAGATACTGCAAATACTGAAACGGATTCAATCCGTTTTCTTTGGCCGTTTCCATCACGCTATAGATGGTTGCACTCGCCTTTGCTCCACGAGACGTGTTGGCGAAGAGCCAATTCTTGCGTCCGATGACGAACGGCTTAATCGCGCGCTCACTTCGGTTGTTGTCGATTTCCAGCCTACCATCCTCTATGAACCTCGTCAGCTTGTCCCACTAGTTCAGGCTGTAGGCAATGGCCTTGCCCGTCGCACTTTTTGCCAATGTGCGGCCTCGTTGCTGCTTCAGCCATGCCAAATAAGCATCCAATACAGGGCGGCTGCGCTCCTAGCGGACAGTATGGCGTTCTTCAGGAGTGACCTCTTTGAGGTCTCGCTCAATCGCGTAGAGCTTTGTGGAAAATTACTGTGGGCTTATAACAAAGAGCACTTAGATTTAATGGATAGTTACATCACTTCTTCTTTACGTGAAAGAATCCCTAATAAAAATCAAAGTTTGGCAAGCAGGCTTCCAGAATGGATTAAGAGCGGCAAGAATCGTGAAGAGCTTTCAAAAGGAATTGCAAAACTACGAAACAAGCTTTAATCATGTGTTTAAACGCCAAGCTCATTAAAGAGGAACGTTAGTTCATATTGTATAACTAAGATGAGGCTACCGAGAAGAACGGTGGCCTCATTAAGCTAACGGGGAACGATAGTTAAACAAACAAGGAGTAGTTACTACGGTAGCTGCTCCTTTTCTTTGTTAAGCTAACGGACAGGATAGTTCCATTTATGTTAAAATCAAGTATGTCTGTTCGCGTGTCACGATAAGTTTATTTTTATTTGGAGGGAAATTTCATTGAAGAATTCTAATTGGAGTAATATTATCTGTTCTGTATTTTTAGGAATTGCATTCATCACAGGTTGCCTTATCATCAGCGGAAATCAATCATCATCAAGCGAAACAATTGAAAAGGTATACTCAAATCCCCCCCTAATGACAATCCAAGAAACAGCTGATTACCTAAATATATCTGAATCTCAAGTAAGAGCTATTATTAGTTTTGATACAAGTGGCTCATCTATGGAGAAGATGTTTCCCATTATCAGAATAGGTAATGACATATTTGTAAGTAGTGTTGGTTTAAACGAATGGATTATAGAATCATCACAACAAAGAATGCAGTATTAAATTGATTCTATTTCGAATGAATCGTTAAACTAACGGGGAACGATAGTTCAATACCATGAGGGCTGCCAGCGGGCGGCCCTTCGTTACGCTAACGGGCAGGTTAGTTTAATGGATAATGCAGGAAATATTAGGGTGCACGTTGAAGTAAAGAGAGCAATTCATTTTAATAAGGGGGGATAACAAGATGGGCTTGAAGGCGGAAACGTTGGATTTGGAAATGACGGATATATCCGGATCGAAGTGGCAGGAGGTCAGAGCTGAGGAGCTTGATATCGATAATGTCAGCTTGGCAAAGACAAAAATTAATAATGTAAACATGAGTGATATGTCTTTGAATGATGTTAATATGGGTGGAATTAAAATCTCGAACGCAAACTTGTCGGGTTTAGGTATTCAGCATGCTAACTTTAGCCACGCTGTTATTGACCATGTCCATCTTTTTGGAACAGAATTTCATAATGTGGTTCTTCCTCAAGAAGGAGACGGAAACTACAATCCCGAGGGACAATATAAACCAGTAAGTTTTCATAATTGTAACCTGTCAAATGGACAGTTTGATAATTGTGATTTATCAAATGTTGAAATAAATGCATGTGACATTTCAGGATTAAAAATAAATGGTATCTTAATTACTGATTTACTCCATAACAAATAAACAACAAAGAGCGGCAGCTTCGGCAGCTGTTTTGTTTTGACTCCGCTAAATAACGAAGTTTGGTTACGCTAACGGGGCACAATAGCGTTAAGTACGGCCGCTGGGGACTTTGACCAGCGGCCGTTTTCTTATCAAATGGGCAGTATAATTCCAGAAAGTGATAGGATTAATTATCTAAGGTTCGCACAAAATGGTTGATTTTGAGTATTCAAAAAAGGATTAGACTTGTATAATTTGGTAGATATGACTGAGAGAGAAGGAGACAATATACATGAAGATTAAGTCGATATTAACTAGCATTGCGCTAGTCTGTGTTCTGTCCGTAGGTTCGACCATCCCGCTATCCGGTGCGCAAGCTGAATCAATGCCCGTCAAGGGCTGGAGCTCCATCGCGGTAGGAGTCAGCCACAGTTTGGGAATCAAAAAGGATGGAACAGTCTGGCAGTGGGGGGAGATCACGACTTACCGAGGAACCGGAAGCGGCGAGACCAACTTGTCCGCACTCGTTCCAGAGCAGGTCCCGGGTTTGACCAGTGTCATCGCGGTTACCGGAGGCCAAACCCATTCGCTAGCCCTTCGCGAGGATGGTACGGTATGGGCTTGGGGCGGCAACCATGACGGCGAGCTCGGCGATGGTACCGAGACGAGCCGAGCACTGCCGGCCCAAGTGTCTGGCCTTACTGACGTCGTTGCCATTGAATCTGATTGGACGCGAAGTTTCGCAGTGAAGGAGGATGGCACCGTATGGGGATGGGGTGGATTTTACTACCAGGATTCCGACGGTACAATTCGAAATGCCGACGTTCCCATGCAATTAATCGGGCTGAGCGACGTGATTTCGATCTCGTCAGGCTACGGTAGTTTCGTCGCACTTAAGAAGGACGGCACCGTATGGCAATACCTAGAACAGCTGACTCAAATTTCTGATATCGAAGATATAGTGCAAATCGCCGTCGGTTCTCAATATACTTACGGTCTCGATACAGATGGGGCTGTATGGTATTGGGGATCTAGCGGAGAAGGTATGTCGAATGGAGTATCCATGGACGACGACTCTAAAGCCCGCAAGTTGGAAGGAGCAACCGGCGTCGTCGCCATTCAGGCATCGGCAGGCGGACCCCTGCTTCTTAAGAAGGACGGTACGGTCTGGGCGAGCGGAACGAATGCGGGAGGGCAGTTGGGAAACGGCTCTTTCCAGTCGAGCGATAAGCTTGCCCAGGTTATCGGCTTGAAGAAGATGACGAAGATCGCGGCTCACGGCGTCGGCTTCCGTTCGATGGCCATTCGTGCGGACGGAACGCTATGGTCGTGGGGAGCTCCATACTTAGGAGACGGATCGAAATGGAACGGCAAAATCCCTGTAGCAATCGCAAGCTATCCGAATGAAACGATCGAGAAGGATCCTTACTTCGTCGAAGTGAACGGGAACTATTTGCGAATGGACCAATCTCCTATTAATCAAGAAGGACGAATTTTGGTGCCTTTAAGAGCCATATTCGAAGCGATGGATGCAAAAGTCCAGTGGAACGCCGCCTCTTCGACCATTACGGCAGAGAAAGGCGAGCTGTCTATCCGGTTGACCGTTGGAGAAAAGACGGCTTGGGTGAACGGGCAGAAGCTTGCAATCGATGTTCCTCCGGCTATTGTAAACAATTCCGCCCTCGTTCCCGTTCGCTTCATCAGCGAGTCTCTCGGTGCTAAGGTCGACTGGGACGTGACCAGTAAGACGATCATCATAAAGAATGCTCAATAACTCGCCCTACTCAATACGATTATAGAAATGTAGTCATAAGAATTGACGGATACAGATAGTTGAACAACGACATGAGGGCAGCCGGCCAGAAATCGGCTGCCTTGGTTCAACTAACGGGTAACGATAGTTCAATAACAGACATGGATGAGCAGGCGCAACAGTGAACTGCTCATTATATTAAGCTAACGGGCAGGATTGAGTAGTAAAATTATTGTACATAAAAACCAAGG
>NZ_JBWDNT010000035.1:0-24288 GCF_056269345.1 Paenibacillus sp. J22P15
TGAAAGAAGGGAATGTCAAGAATCTGTACCGCTAACCGAAATAGGCCCAGAATATGTTTCGGTGGCCTATGATTAATCTAGCGGGTAAAATAGCTGAACAAATGTCTTATTAGTTTGCAACCTGAATTGTGATTTTACAAGAGTCTATACTGCTTAAAAAGAAAACCTGCAATTAATGCGGGTTCAATGCGGAACAAATTAGAAATTTTATTCTATCCTTTCCTACATCAATATGCGATTCAGAGTATTTGAACTCCAGTGTAGTACCACCATGAATGGAGCAAATGTTGGTGGATATGATAGCTCGTTTCTGTAATAGTCTTCTATTTGTACCTCTATGTTTGGTGTTAGAACGGTAAGCACAAGTCTTTGACATTAATCATCTGTAGATGCAGCGTTAGTCAGAGAATCAAACAAAATAGTACAGAGGAACAGAATCACTAATATTGTTTTTATCATGATTTCACCTCAGAGGTTACAACTACGAAATACAATATGTTGTTGCTAAACTAAACGCTTAATGTCTGCAAATCCATTTTCGTAGAATAACGACATATTCGCTGATTCTACAGGTTGACCTTATATCCATAAAATAAAAAATCCACGATTTCTGTGGATTGTCTAAGACATTCAAACTAACAACGATAGCTGTCAAAATAACCGAGTACTAGGAGGAAAGCTCCCAAACCATAACAATTATTGCGATGTTATAAATATTTAACTATCCTGTCTGTTAGTTTAAATGGTTCAAATGGCACCGGAACAAGCCCAACTTTTCTAAAGCTGTCACTTCATCTTTCATCAGACAAATATCTAATCGGTTATAATTACATGTTCTTGTCCTTGCGTCTAAACAAGAACTTATTTCGTTAAACCCAAAAAGCCTCCATTTTGGCGACTTCTTAAGCGTATATGTTCTTGTCCCTCGACATTTAAACTTACCCGCTGCACAAAATAAGCACTCTCCTGAAATTCACTCTGGTGCTTTATCAGGAGAAAGTGTATTATAGGTACCTGTCAGTTCATTTTTTTATATCAGCCAGTGAATTTTCAAAACTTTGCAAAAGGGGTTTATCATCATGACCAGACATAAATTAGGATTCTGGATCCTGACCGCCCTCGTGGTCGGCAACATGGTCGGTTCCGGAATCTTTATGCTGCCTCGATCTCTGTCGGAAGCGGCGAGTCCTGCCGGGGTCATTCTGGCCTGGGCCGCTACAGGACTCGGTGTACTTACGCTGGCGCTTGTCTTCGGCAGCCTGGCTGTCCGCAAGCCTGAGCTCAGCGGCGGTCCGCAAATCTATGCGAAGGAGCTGTTTCGTGAAGGTTCGCACAGCTCTCTCATGGCCGGATTTATGTCTACCTGGGGATACTGGTTCGGCAATATCGCCGGTTTTGTGGCGGTTACCACGACGTTCGCGAGCTACCTGTCTACCTTCTTCCCGGTGCTTACTAGTAACAAGGTATGGCTGACCTTCGGGAACTTCACATTAAAAGCGGGCAATGCCCTGACGTTCCTCGTCTGCTCGGTACTGCTATGGGGAACGCACGCCATCTGCCTAAAAGGCATGAACAGCGCGGGGCGATTGAATTTTTTCGCTACGGTGACCAAGGTCATCGGCTTTGCGCTCTTCATCGTGATTGCCCTGTTTGCGTTCCAACAGAGCAATATCGGGCCATTCCTGGCTCCGCGCACCAATGACAGCGGGAAGACGCTTGGCCTACTTTCCCAGGTTAACGCGGCCGCGATTGCAACGTTGTGGGCTTTCATCGGCGTGGAATCCGCAATGGTCTTCGCCGCACGCGCCCACCGCAAACAGGATATCCGCCGCGCGACCATCGCAGGGCTATTGATCTCCATCGTGCTGTATGTCGGTATCAGCATCCTAACTATGGGTCTACTGACACAGGACCAACTGATGAATTCCCAGAACCCGCTGGTGGACGGCATTTCCACCGTGCTAGGACCCATCGGTGGCAAGCTGCTCGCAGGCCTCGGACTGATCAGTCTGTTCGGATCAACGATCGGCTGGGTGCTGCTTAGTGCCGAGGTACCGTTCCAGGCGGCCAAGCTGGGTGTGTTTCTTCCGTTTTTTTCCAAAGAGAATAGTGAGGGCATGCCGAAGGTATCACTCTGGATCTCCATCGCACTCGGCCAGATTTTGCTGCTGTCCACGATCTCGGGTTCCATCTCGGCGGCGTTTGATTTTATTATCTATATCGCTACGCTCGCCTATCTGGTGCCTTATCTGATAGCATCGCTCTACCACTTCAAGCTGACCTGGACCGGCGAAACCTACTCGTTGCAGAAGGAGAGGGTGACCGAGGGGGTAATTGCGGCTTTGGCCGCCATCTACTCGCTATGGGTAATCGTGGCGGGTACCGCGGATCTCAAGACGTTCCTGCTTGGACTCGGGCTGATTGTCAGCAGCATCCTATTCTATCCGCTTCTGCTGCAGTATCAGAAAGTCCAAACAAAACAATGTAAGGTCAGGCAGCGTTGAATTTAGGAAAGGCGTCCATCATAAGATGGGCGCTTTTCCGCCAGACGCGCAGCGCCGTTAGGTCCATGAGAAAGCTACGACGGTTATGAATCCCAGTTCTTGTCCATAGCGGTTATGAATATAAGTTCTTGCCTCAAGTTTTGGACAAGAACTTATATTCATAAAATAAAGATTTTCCCTACCAAGCACAGTTAATTCTTTTAATCGTTACACCTTCAATAGAAGGAAGCATGATATGTTCGTCTGGTTCCATCAAGTATTCACCAAATGTCAAAACATAAGCGTCAGCTTAGTCCGGAGACTTGAGCCCACGCTTTCATATCCCTCTTATTTTCCGGAAGCATTTTACCTTTACTGGTCATTGTCGATTGTGTTGTGAGTTGAGATATCAATACATCATCATCCGGTAAAAGGATTTATCTTCTGCACTTTACGCCAATACTCTTCGTCCCGTCCCAATGATCCCAAAGGTATCCCTCTCCCTCCACAGTTGAGGTGAATCCTTAAGCCTCTTTAATTTCTTCATAGTTATCACCTATCCTAAATAAAATGAACATTAAAAATGCTGTTCCAAAAGGAACAGCTTCGCCTGAATATGTACGATTTTCAATATGTTGTACCGTTCCAGGTTTGTCTTTATGATAACGGTAATCCCACTGGGGCGATTGTAGACTTAAAACAAAGTTTGATAATTTGGAATAAAGATTGATAATATTTCCATTACACTTCCGAAATAAATCAAATCTTGTTGTAGACTACAAAAAATAGACTGACGGTGCTTCATTAAACTAACGGGCAGTTTAACTTAACGAATAAGTAAGGAATATAAAAAAATTACATATAATCCAATGTGTAGTAATGATAAAATTAGACATTATTGAGGTGTAGAATGTGTTCATTATTGATTTGAGATGATGCGAGGGAGGAAACGGATATGCAGGCAAATGAGCAAATCAAAGTGGAAGAAAGACTGGAGGACATTACGGGAGTAACTTGTATTTACGTCCCAGTAAATGATGTTTACGAGTCTATTAAATGGTACCAAAAGAATTTAGGGTACCAACCTGCAAACAAGGACCGTGTTGAGCCTGGGATGGTGATAGCTGTCTTGAATCTTCCCGATCGGAATGGAAATCTTCCTTCACCTGGTTTAAGGCAGGTTGTGCCTGCTCTTTTCCTTCACCAATCTGACGAAGAAGGTGGTCGATTACGCTTTTCATGGTCATTGGACAGCGGCAAGCCCCATGCAATGGCATGCTTCATTACTCCACGATTCCAGGAACTAATTGAACGTTTCAAGAAAAACGGAGTGAATATTTTAGAAGAACGTGTGACAAGTGGACCCAACATAACGTTCGCCGATCCAGACGGTAACATATGGGAAGCTTGGCAACCATAATCGATCAAGAGAACTATTACGCTAACGGGAAACGATAGTTGAATAACAAAAGGGCTGCCTGGTGGCAACCCTTCGTCGTTAAGTTCAGTTTTTATCAAACTTTATTTTAAAAATACTTGGTCTCTTTAACGAAAAATCAAGGGTATGTAGCTTTAAAATTATCAAACTTTATTATAAAGCTACAGCGATAATTAGTTACGAGCGACCATCGTCTTTTTTAGCGATATTAAATCGGCCGGCGTTGTACCCGTACGGTTCTTTGCTCGACCATCGAATGAATTATGTCGTGCAGTGTATTTTAAGGAACAGTCAGAATCAAACACCATAAAAAAGTAATATCTTCTGAAGTCGAAATCATGTAATCAAACTAATTCAGCGTGAGCCGGTGCTGCACATCTACTTACTGGTACTCATTAATACGCTATCTCAATTAGTCCACGGATGAAGAAGTGCTTCCCCTCAATGACACATTGATCTGAAGTTAGTTCAGTGCTCTCCTCGAGTTCTTCCGGATCAATTCCATACCAATAGTAAGGTGCTGGACTGCCATAACTCATTGGAAGTTCTTCATGAAATTTGCCACAATATGAACAAATAAATCCAGTATTATTTTCCACAAGTATGTTGTCCTTTCTAAGATAGTTTTAATTCACTATCGTTCCCCGTTAGCCTAATGGGTTACTGCGATCTGACGAACTACGTTTCGTTGGGGTGTCGCCCTAGAATCGAGTTATAACTTTTGCATCGCTGTTTGAATTTTGTTACCGAATTTATAAATCTTGCCGCCATTGGCCAAATACACGACTAAAGCATTTTTTTGCTCATAATTTTCGATAGCCGTTATGGTAGTTACTATAAACTTACCACTGACTTTTGATTTTGCTTCTTTTACGGCCTTTTCCGAATCAAAAATATAAACGTAAATTGCTTCGGGGTGGGCGACATTTTCAAATGCATTTCCGATAGTGAAAGCAGATGGATGTACATTGTTAAGCGCATAGGACTCACTAGTATGTTTCCAAGGAATTAACTCGGGACCTTCAGCACGAATTGCTTGAACAACATCTTCTAGCATAACTTTACTTTCGTCTTTTTCTTTTTCGTCTTTTTCTTTTTCGTCTTTTTCTTTTTTGTCTGTGCAACCTATCACAATAATCATAAATGCAAGGAGTAAAACAATCATTCGAAAATTCATTTCACATTCCCCCTTTTTTTAGATGCTTCATAGACAGACATTCTATTTATTAAGAATGTTTTTAAAGGAGCCTCTCCTTTTGCTGATAAGCTATCCTGCCCGTTAGCGTAACAAAGGACTAGCGTTTTTTTCTATATGGAAGTAGAATGCTTTCTACCCATTCATTAAATTTTTTTTCTGCTTCTTCGTAGTCATGCACCTTTAAAATCTCAGCACCAAACAATTTATGTCTTGGCTGAGTCTTTGCAAACAAACCTGTATCATGACTATCATTGTAATAAACAACCCATTTGCCATCTTCAAAAAAACCAACAGCCTCTATATCATTGCCATCCTTGTAATACCCCAAGTGCCAATGGCTTATTTCCATTTATTCTTTAACTCCTTCATTTCGGAATAATTCACCACTAAGTATAGGTTCTAAACATTATGGTTTATTCAACTATACTGCCCGTTAGCGTAACGTCAAATTGAACTTAAAAATCGATTTTCTTACCACTTTTATCAAAATATTGAATCCCTATTGGTCTTGAAGGGAAGAAGTGTCTTTCCAGATTTTAAGATTTCAACAGCAATCGAAAGGAGATACATCCGCTCAAAATCCATAATCGATATAAAAAAGAAGCTGCTCAAAAGTTTTTAAGTTTGAGACAGCTCCTTTATAATTCGAATATACCTTAATCTCCTGTTGCCATTCAGTCGACATTTATCAGTGTCACTTCTTTTTGGAAGATGACTTTCGCCTTCTCGCCGTAAGGATTAAACAGTGATGCTTGTATGACTGCTGTACCGCTTGCGGCATGATTCGGAATGGATACTTTTCCGTTCAAATTCACGGTCACATCGTCGCTCCCGGATACTTTTGTCCATTTTACAATAATGGACGGAAGCTCGATTCCGAGAACCTTGAGCCCGTATTCGTGCTTCTTGCCGTTCGCAGTTATTTTGACTGTCTCATCCGCTTCAGAACGGATAAAAGCAACGATTAACGCGTTAATGGCCGGCACGTCATATTTCAGTTTTACCTGGAAGTTATACACCGCCGACCTTACGTCTTTAGGCTTAACATCAAGTTTGTAGAGCACCGCGCTGAGCGCATACGTATTTTTATCAGCCAATACTTCAGTTAGCGCTTTACTTAAGACCGCATTCATTCGATCCTTATTGGCGAGCAGTGCCGCAAGTTCCTTCGGTTTCATATCCTTCAGTATATCGCTGACTGTTCCTTCTATCCCTGCGACATTTCTTCCGTCGCCAAAAATCAGGATAAGGAAATCGTCCATCGATACATTCGGATGGCCTCCGGCCGCTGCAATCGTCTCTAGTGCCGCTATGAATTCCGGATTCGTCCGAATGGCTTCCAAATCGGACAACTGTGGATCGTAACGTAACGAACCGATAGCCTTGACGATTCGGAACAGGCTGATCTTTAGCTCGGCCTGATCAACTGATGCCGGCAGCTTGGCGCTGATTTTGTTCCATAAGGGATCGATCAGCGACTGATCGGCCGAATCGTCCAGCCCCGCGATTTCATCGAGCAGATTTCTCACGTCCTGTATGTCCGCTGGATTGCCGGCAACGAAGGCGGCATGAAGCTTGTTAAGCCATTCTAAGAATGGACTTGACGTCCTCACCGACATAGACGGTCCATCCGTCGACCAATTGCCGTCCGGTAGCTCTGACTCCACCTTAAAGATGTATCTGGTATCTGGCTGCAGCATCGTTACATCATACGAATGGACGTTTCCGTTCACCGTATCTATGAGTTCCCCGTTCCTGTATATCCGGTAACCATTGCTCTCCCGGGCGGTCGACCAGGATAAGGAAAGTGAATTCCGTTCGACATTCTCTGCCTTCAAGCTGCTTCCTTCTGGCCATACAGACCATACAGATTTCTTGACAGTGAAACTGCCGGAATGCTCTGAAATATTTCCTTCTTTATCTGTAGCACGGATCAGAAGGGAATGGGTACCATCCTGCAATCCAGAGGCTGGCGCGGTCACGGTCATCGACTCCACGTCATAGCGGGATTCCAGCATTTGATCGTCGACTTTGACTATCAGCGTAAAGGGATCCACTCCCGAATCGGGATCCAAAATGACAGCGGATAAGACCGGATTATTCACGGTTACCGTCTCGCCATCCGAAGGCTGCACACTGCCGATCGTCGGTGCCGTCGTTTCTTTTTTTAACGCAAATAACGTATTGTCAATCATTCCATATTCTTGACCGTCCAGCCGTACCAGCCGCAGTTCGGATGTTCCGATTTCTAGAGGATCGCTTATTCCGTCAGCCTTATATTTACGAAGAAACAGCTTGTTATCGTTATAAAAAGCGACGTCACCGTTTTCGGCTAAGTAAGCGATTATATAGGGGTAACTTGTGCGGAAATTTGCAACCTGCTGCTCTTGGCCGTCGGGAGCGCGAAGCCATAGCTGCTCTCCGCTAATTGTTGGACGGTTGTAAGCTACCCAACCTTGATTTAATTGGTAATCCCTTCCTCTTACGTCCGACCATACCTCGCCTATGGCCTGATCGCCATCGGGTCCGCGAAGCACCAAAGAACACGGTGAATTATAGCTATTGGTTTTGCAAAACAAGGTATAATGGCCATTTGTTATAGATGATAAGAAAGTTTCAGAGGTGGAATAGTCCAAGGGAGTAATAGTGCCCTTGTCGTATTTATAGCTTCCTCCAGGATTTTCCCAACTCATACCGTAAGTTTCAAAATAGACCTCATTTCCAGTAAGAAAAAATCTCATGATAAGTTCTTCCGGTGGACTTGGAATAATTTCGTTCGTTCCTGTCACCAAATTTCGTAAAATAAGATCACTATTTTTATAGAGAGCATAGTTTTGGTTTACGGGTACATCGTGAATACTGCAAAGAAAATATTCCTGCTCACAAGCGAAACTTGAATGGAAATACCCTAAAGAATCGAGCTTGCCGTCTCTCCACTCATAAAGGGCGGACGGGGCATCCATTATCCCTTTATCTAATTGACGAGCCATAACAGCGCCGTGGGGAGTCAAAAAGCCGTATTTAAATACATCGTTTACAGGGAGATCGTAGGGAACGGTAATGATTTCACCGGATTTTCGGTCTTTGATACCCAGCTGCTTTTTTTGACGGTTATCAAATAATATTTTTTCCGTGCTGACATCCAGAATATCGCCGTCCACCGTATCGACCAGGCGAAGCCACTCGCTGTGTTCCGGCCAAACCGAGAAGCTCTGACTAGCGGTTTGACTTCTTGAATCTACAGCCGTCAATGAAATATCAAGTCCCTGCTCGATATATTCGCCCAAATCTATATGTTGATCGATGCTGTTTACTCGGGTTATTTTTTCGCTGCCATAAGATATCTCTAGTGTACAACCGTTAGGATCATCATCCGTACAGGTTGCCTGAACGCGGAGTTTCGGAGTCTGTCCAGTAAAATCTGTTGCAAGCTGCTGAACCTGAAGGACCGGCTTCCCATCGTAGATGATATCGATAGTCTTGCTGACTGAGTTTCCTTTGGAATCCCAAGCGGTAATCAATACTGACTTTTCCCCTTTGGGTAAAGAAGAAATATCCATTGTTCCCTTCCAACAGGTATAATTCACCCCGCATGAAACGAAATTCATAGTAACGTCATCAACCTGTGCCGTCACTTTTGCAATTTGGGACGTTGTATAAGAAACTTTAAGTCCTATGTATAGCTGATTTCCCACTATAGTACCGTTAGCAGGAGACGTCACCGATATTCCCATCCCATTAATGGCTTCCGTTAAACCACTTTCGCTAACGGCACTCTGTTCCGCCGCATAGGATGAGAGGGGGACGAACAGCAGCGCAAGCATACCTGTAATGAGCAAATATTGAACCTTTAATCGCAACCTTTTCATAAATGCCTCCTTATTCATCATCTATCCAATTATAAATTATTATTCATTTCGAATAATATATCATATAAGTTCTCGTTATGAATATATAAATGAAAACGTATTGCCCCCGCCTATCTAAAACAAGTACGGAATTTAACATCACAGTGAGGTTCATCCAAGCAATTCCTCAATATGGTCGACCATGCGCCGGACGCGAGACCAATATTCGGTCGCCTTCGCTTTCCTCTCCCTTGCCCGATTAGAGAAATTGGTTATCCTACGAATTCTTCTTCTGGCAGTCTCCGTACTGACAATCTAAGACATATGTACAAAATTTCTTATTTTGTTAAGAAGTAAGAGGAGCTGCGGCAGCAGCTCCTTCATCTTTGTATAGAGTCCTCCATTGAACTAACGTTCCCCGTTAACATTCCTGTAGGTGTTAGTAGATTCAATTTGCAGAAAAACGAACGCCCCGCTAGGATGAGTATGTACTGGGTTGGAGCCCTCAGAACTCACCTTAGGAGGCGTTATTATGAAGTCTAGACTAACTAAAGCTACAAAATCAAAAGAATACTGCAAAGCGTTCGAAGATATTTTTAGTCCTCGTTCATTAGCCACTTTGCGTCGTTTCCCAGCCCCATCTGACGTATTGCATTTAACTCCGGAGCAGATGGTGCAAACCTGGGGAGTTTACATGGCTAGACCTGGCGGTGTGCGAGGCATTATAAAAAACTAATTACCTTTCAGATAGAATCTTCTTTATGCTTACCAATTGAACGCAGAGACATAACACTTCAATGGCTGTTTCTAGCTCTTTAACTGATGGAAAAGTAGGGGCTATACGTATATTTCGATTCCTTGGATCTTTTCCATAAGGAAATGTAGCCCCTGCCTTAGTCAATGTGACACCGACTTCTGCTGCCATATTTACTACGTCTTTAGCACAATCGTCTAATGTATTAAGGCTAATGAAATAACCCCCGTTCGGTTTATTCCATGACGCAATATTTTTTCCACTTAACTCTGATTCAAGCTTATTTAATACCATATCAAATTTGGGTTCTATTATAGCTGCGTGCTTTTCCATATGAACTTTTAAATTATCAATATTTTTTAGAAAACGAACATGTCGAAGTTGGTTGATCTTGTCGGGGCCAATTGTCTGGATAGAAATCTGCTTCCGTATAAAATTCAAGTTCTCCTCGCTGGATGCTAACACTGCAATGCCAGAACCAGGAAAAGTAATCTTAGAGGTAGAACTGAACATATAAACACGGTCAGGATTTCCTGCTGCCTTACAGGCCGCAAGTATATTTT
The DNA here is from genome assembly GCF_056269345.1 of Paenibacillus sp. J22P15. Classification (NCBI taxonomy): domain Bacteria; kingdom Bacillati; phylum Bacillota; class Bacilli; order Caryophanales; family Paenibacillaceae; genus Paenibacillus; species Paenibacillus sp. J22P15. The sequence goes on from NZ_JBWDNT010000035.1 coordinate 10,285, forward strand.
TCAACTGATCGGGTTTAGTTAAATGGTGAACAGTATAGGCATCATCCCAAAAAATTCTAAAGTCCCTTGCTTTAGTATTCATGTGAGCAAGTCTATCTACCGTCTCTTCCGAGTATGTGATTCCGTCAGGGTTACTGTATTTAGGAACACACCATATTCCTTTGATAGAGTCATCTTCACTGACAAGCTTTTCGATCGTATCCATATCTGGTCCATTCTGCAACATGTCTACTACGATCATCTCTATATTTAAGAGCTCACATATGGCAAAATGCCTGTCATAACCTGGACTGGGGCACAAAAATTTTATGCCTGGAAGCTTCCCCCATTGCGATCCGCTACCGTAAACACCATGAAGCATCGCTCTGGATATAGTGTCATACATCATATTAAGGCTTGAATTGCCACCAATAATGATTTCGTTTGTGCTAACCTCAAGAATTTGAGAAAATAATTCTTTTGCTTCAGGAATTCCGTCAATACCTCCGTAATTGCGACAATCCGAACCATCCTTTGCCTTTAAGTGATCATCAAATATCAAGATATCGAGCATTTCAGTGGAAAGATCAAGTTGTTCAGGACATGGTTTGCCTCTAGACATATCCAATATCATGTTCTGATTCTTATACTCATCGTATCTTTCTTTCATGATCAGATAATGTTTGTTCAATTCGTTTACATCTTCACTGATGTAATCAGTATGATTTTCCATTCCCATACTCTCCTGTCAAAGAACTTTTTTGATAAATTATACCATATCAGTTGAAGATAACTGCTCGTTAGTTTAATAAAACGAGCAGGCTACCGCAGTGCCTGCTCGTCGTTGTGTGCTATTGAACTAACGTTCCCCGTTAGCTTAATACCGTGTTGGCTTTATAATCGTAACAAGGCAAATCACTCAGCTCAAAGCAACATACATTTCCTTTAGATAAGTTAAAGCTTTCCTTTCTAACAACGATATTTCTTTTAGAATTGCTATAATGTCTTCTCTTTCAGTATCATTAAACAGCTCGTGTGGTTGCTCGTACGGGAACCTATTTTTCAAATTATTACATCTGGAAGAAATTTCGGTGTATGTACTAATTGCCTCATTAGCTGACTGTTTCAACTTGCCATTAAATTTATCCTTTATATCTGCCAAGAAGAGAGTTGCCTGGTACCTAGCTTCGTTAACAACTTCAATAATGAGAGCAAAATCAAATTTATAAATAGTATTACGTTCCAAACCCTTTATCCATTCTTCAAACGCTCGAAAACCAACAAAGTACGTTTTCCCTGACCACTTATAACTCCCTTCTTCAATTAGATGAATAGAGAATTGTAGTGTTTCCACAAAAGCATTCCTTTCATCTTTAACGGGGGAGGGGGCAGCCCAATGTAATGAAATTAAACCACTCGTCGAGTCCCTAGTTTCGGAAATCTTCCGTTCATTTACACAATTAATGCACGGACAATGGACTAAACCTAGGAAGTTCCACGGGATAACCTCTTGACTGAGTTCATACCCTGTATGCCATGAATCTATATAGTATCCGACATCATCATAAGCGACGATAACAGAGGTTTGATTGTCTTGGCCTAAATTTTTCGCAAACACAGGCTTATTTGAGTTGATTGCCATCCTTGCTTTCTCCCAAGCCTCGCCTTGAAGTCTAGAAAAAGCCGCACCTTCGGCATATTGGTGAAACCCTTCAATTTCAAGGCCAATATTCCGTGCAAGTCGAAAAATTGCTGGTTCTGGCGGACCAGCATTAGGCTGAACTAAATTCTCGTCAAGAACAAATAGGAAAGCAAGACCTGTCATACCATAAATCTGCGTTGCTGTTAAAGGGATTTGATAATAATCAGCAACTGATTTAACTGCTCCGAGTTGGGATGCATCCATACCAGCGAAACCGTAATTATCTAGTTGTATTCTAGTAGTTGGGGTGTCAGAAGAACTTTCTTTCATTGACTAATCGCTCCTTATAATGAATAAATCCCCATATATACCCATGCAGTATAGAGCATTTAAATCGTCATGTAAATAATTCAATAAAAATCTACACACTGCACATAACTGCCCATTAGCGTAACGAACAAGTATGTCATCCTAGTTAAGCCCATCATCTGAATAAGAAAACAATCGTACCGAATAGTGCTAGGGAATACACTTATATCCACGTTTGAAACGATTTATTGACCATCTTTACATTGTTCACTTTTGCCCAACCCTTTAAATCCGAGGTACCTCTATCTTCACCCTTTAAATACATAAATTCCATATCCATTGGGACGATTCTCCTCCTGTAAGGTAATATCCCGATAACAGGTTTAAAGTACCCCCTGGTCATTATCACTTTGATATCCCTCGAACTAATTATTTTCCCATTTAATATGATTTGCTCATTGGATAGGCATAACTCGGTTGGTTTCTTGAAAAATGTTCTGTACAATGCGAGTAACAGTACAACTAAACATAGAAGAATCACCGTTAACGAAGCGTAGAATACACCACTCTGATCCCATGATCTAAATACAAGAATAGATTGACTCAATATAATAACAATCATGCCTATAATGGTTCTAAGCCTTGTAGGACTCTTAACTGGATACTTTATCTCCCTCAACATTGCCCCCCCTTGTTCAAATCCCTTACCAAAATATACCACATACTGGAACTATTTTGCCCGTTAGTTTAGTGACTCAATCCAAGGATGCTCGGTATATACGAGCTTAAGCGATGTTTGCAGCCAAGCTTTTTGTTCATCATTCAGGTAATTAACAATATTCTTAAAGTCCTTTTCGTCTTTTGGTTCTGGGTTCTTTGATTTGAATAGCAATGTAATTTCTGGACTTAAGTATGGGATTCCGTTAGCTGTAATTAATATCGTTTTTTGCATCTCTCGTTGTATTCGAGAATCCCTGCGATATATCCACCAATCATTGTCGGATTCATTTAAGAGGATCTCGATCTTCTCTGTAGCTTTTTCCGCGTAGGCTTCATGTATAGGTAGTTCTAATATTTCATTTTCCAACCACGTTATTATTTTTCCACCTTGGACCTTCTTATAATTCCAACCAGTCAGATAATCTCGTATAGCTAATTGATGGTCTCTTAATATAGCTATTTCAATGTCAGAGTGATCTCGTGTTATTTTACCTAGATAGAGATCGATCGACCATCCTCCAGCAATAGCCCAAGGCATACGAAATCCATTCATTATTTTGTTTACTTCAATACACTTTTCGATTAGCGCCACCTCGCAGTCTCATTTTCAGTTTATTTCATCACCATTGTTCTTGTATCCTGCGAGTTAGCTCAACGAGGCTTTATTACGCTATTAGCTACCCGTTAGCAAAATCGTCATTCCCAATTCCCAATTACAATCTAAACTTTTCTTTAATGTTATTAGCAACTTCTAATGGAGTCAGATTTGTATTATTAATTTTAAGATAATGCTTTCTTGTGATTTCCCCATCATATGAATTTAACCTATGCTTTTCTGTTGCAGTTCTCATTCTGTGTTCGGATTGTTCGACATTCCTTTTGGAAGGCTTATGTTCCAGTCTAAAGGGGGTTTTATTACGTTTAATTCTTTCATCTAAATCAGCTTCTAGTTCTACAAAATAAACTTCTCCACCACTTCCTTCAAAAATCTCGCAAACATTTTCCACGTAATCCCAATCCTGTTTCGAATCAAACGACCATACATAAGTGAATATCAATCCATTCAAATCACTCTTTGAGACTGCTTCAAATATCTTTTGACGGAATAGATTTGATAATTCCCACATTTCAGGACTAAATCCTAAATACGGACAAAGTAATTCAATGGTCATGTGATTATGGAAGAGCTTCAATCCCGATAATTTTTCCAACTCATGTCCAACGGTCATTTTTCCAACTGCCTGTGGTCCGAATATTAATATCAACTTCATAAGCTCCACTCCCGCAATATATTTAGTCTCTTGCCAGTTAGCTTAGATCGTCATACTAATTCTTGATTTTTTTACGGATACTGCCAACTAGCCATTTCGCAGCATCTAAGAGGTCCATCGCAACAAACCGATTGTCCTAATCTCTTCACAGTATAGACGATAGACATTTGCAAATGTTTCAAATCATTGACAATTCATCCAGTTACAATATTCTGTTACGTATCCTTCCCCTTACTTCAAATAAAATATCAAACGCTGTCGCAGCGCTTCTCTTTTTATCTTTACAACTCTCTCGTTTCCCGGGAGCGCAACGACATAATATTATGGTCTTTCGGCACTTACAGATGTGTACCAGAACTACTAGACTAAAGTTGTTTAACCTAAATAACTACAAGTGCGTTAAATTTCCATGAAATAAAGGATTAAAGCATGTTGATGTAGTAATGATGTGAATATAGATTAGCAACGATTATTGAAAGGGGACCTAATTCGTTTGCAGAATATCAAAAATATGAAAAGGAAATTCCTATTCAATAAGCGAACCTTTCTAGTTTCCTTTGTGCTGCCTTATTTATTCATTTTGCTAGTGCCTGTCATAATCGGTTGTGTCTTTTTTTTCAAATCTCTTGAAGTGATTAAACAGGAAATAAACAGAGCTGACGAAGCTGTCATTAAGCAGATTCAGCTAAACATCGACAGCCGGCTTAGAGATATCGGACAATTGACGAATAGAGTCGGAAACGATTCAAGAGTCAAAGCGCTTATGAATACACGGACCCCAGTGGATACGATTCAAAGGTATACCAATTACGGGCTGTTTAAGGAATTCGAGACGTATAAGCTTTCAAATCAATTTCTTAGTCAGTTTTACGTTTATTTCAATTATACCGATATGATCTTATCGACTAACGGTGTATTTAATTCGGAATCCTTTTACCGGCAATTTTACGGCAGTTACAACATGGGCAGCCGTGAGTGGGATTCATTTATTAAGGCGTATCATTCAAATCAATATTTACCATTGGACATGAATGGCCAGGATACGGACGCTTCCGGGCGTACGATTGTTTTTGCCACCTCCCTTGTCCCTTATATCTCTAAAAATCCGGAGAAGCCGTTGGCAACGATTTTTATTCAGTTGAACAACACCATCTTTGAAAGCGCTTTTAAAAATATGGAATGGAGTGACGGGAGAACCGTCTCCATCATCAACAGCAGCAATCAACTCATCTATACAACGGGTCAACCCACAGATTATAAAGAGTTAAACTATGACGGGCTATCGGATCTTGGCGTGACACACATGAAGTTGAACGGGAAAAATATGACCGTTTCCTCCATCCCATCCGAAATCACGGACTGGAAGTATGTTACCGCCATTCCAAGTAATCTGTTTATGTACAAAGCCATCGTTATCCGCAATTTGGCATTGTCCGGCATGATTCTGATCTTTGTGCTGGGCGGGGTTTTGACCTATCTATTCTCCCGAAAAAACTATGGCCCGATCCGTCAATTGTTAAACGTCATCGGTGAGAAGTCCGGCATTCTTCCCAAGGTCCAATGCAATGAATATAAATTTATCGAAGAGATGGTCTCCAATATCGTGGAGGAAAAGCAGTTTGTAGAGGAAAAATACAGGCTGCAGAAAGAAACGCTTCGCGATCATTTCTTGATTCGTCTCATGAAAGGAAATCATGATAGCAGCATTTCTGTTTCAGACTTGTCAGATGCCTATAACATAAGATTCGAATCCAATCATTATGCGCTTCTCTTGTTTTATCTGGAAAATACCAGCACCAGCAACGTCACTCATGAACCGGCAAAGGATATATTTAGAGAAGATGAACGAGTTCACTTAGTAATGAAGAATGTTTTGGAGGATTACCTCAGACAGCATAACAATAACGGATTTGTTCTGGAAGTGGATCAGTTCATGGTGTGCCTCGTGAATATCAAAGAACATGATAAAACGAAGCAAAAGGACGAAGTGATTGAAATTGCCGAACAAGCTATTCAATTATTCGCGAATCGAATCGGCATCATTTGTTCAGTTTCCATTAGCAGGCTGTACTCAAAACTGAAGGATATTAAATTTGCGTATAACGAGACCATTGAAGCCATCGAGTACAAACTAATTTTCGGAAGTGAAAGCATAATCCATTATGAGGACATTCAGACCAGTGAACAAGGAAGCATGAATTATGACTTTTCCGATATTAAAGAATACCAATTTGCCAATTGTATAAAGGTTGGGGACTATCAGAGTGCTAAACAGGTGATCTCAGAAACCATCGTTAACAACTCAAAACAGGTGCCGATAAATATCGTCAAGTGCAATATGTTTGCATTGATACATACTGTCATCACTTCATTAAACGGAATTAGCATCAAGCTGGAAAAGGAGTTTTTGGAAAGCCTAAATCCCACTGACCGCCTGCTGCACTGCAAGACACTTCCGCAGCTTGAGCTGGAAATATTCGCAATTATAGATGAGATCGAGCAGTATGTTGTTGGTACGGATAAAAGCAATAAAAGTACGCTTATCGCTGAGATTATATCGTTTACGCAGTGTAATTATCACAATCCGGATTTAAACGTCTCCATGATATCGGAACAATTTCACGTGAGCTTGCCTTATCTCTCTAAAATGTTTAAGCAGCATGCAGGGGAAGGATTGCTCGAGTATATCCAAAAGGTACGGGTTCAGAAAGCCAAAGATATGATGGCAGCGAATGATTTCACCATTAAGGAAGTGGCTGCGCGTGCAGGCTTCACGAATCGAGACACGCTTATCAGGCTTTTCAAGAAATATGAAGGCGTTACACCCGGAAAATTTAAGGGGTGACGTCTTTTTTTTGGATACAAATTTTGAAGTTTAATTAAAAATTCACGTTTTCGCGTTAAAAAGCGGCGTTTCTACCCAGAAGCAATAATTCCAGTCTCGCACAAAAAGAAAGGGCTTACATGAACGGCGGATAGATCCTATACTAAGCAATGTAACGGGCGCTCGTTATAACTCTAGCAGATTTTCGTAAAAGAAATTCTAATGTCCAATAAGGAGAGTGTTGTTGTGTTCAAGAAGTGGATCGTTCTCATCATGGCAATCATCCTAACTACATCTTTCGCCTCTGCGGGTTCGGCTTCGCCCCAAAAGAATAGACCGAATGGCATTACGTGGCCTGAAAATCAAGAGCTACCTTCATTCGCCAAAGCAACGCATCTTGATGTCATCGATATGGGAAAGCAAAAGCTGTCCGGTGACATGAGAATGATGCTTGTCACCCTGCAAGGTCTCGTGAACCGGGAACGCCCAAGCATCTATGTTATTGAAGATCAGGAAACGATCATTACCTGGCTCAAGACGCTGAACCTTCCAACGAAGATGTACGAGGATCCTTGGAAGCTGCTGGACAAATATATTCATCGTATTAACGGCATCATTATCTATGATCCGAAGGTGCAGGATTCGATTAACGTGGCTACGACGTTGGCGGGACTGCGAGGCGGCATCGTTGTCAGCCCAGAGCTGGCGGAGAGCATTCAGTTGAGATATAAGAAGAAGATTAAGGTAATCGATGATTTGCGCGGCCGCTTTAAGGACCGTTTGGATGCGTATACCTGGCAGTACGAGAACCTGTGGCCACTAACGACGCATCGTATGCTGATCGGGATTACCCCAAGCGTTAAAGTGAACATTTCAACGGAAATCCCCGAACAATTCAAAACGCTCATTGAGGAGTTACAACCTATTAAAAATAGCTCGAACCGAAAAGTTTACGATCTTGACTTATCTAGTTATGTGCCTGGGGGGGATATTTACTTACGTTTCGATGATTCGTTCGAAGAAGACGGATGGGGTCCAGCGGTCCATCAAGTTACGATCAAGGCGGACGATACCATCATTGATACATTCATTCCCGGTCAGGAGGCCGAGGCTAAATATTTGTACGATCGGCAAAATTCGGTTGCAGGCGAAGGGTATGAAGGCCACCGGTATGCGGATCAGGACAGATATTGGGTATACAAGTTCACTCCGCCTGCAGGCACGACGAATTATACGGTATCCGTCGACATGTGGAACGAATTTAAGGTTTCCGCGACGAATGAGGCTCCGCGTGCCTGGGAAGACGCGGATCGCAGGTCCTATGGCTTATTGAGGGACTATGCCGTTGCCAACAAAGCGATGGTGTTCTGGCTGGATGCAACGAATGAACAGGAGAAGCAGCTGTTCGAGAAGATCATCAAAGACTGCGAACCGGGTACGCCATACCTCGGCTGGTTCGATCATGATGTGGAAGGCGAATTCAAGTCCACACAGATGCTGTCACAAAACAGTATTTATGTGCTCGCTGCGGACTTTTTCTCAAACTTAACCGTCTTCTCCGGCACTCGCGCCCCGGTGATGAAGCAGAAGTCGGCGCCAAAGGTGCCGCTGCAAAATAAAATCTATGTCACGTACAATATGGGCGAAGGCGATAATTTGCAATACAATCAGCATCGGCTGAGACAATCATGGGATGATCCGAACAGAGGAAAAGTACCGATCAACTGGACCGTAAGTCCGCTGCTGCTAGATGCGGCGCCTGCGATGCTCGCTTATTATCAGAAGTCGGCATCCGTCAAAGATTTGCTTATTGCTGGACCATCCGGCGTCGGTTACTTCTATCCAGGCCAGTGGCCGGATCAAACCTTCAGATGCTTTATGAAGCAATCAAAGTCATACATGGAGCGCGGCGACTTCGGCGTCACGTACATCTTAAATCTGGATAATAATCCGCTCACGGACTTCAAAGCACAAGCTTATACGGATTATTTCAAACCTCAAGGGATCATGATGATGCTCAATGACAAGTCGAACATTTCGTTCTTGAACGGCAAGACGCCCCAGTCGATTCTTCGCACTGCGGGAACGAAGAAAGAACTCCTTGACAAGCTTAAGCAGGAGGCAGACATCTGGGACGGCAAATCGCCGAAGTTCGTTTCACTTGCCGTGAATGCATGGACATTCACGCCAAGCGACCTGCTGGAAGTTACGCAGCAGATTGGTCCGGAATATGAAGTGGTACGCGCAGATCAATATTTCCAATTGATCCAAGAAACCAAATAGCTAACAAAAGCTTATTGTCATTAAATCATGCGAACACGGTATGCCCTTCTGTAGGGCATACCGTGTCAGAGGGGGATTTGCTTTGTTCATACGAAAGAAAATCAAGACGATTACCTTATTGTTGCTGAGCGTCATATTGATGGCGGTCGCAGGCTGCAGCCAGGCTTCGAATGAAACGGCAAATACTACAGCAGATTCTTCCGAGAAGGCCGATACGAACCCAAGTGATTCGAATGGCAAAAAACAACCGATTACGCTTAAAGTTTTTATGAGACTGCAGGAAGGCGATGTCCAGTTTTTCAATAACATGGCGGAAACGCCCGCAGCACAAGAAATTATGAAAAGAACGGGGATCAAACTGGAATTTATCCACCCTCCGGTGGGGCAAGAAGCGGCGCAATTCAATCTCATGGTGACCGGCGGCGATCTGCCGGATATCATTGTCGGCAATTTCGATGCCTATAAAGGCGGACCCGGGCAAGCCATCAAGGATGGGTTGATCATCGATACGAAGGATCTGATCGACCAATATGCGCCCAACTTAAAGAAAATCATGGAGACTGACCCTCAAGTTGCCAAGATGCTTAAAAACGACGACGGTCAACTGGTCGGATTCGGTGCTCAAATCAGCAATGAGATGTCGATCGATGAGGGATATGCCTATAATGGCCCGATGATCCGCCAGGATCTGCTCGACCAAGCAGGTCTGCCGATGCCGGAAACGGTCGATGACTGGTATAACGCACTCAAAACATTCAAGGAAAAATTTGATCTGGAAGCCCCATTATCGTGGTCCACATCGAACCCGGGCTCGTTCTTGGCAAGTGCGTTCAATGTTCCCTCAGACGGTTTCTATCAGGAGGATAGCGTAGTCAAATTCGCTCCGATTGAACCGGGATACAGGCAGTACTTGGAGACGCTGCATAAATGGTACAGCGAAGGATTGATCCATAAAGATTATCCAACTCAAAGTTTCAACGATCATGTCGTGCCTATGGTTCAAAACGGTGTGGTCGGTGCGGTTGGTAATATGCATCTTTATTGGTACGCTTCGATTAAAGATAAGATTCAAGCTGGAGTCAAGTTTGTACCGGCGCCTATTCCCGTTCGGGAGAAAGGCCAGAAGCTGCATATTCGAGACGATTACGGCTGGTATGTGGATCAAAGCTCAATCAAATATATTACGACGAACAATAAGTATCCGAAGGAAACCATCCAATTGTTTGACTATCTCTACTCTGAGGAAGGTAAATTGCTGACGAACTGGGGAATTGAAGGAGAATCTTATCAACTGGTGAACGGTAAACCTGAATTTACGGATAAGTACAAGGAAAATCCGGCTAAAATCGGTTCATTGTATTTCCCCAACCTGTTAAAGCAAAACATCGATATGCGTCAAAATTTGATGCAGTACCCTTGGCCGGAGCAGCATGAAGCCTGGAAGCTCTGGGGTCAAGCGGATATCGCGTTATAGCTGCCATCTGGTATCACCTTCACGATCGACGAGCAAGAGACAAATACAAAAACGATGACGGATGCCCAGACCTACATAAGCGAGATGACATTGAAGTTCATTATGGGTGTTGAGCCGCTGGGCAAATTCGACGATTACGTCAAGCAGGTGAAGTCGTTTGGAATCGATGAAGTTACCGCCAATTATCAGCATGCAATCGAGAGGCTGAACAAGAGATGATTCGGTTCAATACGGGGATGAATCGCTGAAACGATGAAACGGCCGATTACATTCCCCGTGCAAGTCATTCCTCAGAAATGGAGTGGACGCAAGTGGGTATATTCTGGACCAGAGCCGCTAAAGACTTCAAGCTCTACAAATACCTCTACCTCATGGCGCTACCGATGATTGTTTTCTACATCGTATTCCATTATACGCCTATGTACGGCGCGATTATCGCCTTTAAAGATTTCAAGCCAACACTCGGAATTCTAGGCAGCCCGTGGGTTGGGCTTCAGCATTTTAACGACTTTATTCATAGTTATTATTTTTGGAAGCTTCTGAAGAATACTTTTTTGCTCAGCCTCTACAGTCTGCTTTTCGGTTTTCCCGCCCCTATCCTCTTGGCTTTACTCTTAAATGAGCTTAAGGCTGAATTGTTCAAAAAAACGGTTCAAACAATTACCTATTTGCCTCATTTTATATCCGTTGTCGTCATTTCCGGCATCATCATAGACATTACGAGTTCGACGGGTTTCATCAACGATGTGGTCGAATTTTTCGGGGGAGAACGCTCCAGCCTGCTGACGAATCCGGAGTGGTTTCGGACGATATATGTGAGTTCGGGCATCTGGACAGAATTGGGATGGGGAACCATTATCTATTTGGCGGCGTTATCAGGCGTCAACCCTCATCTGTATGAAGCGGCTGAAATTGACGGGGCCTCGAGATTTCATCGGGTCATCTATATCACAATCCCTTCCATTATGCCGACTATCGTCATTCTGTTGATTCTGAGTATGGGCTCTTTACTCTCCGTAGGGTGGGAGAAAGTGCTGCTCTTATACAATCCGCTTACATTCGATACTGCGGACGTCATCTCTACCTACGTGTACAGACGAGGGTTGGAACAAGCCGACTACAGCTACAGCGCCGCCATCGGAATGTTTAATTCGATCATCAACTTCATCTTGCTTTACTGTGCCAATCGATTTAGCAGAAGACTGAACGATGTCAGTCTTTGGTAAGGAGACTAACGATGAAAAGAAGGCAAAGTTTGGGCGGCTCTCTCTTCAATATGTTCAATGTAACGTTATTGACCCTGCTCATGATCGCGACATTGTATCCGCTGCTGTATGTCCTGTTCGCCTCCTTTAGCGATCCCGGCAGTCTCTATGCGCATAAAGGCATTCTATTCTATCCGATCGAGCCAACGCTGGCTGGTTATAAGCTGGTTTTTCAGAATCCCAATTTGGCCATCGGGTACAAAAATACGATCTTTTATGTTCTTCTCGGAACGTCTATCAGTTTGCTGGTTACATCTATGGGAGCCTACGTTTTATCCAGGAAAGGCTTGATGTGGAAGCAGCTTATGATGATCCTTATTGTCATTACGATGTTTTTCGGCGGCGGCCTCATTCCATCCTTCCTGCTCGTGAAATCGCTCGGTTTTTTGAATACGGTATGGGCGATCGTTCTGCCGGGCGCGATCTCAGCATGGAATTTAATCGTGATGCGAACGTTCTTTCAAAGTATTCCCGAAGAGCTGATTGAATCCGCCAAAATAGACGGGGCCAATGATTTTTACATTTATTTCAGAATCGTGCTGCCGCTGTCGATGGCCATCGTGGCGGTCATGGGGCTGTTTCACGCGGTCGGAGAATGGAACTCCTGGTTCAGTGCGGTCATTTATTTACGGGACAGGGAAATGTACCCGCTCCAGTTATTTTTAAGGGAAATCCTGATTCAGAACCGCGTGGAAAATCTGGTGATCACCAACAGCGATATTGATGCTATGCAGGCAAAAAGAATCATAAAATACGCAGTTATTATCGTATCTACCGTTCCAATTTTGCTCGTTTATCCTTTCCTGCAGAAGTATTTTGTGAAAGGTGTGTTGATTGGATCTCTAAAGGAGTAGTTATGGAATAGATATAAGATAATTCTAGTTATTATTCAATTCAGTCGAGGAGGAATAGAAGCTATGTATTTGACACATGAAGAAACCGCCCGTTATAACAGAGACGGGTATTTATTGGTAGAAGGGTTATTTTCCGGCGAGGAAGTCAGCAGAATGATTCGAGAGGTGGAACACGGAGATCGCGTGGCCGCCACTGCTTATGGCAATATGGACAGTTCTGGCCGGAAAGCCCGACTGGCACTTTGGCACGAACTCGGGTCCGATATGTGGTCGGCCGTCTCCGTTTGCCCCCCTCTGGTCAACGGCGTACGTATTCTGTTAGGTGAGGACGCCGCATTCTTTCACGGTAAAGTGATGCTGAAAGAGGCCCATTCCGGCGGGGCATGGGAATGGCACCAGGATTACGGCTATTGGTACGGCCAAGGGTTCATCTACCCTCATATGATGAGCGTGTTCATCGCGCTGGATGCCGCTACTCGAGAGAACGGCTGCTTGCGCGTGCTACGCGGCTCCCATAAGCTTGGCAGGCTCGAACACGGCAAAGTCGGCGAGCAGACCGGCGCAGATGCAACCCGCATCGGGCAAATCGAATCGTTATTCGAGCTTGTCCACTGCGAGATGAAACCGGGCTCTGCGCTGTTCTTTCATAGCAATCTGCTGCACAGCTCCGCTGCGAATGAGTCGGATCATCACCGCCGTTCGTTCATTGTTTGCTACAACGCGACAGGCAACCCGCAGCTCCAAGGCGAACAGATTATTACATACGACTCTTGTCCGGTCGGAAGCGACCAATGGTTGGCCCAGTATCCGTAAGATAATAACCTATAATGCCATATATCCTTTGAGAGCGCTCGTCACACATACGGGCGCTCTCTTTTTACATGAATAACATCCGTACTCGTCCATCCCGCCTACATAAAACAGAAAAAGCGCTTGGGACATTTGGCCTCAAGCGCTTTTTCAACCGAACTTAAAAATTTATTCGACCAAACTTCCAAATGGAACTTGTACAGGCGTAGACTTATTGCCATTAAAATCTTCCAAAACAACCTCAATAACGCCAGAGCTTCCTAAAACTCTGAGTGATCTTAGATCGTCAACACCTCTAATAGCATATGCTCTTCCATTGAATGTGATCGGGTTACCGTTTTGCCAAGCATATAAATGCCACCAGTCATTGGATATTGGCCCTGATAGTTGTACTTTTTGAAATCCACTCATTGTTGCTTTTCCCTCATAAACGTCAGAATGATCATCTTTTAATACGCCTGCATCATCTGCATAAGTAATTACGTTACCCTTGGCGTCCAGCAATGAAATTCTAACTGTATATGCACTTCCGTCTGCAATTGGAACTTCAACTTTCACTGCATTGGTTCCTTT